>JBGSSY010000070.1:0-3044 GCA_041736775.1 Bdellovibrionales bacterium | reverse complement strand
AGAAAGATTAGGTGGTATTGGATCATTAATAGATTGAGAAACTTCAGGGGAAGTAATGTTCATTTTATTTGAAATATACTGAAGCCAGTTAAGTTTTCAAGTGCCAACAGGTGAAAAATTATCAGTGATCAAAGTTTTAAGTTCAGCTCTGTATTTTCGTATACCTCGAAAAAATGAAGAACAAACTGATTCAAAATCTTTAAACTTCTCGTAATACTTATTATACAAAACTTTTTTCTTAAAGAACTTCCACAACCTCTCAATTGGATTCAGGTTCGGGCTATAAGGAGGCAGAAAAATAATTTCAATATTAAGCTCCTTAGCCAGATCTTTAACAGATAGTGCTTTATTGTATGGCCCACGATCTAAAACGAAATATAGCTTTTCTCCATTCGGATTTTTTGCTCTTAATGCTTTAAGAAAATCACAGACTGCAACTTGATTTATTGTTTCATAACTTCTAGTGACAACGTCCAACTCATAAATTGAAACTGCTCCAAAAATATTAACTCTACTACGGCCTGAATTTGTAAAAACTTCTTTTTCTTGCCCTCTTTTTATCCAGCCAGAAGAAAGAATTGTATTATGTAGAGGATGAGTTGCATCTCCAAAATATATTTTATTACCAATTGCCTTGATGGCGTCATATTTTTCAATAAACTCGATTTGGTCTTCGATCTTTGCTTTTCCAGGAACGCCCTTAGCTTTTTTAAATGAAAAACCCAGTCGATGCAATAGATTGTTACAGCCGCTAATAGAAAAATTTATTTTAAATTTTTTCCCTATGTGCGCAACGACTTCCTTGGTTGATGCAAAGATCTTTTCATCTAAGTCAGCTATTAATTGAATTTCATCCAATTCACTTAATCTTGTTCTTCTCGTGGAGTAATAATCTTGGATTAAGCCTTCAAGTCCACCTTCCTTATAACGTTTTCTGTAATTCGCTACCGAACCTTCATCGATAAATAGTGCTTCGGCAATCTTTTTATAAGTCCATTCCTGGTCGAGCAATAATATAACTCTTATTCTATCCGCGTAGCGACGAGAACGCTCAATGTTGAGCTCACGAATTAACTCTTGCCTGCTTTTTTTATCCAAAAACGTATACATCCAAGAATATTATAATGACTAAGATGAAAGGCCCAGATTTTTTTACAGGAAAACTAAATCATGAGCGGTATATCAGTTGTATTGGGCCACGCCCAATGAAAAAGCCTTGTAACTGGACAGCGTTATTTAATCTCTAAGTTATAAATGCCGGCAATTTTCCATTTATAAGCAGCCTAAGCGCTTCGGTTGGACTGATTCCATTTTTCCTGCAAGTCACTAGATAAGATCTAACTCTGCAAAATATTCTAGCTCCTTCCATTGACCTAAAACAACCAGAAATTTTTTGTTGAACCTTAGTCATTCTTAAATCATTCTCACCTTGATTATTAGTAAAACTTACAACGCTCACTTTCATAAATCTTAATGTATCTGCTTCAAAATTAATTAAACGTTCAAGCAAATTTCTTGATTTACTCTTTTTTTGGCGACCTTTTTTTATTTCAACTTTTTCTGATAATGGACATTCTTTTTTACCCTTGGAAAGAATTGTACGATATTGCTTTTGATATACTTGTATTTTTTTAGAAGACAAAATCCCATTCTTCGACTTCTTGACCTGCTCATTTATATCACTTAGGAGATCATGCATTTTCTTCGCCCATTTTTGTCCATCTTCTTCCCAGGCAAAAGTTAATTCACGCAAATGATGAGCATTACAAAGTGCATGGGTAATGGTCAAATATTTATAATAAGGTTTCCAGTGGTCGTGACATAATATTCCCTTGTAAAAAGGAAGAATGCCCATTCTATCCATGGCCTCAGTTCCGCGTTTTTCATCTGCATGATATAGTGTTACTTTTTCATTAGAAAGGTTGTGCAGCCAAATTCTTTCTCCGTTGAGATTAATACCTGTCTCGTCTGCATGATTAAAGGGCGATCGTAAAAGTTGTTCTTTTGCCCAGTATTGAAAATATTCTAATTTTTCAAAAGCTTCTCGATTAAAATTTGAAATGCTTCCCTTGCTAATCGCAAGCTTTAGCTGATCATTAAAATAATCACTTACCCGTGCTAATGGAATTAGCTGAAACTGTGACATATAAACGGACTGAACCTTAACTTCATTTCCGTATTGAGCCGCCTTGGTTATATTCTCGGGAAACTTGGCGACGTAATGATCACCGTTTTTAGCTTCTAAAATTTCGGCCCTATATTCTGTGACATGTGTTGAAATTTTAATATCAAAGATTTGACGAGTTTCAAAGCCAACTCTTTTATAGGTTCCAGGTGGTATGGTTTTTCTATTGATCAAAATTTCTTCAACTTCATTTGGATTTTCAATTTTTTCTAAAGTTGATCCTGGATGCCCAATTTGGCCCCCTTGTTTCTTTTTATCTCGCTTTAACCCTTTATTAAGTCTTTTTTTACCCATACGATTTGGATCTTGCGATGGCGGCTTGCTGCTGTTGGTACTATTAATTCGAAATCGAGAGGACATGAGATTAATAATAAGAATCAAAAGTTCAAACGTAGAACGAAGTGCAGGAGTAAGCGACTTATCAGTGGAAATTTGATTTTTTGCATTTTCAATTGCTTTATTTATGTCGATATTTTCAATTTTCATTGAACCTATTATTCTATATCTGAATCGATAGGCCCAATAAAATCTTTAAAAAAAATAAATATTATAAATTACGCTGTCCAGTTACATTTAAATTAGAGAATTAAAATGACTAAGAATAATCAGTACGAAGAAAGTTGGAGATTATATAAGACTCATTCAGCCTTCTTTGAATATGACTTTGATTATTACTATCAGTTCAGTAAAGATAAAAAAACTCTAGAAGCCTTTGCTGGGTATGGACGTCTTACAAACTATTTATATTTAAAAGGAATCTCTTTGCAAGCGAATGAACTTTCGCCAGACTTAGTTGAATTTATCAATTTACCAAGCAGTCAAGTTCATGTTGGTAATTTCTTAGACTTTGATTCTCAAA
>JBGSSY010000065.1:0-2545 GCA_041736775.1 Bdellovibrionales bacterium | reverse complement strand
CTCTCTGTTGCGCCCAGTTTTCCAGGGTAAGGAACAAGCCAAATTTGTGGACTGTCTTCACGACAAGTCGAATCAATTCGGCAAAGACAACGGGCTTGAGCTGAAATTTCAATTGTGTTTGCAAAAACAAAACTGACGTTTAAAGGGTAAAATAAGACAAAACAAAAGGTCGAAAACAGAAATGACAATTTTTAAATCCTTTTAAGAGTTCCTTGCGGTTTTTTATTGGCCAAAACAAGGACCACTCCCATAATGGCAGCGATAGCTCCAATATAACCGACTAATCCTATGGGGTCAGCCGGAATGAAGGTCCAGTTCAGCCAGTCCATGAGTGAGATCATTATTAGAGTAAATAAGGGATTCAATGTAATTATTGGACTGACTTGGGTCGCGGGCAGATATTTGAGGGCTAATGATAAACAGCCATAGGCGATTAAAGTATTAAAGCCTAAAAAGATCAAAAGAAGATGATTTGAAAAAGTAAAATGAATAAGATCATTCCAATTCACAAAAGGCATATAAAGGAGAGTGGCCACCAAATAAATATAAATATTGATTTGTGAACTGTGCCAAACAAGGAGCAACTTTTTTTGAATAGTGGCAAAGATAGCCCAAGCGATGGCGGCACTGATAATCCAAAGCATGCCGAGGTAGAAATCCCCCTGATGATTGCCGTTGATCTGCATGCGATCCCAGTAAAAAAAACTAAAACCTAAAGTGCAAAATAAAAAACCCACTTTTTGAACAAGA
Source organism: Bdellovibrionales bacterium (assembly GCA_041736775.1). Classification (GTDB taxonomy): domain Bacteria; phylum Bdellovibrionota; class Bdellovibrionia; order Bdellovibrionales; family JAGQZY01; genus JAGQZY01. The sequence goes on along the minus strand of JBGSSY010000065.1, from coordinate 1,795 downwards.
TTAAGTCGTTCCTTAAAAATAAAAATCCCTGACGCCGCTAACAGCAATGGGCCCATTTGTATAAAAACTTGGGCATTGGCCGGGGAGGTATAATGGACCCCTTCCATAAATCCCAAATAATTGTAAGACAACGCCAATGCAGCCATAAAAAGAGCTCCAGGTGGAATCAACAAAACTTTTAATTTGTGACCTTCGTTTCTAAACAGATACCAAAAGAACAAAATAAAAAAAGGCACCACCATTCGGTACCAAACGATAGTGTAAGAATCAGTAAATTTAAGTGCAAACTTAAGAAAGAGAGCTAAAAACGACCAACAAAGGGCCGTTGAGAAAACACAGATAAGGCCTTTTTGCCGAGAGGTCAGGGAGTTGAGCACTCCCTGATCTTAGTAACCTTTTTGCAAACGAGCAATACGATCTTCTAAAGGAGGATGGGTTCTGAATAAAGCAGCCAGACCACTGGGGCCAGAAATCTTAAAGGCCGCCAATTGATCCTCTTTAGCAGGAGCAATGGTTTGTCGAGAAAGAGCTCTGAGGGCCGCAATCATGTTTTCTGGGCTTGAATAACGTGCGCCCCCTTTATCGGCTCTGTACTCTCGAGTGCGCGAAAAATAAGCGACAACCATTGACCCGAGCAAACTGAAGGCAATTTGAGTGACAATAACCAAAGCAAATTCAATCAACGCTCGGTTCTTTTCAAATTGTGAAGCAATAAGGTTAGCCACAATTCTTGAGAAGAAAATAACAAAGGTATTAATCACACCCTGAATCAGGGTTAGAGTCACCATATCACCGTTAGCAATATGGGCCACTTCGTGTCCAATAACCGCTTCCAGTTCTCCGCGATCAAGTGATTTTACAAGGCCAGAAGAAACGGCAACGAGAGAATTTGATTTTGAAGGGCCGGTAGCAAAAGCATTCATCTCAGGGCTTTCATAAATACCCACTTCAGGCATCTTTGGCAGTCGGGCCTTGCGTGAGAGATTATGAACCATCTCTAGGATTTCGCGGGAGTGCTGGTCACGAGTGTTGGGATCAATGATCTTTACACCCATCAACCTCTTTGCACTCCACTTTGATATAAAGAGAGAGACAATGGCTCCACCCATACCAAAGATTCCAGAAAAAAGGATAAGGGGGATAAGAGAACCATTCGGTGGAACGGGAGTTCCATAAAGGAAGGTGCAAATCACTCCAGTTAAGATTGTGACGGAAGTCATCACAAGAATATTCACTAACATAAAGAAAAAGATGCGCTTAATAAAACTCATACTCTTTTAACCCCTTTAATCCAACTCTCTATGAGCGGAAAATGATTTCACCCAATATACTCTGTTTCAGAAACAACTTCCAAAACAAATTAGTGACCCAAAGCAGGTGATGGCCACTGATTAAACACTATGGTGAGGCTCTTTATTTTGTCGAGGTCAGCCCCCTCTCAATGGTAATTTTTTTACAGTGAATGGCGTGTCAAAACTGACGAGAAAGGCTGAGTTGATACTGGCGACCGATATTAGGCCCCCAAGTTTGAAGGCCATCAAAATGGGCATGGTTAAAATGCCAGTGCCAATTAGAAGGTGTGTCGCCCGTACGAGCTTGGGTAAAATTAAAAAGATTATTGATGGCAAAAGTGAAGTCCCAAGGCCCCGACTTTTTGCTGAGTGAAGCGTCGACGACCGCAAAAGTGGGTGCCTTTTGTTTTTTGAGGGTAAGGCGGTTATCAAGAATCGGTTCAAGGCCTTGATTGCGGTTCACATAGTGTCTGGAATAAGATCCGTAACTTGATAGATCGCGC
>JBGSSY010000259.1:0-3354 GCA_041736775.1 Bdellovibrionales bacterium | reverse complement strand
GAAGAAAGCAGCTTGAATTTTGTCATGCCATGGGTGAACTCATACGAGAAGTTATCCACAATGAATTTAACGTAAATACAATCACTGCTCTTATTCAAATTAGTAATTTCAAATCCAAAGATGAGAACTTAAGTACGCACTTAAACCTTCTTGGATTGAAAAATGCAGAGGCATTCAAAAATAGATTATTGAAAAATCCTCGTGGCCTTAGAGGAATCACAGGAGCTGGTAGGAATAGTGTTAATGGTGATGAGCTTGGTCCTGCGAAACTTGAACAAATTCGCCAATTCTTAATATCAGTTAGTGTTGCTACAGACAGAGAAAAAATCAAAGATGCTGTAAGTGATTATGAATCCAAAGAGATTAAGTATGTTACAGACGGTATTTATTCTCCATTCCTAGCTTACCTTCGACCAAATTTTTGTCCTATCGCGAATGGCTCTACAAAAGAATACTACGAAAAACTTGGTTGGGATGGAGAGGACTATTGCTCACTCATGGATTTCACATATCCGTTATTGGAAAATTTCCCTGAAAGATCCTACTTTTTATTAGATGCGGTCACGCGAGAAAACGTTGTTGAATTTATCCATGGAGCTGAAATGGCAAACTTACCAAATGTCTGGGTTGAAAAAACTAAGTTAGATAGAAGAACTACCACATATCCTTTCACCAAATTTCTTACGTCACCCCAAAGAGGTGCGGACGGTCGAGACACTTATTCGTTGATGAGAGAAGTTAAGCCAGGAGATCTGGTTATCCATTTATTGGATAATGAGAAGTTTACTGGTGTTTCACGAGTACATACTGATTTGCAACTTTCTGGAACAGAACAGTTTCTTGAGCTTCAAGACTATTTAAAGCTTGATCCTGAATTCAAGAGAGAGGATTTTTTAGAGAACCGGCTCTACGCCAATCGTTTATTAAAATTACTGGATACGGAATTTACTTTCTTTTACAATTCGAAACTAGAGCTAAATCAAGGTGCATATTTAACTCAAGCTCCTCCAGAATTGGTAAGAATTTATAATAAAATCTATAAGGCAATGACAAATAAGTTTTTGCCTCATTTAGAATCATTTGGGGATGTTTTAACTTCAATTGTATCTAGTGAAGGTTTCGACTTGAAATCCGTTCGCCTTAATCGAATTTATAATGGACCACCTGGAACTGGCAAAACTCATCGTGTAATAGAAGATGCTCTTAAAGTTGTTTTAACTGAAGCAGAACGTGCTCGAGTTGATTGGGATAATCGCGACGAAGTAATTAGACTTTTCGATGAATACAAAACGAAAGGTTTTATCGAAATGGTTACTTTCCATCAATCCTATTCTTATGAAGATTTCATCGAAGGTATTCGGCCAGTTTTAGACCCTCAATCGAAAGGTGTTACGTATAAAGTAGAAGATGGTGTCTTCAAGACATTTGTTCATAAATCTCGTCGATCAAATAAAAAGATTCCACACAGTCTTTCGGGTCCAATCGATCCCAATCGCATTTTTAAAGTATCATTAGGAGATACGACCCTTGCCGACGAGGCAGACATTTATATTGAGTGTATTCGTAATGGGCGGATTGCTATTGGTTATGGGCATGGTGAAGATTTTAACGGTGCTAATACACGTGATGCTGTCAAAGAAAAGCTAAAGGGAGTGGTTGATAGCCTTAAGGACACTGATTACAATATTACTTCAGTAAACTATCTCAAAAATGTTTTGAAGAAGGGTGATCTTGTTATCGTCTCAGATGGTAACCACTATTTTCGAGCGATTGGTTTAGTATCTAGTGATAAATATATTTTTGAGCCGGATAGTCGTTTCCAGCAGCAGCGAGAAGTGGATTGGCTCGTATTATTTGATGGCAGTATGCCCGCAGACGCGATAATTAAAGGTCAATTCTCGCAAGCAAGTATTTATAAAATTGACCCAGAAAGAATTAATCTTCCAGGACTTCATGAAATTTTAAAGCCTGAAACAGTGATCAGAAATAGTGTTTTTATCATTGATGAGATCAATCGTGGGAATATCAGTAAAATTTTCGGAGAATTACTCACCCTTCTTGAAGAAGACAAGCGTGAGGGAAACAGGAATCGAGTTCCTTTGACGCTTCCATATTCCAAGGAACCATTTACTTTACCCCAAAATTTATTTGTATTTGGGACAATGAATACTACCGACCGTTCGATTGCAATAATGGATTTAGCTTTAAGGCGTAGGTTTGAATTTGTAGAAGTTATGCCTTCGTCTAAGTATGTAAATGATACTTTTGGTCTCAACTTGAAGGCAGTCTTTAATCGGCTAAATGAAAAAATCACATTATTCCTAGGAAGGGATTTTCAAGTCGGCCACAGTTACTTTATGAATGAAAATATTGAAACAGTGTCGAAATTTAAAATGGCTTGGTATAAGAGCCTTATTCCACTCTTAATGGAATACTTTCATGATGAGCCCCTTAAGTTAAAAGCGATCCTTGGCGATTTCGTCACAATTGCAAAGCCTGTGGTTTCTATTAAGGGATTTGAATATTTGTGTGAAGAAGGCTTATTACATTTGACTCCCGAAATAGAGGATGAACATGAATTTATTGAAGCGGTAAATCGTCTAAATGCGTAATCCAATTCTATTTGGTGAATACGAAACGAAAGAGCTTATAGACTTCCCAATTAAGGGAAGTGATCTAGATAGACTTGATTTCATTTCTAAAACCTTGATACCGAAAGATAGGATATTCGATATAACGAGAACTTCTATCTCGGCTCGACATAACATTGGGATCATTTCTTTCAAGAATTATCAAATCGAAATAATGCCCAAGCTCTTGAAGAAATCTTCAGACGTTGAGAGCACACAGGTACTTAAAAATTTAATGTACATGCTTTCTTATACCCACAATCTTAATATTAAGGATTCTGAGATTAGTCTTTTTGGAAATGAGTCTGGAGAGTTTTTAGAAGTTTTTATTTCTATTTTCGCTTCTAGGCTTTCATCTTTACTCAAGAAAACCATACCTCGACGATATGTTTCAGTTGATGAATGCCTTGGAGTTGTGCGAGGAAAAATTCTTGTTGCACAATCACAAATTGCGAATCTCCGAAATGTGACGAACGTTATATGCAGATATGATGAATTTTCTGAAAATAATGATTTGGCTAAACTTTTCAAATACGTGGCCACTCACCTGTTGAAAGTTTCAAGGCAAAATAAAAATAGAAAACTGCTTTCATTGGTTCTGAACTCACTAGAATATGTCGATAACGAAGTTTTTGATCTCCAGCGGGTGGAAAGAATAGTTTTAGGAAGAAATGAATCCAGTTTTAAAGAGATTCTGAATCTATCAAAGTTGTTTATCTCCGGT
>JBGSSY010000368.1:0-24308 GCA_041736775.1 Bdellovibrionales bacterium | reverse complement strand
TGGAACTGCGGCAAGTGATAACTTAACAATAGAATCTACAAGTAACGTCACAAAAGGCTTTGTTCTTTTGCAACCCAATGGTGGCAATGTTGGGATTGGAACTAGTAGTCCGAATCAACGTTTAATGGTTTCGGGTTCTGCTGCTGGTTCTTTTACTGCGCTTAGACTTCATAATGATGAAGTTGCAACAGTTAATAATTCTGCAGGAATGGTTTTCTCAGCCAACAGAACAACCAATGGAATAACCAGCGTTGGTGGGATTCGTGGTTATATTTCAGATATCAGTAGCGGTACACCCAATGGGGGACTCAGTTTTTTAACTAATTTAAATGGTGGCTTAAATGAAAGAATGCGTTTCGATCATTCCGGAAGTCTAAAAGTTGGTGACGTCTCATTAACTCCAAGGGGCAAAATAAACGTTGCTGAATCAAGCTATCCAACAGTTTCTATTTGGGCGACAAATAACGATGCTACTTCAATTGGTGTTCTTGATTTATATAAATGGCGAGCTGGAAACAATGTTCAAGCTGGAGATAACATTGGTGCCGTACAGGCTACTGGACGAACTGGTGGCTCACCCGCGACTTACTCTCGAATAATTACAAGAGCTTCTACCGTGGGCGCCGGTACTCACACCGGTATCCTTTCACTAGAAGTTACTGACTCTGGAACACTAGCAGATCGTTTAACGATCTTGGGAACTCAAATTGGTATTGGAACAAACGTTCCAGCAGAAAGACTCGATGTTGAAGGTTCAATTCTCTCTGGTCCCAAAGGCACAGCCGCTAGTGAAGGTGGAGCTATTAAATTAGAAGAACTTGCCGCTAACGGTATACACTCTGTGGGCTTCAGAGCCCCTGATTCCATTACTGCTAATGTTCTTTGGCAACTTCCTGACGCAGACGGCACAACAGGACAACTGCTACAAACTGATGGATCAGGCGTTTTGAGTTGGGTCGCACCAACATCGGTTGGTGCGCAAGCTTTAGATGACCTCAGCGATGTTTCAACGAATTGGGGCATTGGTGGACTTTACATTGGTCAAGGTGCAGGAACTGCTAATCCCACAGGTCTTGAAAACGTTTTTGTTGGTCTCAATGCTGGTAACGCGACTACAACAGGAGATGATAACGTCTTTGTCGGAGTTCGTGCCGGATCGGCAAACATAACTGGTGCTGGTAACGTTTACATTGGTGAAGATGCCGGTCGCAATGCTACCTCAAGTGGTAACACTGTTATCGGAAGAGATGCCGCAATTGCGGCTATGACTGGTGGATTAAACACATTTGTCGGACGCATGGCTGGGATGAATACCTTAGCTGGTAGTTCTAACGTTTCTCTTGGTACATTTTCATTTCAAAATCTAACGACAGGTAGCAATAACGTTGGTCTTGGTGAATCGGCTGCAGTTAATCTTTCAACCGGATCAGCAAATACAATTATAGGACAAAATACGGCGGCAACTCTTCAGACAGGAACCGGCAATATTATCATTGGTCACATGGCTGATGTACCGGCTGCAGCCACTTCGAGCTATTTAAACATAGGCAATGTGATTCGGGGAACAACCGGCGGCAATGGCGATGTTCATTTCGAAGATGAAATCAGACTTGATAACAATGCTAACGATAATTATGTCGCACTTAAAGCCCCCGATGCAGCCGTCACTTCTGTCACGTATACCCTTCCCGCTGCCGACGGAACTCCAGGACAACTGCTACAAACCAATGGCAGCGGTATTTTGAGCTGGGCCTCGGCTTCGGCTGCAATTGCGGATGACAGTTTAAACTTTGATAAATTTTCAGACGCAATGTCGCTAGATGCGAGCACCGATATTGCGGTGGGCGGCAATGTTCTTTCAATTACGAATGATGGCGTTGGCGATTCGTTTGTCGTCAATGACAGCGCTGCAGATACAACACCTTTCGTCATCGATTCCATTGGTCATATTGGTATTGGAACAACCAGTCCTTTGGGACGAATCGATATCAGAAATAATAACGTCACAGGATATGCTGATGATATTTTTATATTTTCTGCTCGAAATGGCTTATCAGCTCCTTCCGTAGTATTAGGAAAAGAAAGAACCGGAGGAAACTATCTCCAAAATGGCGACGTGATTGGAGAGCTACAGTCCAACTCTTACAATGGCAGCAGCATTGTTACCAATCCAGCCACAAGCCGTATCTCTTCTAAAATTTATTTTGTAGCGGATGGAAATCACTCGAGTAATAACACCCCTACCAAAATAGTTTTCAATACGGATTCAGGTCAAGAGCGTATGGTGATTAAGAATAGCGGTAATGTTGGGATTGGGACAACCTTACCAGGAGAAAAAATAGATATCGAAGGTTCAATTCTCTCTGGTCCCAAAGGCACTGCTGCCGGTGAAGGTGGAGCCATAAAATTTGAAGAACTTGCTGCTAACGGAACACATTCTGTTGGCTTCAGAGCTCCCGACTCAATTCCCGCAAATGTTCTCTGGGAACTCCCTGGCGTTGATGGAAGTTCAGGACAAGTGCTACAAACCAACGGTGCGGGGATTTTGAGTTGGGTAACTCCAAGTGTATTTCCAGCAGCTGATAGTTTAGACTTTACACATTTTGCCGACGCTATGACTTTGGATGCAAGCACTGATATCTCTGTTTCCAGTACAAATGTTCTCTCCATTACAAATACCGGTACAGGAAATTCTTTTGTTGTAAATGATGGAGCCGCTGACACAACTCCATTTGTGATCGATGCCGATGGAAATGTTGGAGTTGGTACCACAACTCCTTCAACACTCTTCCATGTGTATGGAAGCATGCAGGCGCAAAGTGTTCAAGCAAGTGGTGCCAGTCTATCGTCAACAGGTAATAATAACAGCACTTATTCTCCGAGTAGCATAACACTTTCTCACCCGATGAGTGGTGCGAGTACAGCTGCAAGACTCACCCTTGCTAATCAAGGAAGTGGTGACAACAGAGGCCCCTATATTTATATGACTGCTAGAAATAGCGACGGCAATACTCAAGCCGGCTACATCGGGACATACTCAACAAACGGTGTCGGCGCTTATAATCCCTATATGGTTTTTGGACATCAAACTGGAGCCTCATCTTATCAAGAACGAATGAGAATTGACTCTAGTGGTAACATCGGTATTGAAACAACAACTCCGCGTGTGAAACTTGATGTCAATGGTGCAATCGCGAGTGCTCCTGCCGTTGTCGATACAGCTGGTGTCATTAACTTTTCTAGCTCAAACTTTGCTTATACGGCCTCAGACTGTGGAGCTTTCAATCTTCATCATAGGAAAGACGGAGCGACTTATACTTTTGCTGTTCAAGGAACGGCTGCTCAGACTTGTAGTTTTAATGCTTTTTCAGACAATGGTTCAAATGCCTTGACTGTCAGACTTCCTCCAGGTCATGGTGCTACTACCGCAACAACACAAACTCTTTACAGTTTTGTTGTGATTGGTTCTACAGTTTATGTTGCCTGGATTCCAGGTTATTAATCTCCATCTGAATTCTAAAAATTGAAATGTGATTAACTTCTCACTGAGAGCAAATAAGGTTACACTATAGGTGGCTTTATCCCTCCTAATTTCACTTATATCCGATCACTATCCCCACAAAGACCTTGAGAACTTAATTATTTCAGAGCCTTAACTAATTTTTCCTGAGCTTGATTCCTGCGCTAAAAATGAATAAGCTGGCCCTCTTTTTTCAAAAAATACATTTTTAAAAGGGGTAAAAATCAATGGCCATAAAAATGCTCAATGAAGATCAAGTGCGTGAGTGGACACTCGAACAAAAAGACCGTTGGTGGCTTGAAAATGTTTACCGTGGAGAAATGAAACAGCTCACGATTCGCTCTGCAATCACTGGAGCTCTTTTAGGTTCTGTTCTGAGTTTAACCAATCTTTATATCGGGATTAAAACCGGTTGGACTTTGGGAGTTGGAATTACATCTGTGATTCTGTCTTTTGCCACTTTCAAACTTCTCTCTCGACTGAAACTCGGTAGTGAAATGACTGTGTTAGAAAACAATGCCATGCAATCCATAGCCACCAGTGCAGGCTATATGACTTCTCCCCTGATGGCCTCTCTCCCCGCTTATATGATGATCACTGGCAAAGTCATCCCCATGTGGCATGCTTACTGGTGGATGGTGATTCTTGGTTTTCTTGGTGCCCTTTTTGCTTTCCCCCTTAAAAAAAGATACATCAACGACGAACAACTTCCTTTCCCCGAAGGATACGCCGCGGGAGTTGTTCTTGATAATCTTCACGCTTCAGGCGGCAGAGACGGAATGGTTAAGGCCATGCTCCTTGGTATCGGGGCTTTCGTAGCCGCACTGATCGAATTTTTACGAACAAAGCCCGTGCTTGAAAAATTAAAAATTGAATTCTTAGCTCTTCCTGAACATTGGGATAATTTGATTTATGAAAGCAAATTTATTGCCCAATATTTTACACCGAATATTTCTGGTATCCCTCTCAAAAATCTCACAATCGGTATTGATAGCTCGATTGTTATGATGGGTACAGGCATGTTGATGTCGATTCGAGCCACTTCTTCGATGTTTCTCGGAGCTGTTCTGAATTATTTTATTCTCGCCCCCGTACTGATCAATAAAGGTATTATTACGGGCGCTAGTTTTAAAGAGATCACGATGTGGGCCCTGTGGGGAGGAGCTGCGATGATGACCACAGCTTCGATTTATTCTTTTCTCGCCTCTGGTAATACCATCTCATCAATCCTTGAACTCTTTAAAACTAAGAAAAATAAAAAAGCAAAAAGTGTAGACATTCTCGCCCACATTGAGCTTCCTAAAAAAGTTTCTTACATTGGTATTCCTATCCTTTCGATCATCATTATGATTATGGGTAAAGAATTTTTTGATATCGATTATTGGCTCTCGGCCATTTCAATTCCATTGGTGTTTATGTTTTCAATTATGGCCGTTAAATCCACGGGACTTACTGCCATTACTCCCGGTGGAGCTCTCGGTAAAATGACCCAGGTCACTTATGCTGTTCTTGCACCTGGAAATATGGGTACCAATTTAATCACCGCCGGAATCACCAGCGAAGTTTGCCTCAGTGCCTCTAATCTTTTAATGGATATTAAACCCTCCTACATGTTGGGCGGAAAACCGCGCCACCAAGCTTTAGGACACATGATTGGAATTGTGTGTGGAGGACTTGTCGCCACTCCCGTTTTTTATATGATGTTTGCTGGTGACATTTCTAAATTCTCAACAGAACAATTTCCAATGCCCGGTGCGACTGTTTGGAAAGCCGTTGCTGAAGTGCTTTCTACGGGCCTTGGAGCCCTTCATCCCACCGCCCAATATGCCGTGCTTGTAGGTGGTGTTCTTGGTGTTCTTTTTGAAATTTTAGGAAAGAGAACAAAAGGTCGCTTCCCGATTTCACCGGTGGCTTTTGGGATTGCCTTTGTTCTTCCCTTTAACGTCTCTTTAGAATTTTTCTTGGGCTCTCTGATTTTCTCTCTCTTGTCGCGCAAACCCGAAGAGAAAAGATCTCCCCTCTACCACACGATTGTTGAAAATAAAGAAACCATTGGAGCTGGAATTATTGCCGGAGGCTCTATTGTGGGCATTGCATTGATGATCGCGCAAATCTAGGTACCTTCTAGGTACCTGGTTCTTTTTGTGGAAAGGATGCACTCATGGGTAGTTGGTTCAATTTGAAAAAGAAGTTCTTGTTTCTAGGTACCTATTTCTGTTTGAAAAAGAAGTTCTTATTTCTAGGCACCTGTTTCTGTTTGAAAAAGGAATGATTGAATTGGTACTGGGTTCTATTTGCAGAAAGGTTTCTTAATGAAATGGTCAAGATTTTTTTGAAAACTCATTATAAAATAATTTTTAGACTTCATAGATAAAGGAACAAAGTGGCGACTCTAGAATTAACCAAAGATAATTTTCGAACAACCTATGAGAATAATGAAATTGTACTTATCGATTTCTGGGCGTCATGGTGTGGGCCTTGTATGAGTTTTATGCCCACTTACGAAAAAGTTGCAACCGATCATCCCGAAATTATTTTTGGAAAAGTAGACACTGAAGTTGAACAGGAACTCGCTGCACATTTCTCGATTCGAAGCATCCCGACTCTTATGGTGATAAGAGAAGGCTATGAAATATTTTTTTCACCGGGCGCTCTTGGCGAGGATGATTTGCGTGAGCTAATTAAAAAAGTTAAAGAACTGGATATGAATGAAGTTAAAAAAATTCTCGATAAAGAAGAAGATGAAGAACAATGAGGGCAACTCCTTAAGCGATTCACATAAGCTTTATTTAAAAAGTATGAAGGCTTCTTTCTTTAATTCGCAACTCTGTGGATAACTGAAATTTTGTGAAGCCCCAGCAAGCAGGATGCGCTTTTGCCCAAAGGGCAAAATGCTGGTGAAGGCAGGAACCTGCCTTCACAAAACTTCAGTTATCCACAGATTGATTGGCAACAAACAGAAGAAAGTCGACTAATCGAATGACACCCATGTATGAATTTCAGATTAAGAGCTTTTTAATAGTCCTATTTTATAATTTTATATAGTTTCACTTATGCAAAAATTAATCTTTATTTGTGCGTTCATATTTGTTTTTAACGTGCAAAGTGAGACGGTGCAATGCACCTCTGTTTTTACTGACAGTCTTTATGTCGATCGCGAGCTCAGAGAACTGGCCTTAGAAGCTATGGATCTTTCTGCCAAGATTGCCGACCCCGTTCATTCCAGGGCAAAACGCTACCAATACAAATATCAACTTAATAGAACCTATTCTCAAATCTATTATCAATCGACCATCTTCGATGGTGGACATGGGAGGCTCTCTGGGTGGTTGAATCCATTTTTACGCCATAATAAAGCTCCTCGCCCCCTCTTTATGAGACACGAGTATTACGGAGAATTTCATTGGACAAGTACGGGCATCCCTCACAAAGGCTTCCGAACACGAACCCCCTACCTAACCCATGAATCACGCGAAATAAAACGTGTTGAAATGAGCGAAGATGGATTGATTCATTCAAAAACGGGTACGCTTGTCCGTGAATACATAGATGAAATTTTTGTTGTTGGGCTTGATGGTGAAATCTATGTGAATTAGAATCGAAAATTGTCACCCCCCTTCTTTCGTCACAGTAGTTTTTTTGCCGGAGCACCTGTTATGTTTGCCGGAACTATAAAGGTTCATCCTAATGGGATAATTGAACGCTTGAATTCAAGAAGTGGACATTACCGCCCCTCAAGAAGGCATTTTGAGTGGGTTCAAGAGTATCTTAAAAACAGGGGTTTTTCTCTAGCCCCAGATTGTTGTGATTATAGACCCTAACTCAAAGGGAACATTTATTTTTAATCCATCACTTTATCTTCTTATTAAACTCCTCAGCAAAGGAATAAAGAACAATCAGAAGAAGGGGAAAAGAAATAAAAAGAGTAAGGGGCAAAAAAAATAAAATAAAGGGAAAGAAAAGAAAATAAGAAATAAGAAATAAGAAATAAGAAATAAGAAATAAGAAATAAGAAATAAGAAATAAATCCCTATTAAAATTATCGATGCAACCGTAAAGTTTAACTCAGCTGCAAGTGAACAAATTTAAGGTAGCGCAACTCTTGTCCATAATGGGGAAAGGGGTGATCAAAACCTTGACCCGCAACTTGTAAAATTTGACCTTTACGACGAGCGAGTGAGAGTGACTCGTTGATGATTTCAAAAAAATCTTCAAACGAAATATGACTGGAGCAGCTGCTCAAGACCAAATGTTGATCCTCTTTCACCACTCGAGCGGCTTTGGCAAAAAGGTGGGTGTAACTCTCCATCGCTCGATGTTTGGTTTTTTCAGAGTGGGTCATAGACGGAGGATCAACAATCACAAAGTCCCAAAGTTCTTTTTGGTTTTCAAGAAACTCAAACACATCTTTACAAAAGGCTTTATGGTTCTCAGGTTTAAAACCATTGAGACGCCAATTTTGATCACTGAGGTTCACCGCTTCTGGAGCTAAATCCACGCTGGTCACCTCTTTCGCTCCTCCACTTCCAGCAGCAACTGAAAAACCACCCGTATAGGAAAAGAGATTCAGTACCTTTAAGTCTTTTACAAAAGTTTGAATGTATTTGCGATTCTGTCTTTGATCCAGAAAGAAGCCTGTTTTTTGCCCTTGTTCAATGTTCACTAAATAGCTCAGGCCCGATTCTTTCACTTCTACTAATGGAGAACTTAATTTTTCACCCCAGGTTTGGGGTTCTCGATTATCAGAAGAGCGAGGTTTAAAATAAACTGTTTTCACCGGAAGATTTTCAAGCAGCCATAAAGCGATTTCGTCTTGGTTCCAAAATTGATAACAACTCTCTCCATCAAATTGCAAAACGGCCACATCGTTATAGATGTCACACACAAATCCGGGGAGAAGATCCCCTTCTCCATTAACTAGACGGTAACAATTGGTTTCAGAGTTTTTAAAACTTTTTCTAAGAGATTGGGCTCTGCGAAGACGAATTTCATAAAGCTTTTGGTCGGGTGTTTGTTTTTTATCGAGTGAAAGGATGCGAACACACAGAGCACTATCCGGAGAGTAAAAACCCCACGCCAAAAACTCACCCTTTTTATCGACCACTCGGCAAAGGCCCACTTCATTTTTGCCCTTATTCACTTCTACTGAATCTTGATAGAGCCAAGGATGACCTCGCAATACACTCTTTCGTAAGTCACGCTTGAGTTTAACCAGTATCAAAAGTTCATCCTTTATAAGGCTTAAGACTTTTCCTTTTAAGAAGGTCTTTTTTAGAGTCGATTGAAAGGAATAGCCACAGATTGCTCTCTTGTCCACAGAGACCTTTTCCTTTATAGTCTTTCCATGAAGTCGCCCAAGCCGATCCTGTTTTTTGATGGAGAGTGTAACCTTTGCAATACATCCATAAACACTCTCATTCGCTTTAATAAGGGCCACCAATTTTATATTGCCTCTCTCCAGGGCCAGACGGCGCAAAAGCACCTCGATCCCCAATGGATTGAAAAAAAAGAATCCCTCATCCTTTGGACTCCGGAGGGAGTCTTTCAACGCTCGCAAGCGGTTTTTAAGGTGATTGCCCTCTCTAAAGGCCCACTCCGGATTCTCTTGGTTTTTTCCATTCTCCCCCGTTTTCTACTGGATTGGATTTATGCTCGAGTGGCTCAGAACCGATTTCGTCTCTTCGGCAAAAAAGACACCTGCCGTATCCCAAGCGAAGAAGAGCGCTCTTATTTCCTTGATTAAAAATTCTGACCTGAGCTTTGAGGCTCAAGCCTCAATCTTAACCTAAAAACTATGGAACAAACCTAGACAAACCGGGCAGAGGCGTTTAACTTAAGCTTTCAAAAAAACTGACTTTCTGCGGGAACCCTTATGTCTGTACCTATACGTAATATTGCTATTATTGCCCACGTCGATCACGGTAAAACCACCCTTGTTGACCATCTTCTTAAACAAAGCGGAACTTTTCGCGAAAATTCTGATGTCGACGAACGTTTTATGGACAGCATGGACCTCGAAAAAGAGCGTGGGATCACTATTGCTGCTAAAAATGCCTCTTTCATCTACAACGGTATTAAGGTCAATATCGTAGATACCCCTGGCCACAGTGACTTTGGCGGAGAGGTTGAGCGAATTCTTGATATGGTTGACGGTGCGATTCTTTTGGTCGATGCCAGTGAAGGCCCTTTGCCCCAAACCCGATTCGTTCTTGAAAAAGCTCTGAAAAAAAATATCCAAATCATCGTCTGTATTAATAAAATCGATCGCCCCGATGCTCGTATCGATGAAGTCCATAGCGAGATCTTCGATCTTTTTATCGACCTCGACGCCTCTGAAGCTCAAACGGACTTTGATGTGATCTACGCCATTGGCCGCGACGGTATCGCGACCACTGATCCTAATGTTCTGACCAAAGATTTGAGTGTTCTTTATAACTGGATCGTAGAACGTATTCCACCACCAGAGGCGGATGTTGATGGTCCTCTTCAGATGCTCGTCGCAAACATCGATTATGATGATTACGTTGGTCGTTTGGCGATTGGTCGTGTCCGTTCCGGGTCCATTCGAGTGGGACAAGAAATTCTCGTTTGTCACGAAAATCACAATAAAAAAATTAAGGTTTCTACGCTTTTTAAATATCAAGCCAGTCAAAAAGTGAAGACTGATGTTATTTCTGCAGGAGACATTGCCATTGTCGCGGGTTTTGAAGAGATTCATATTGGTGACTCTCTCACGGCCATTGATAATCCAAAACCACTTCCCCGTATTAAAGTGGATGAGCCAACCGTTGCTGTAATTCTTTCTGTGAATGATGGGCCTTTTGCAGGTCTTGAAGGGAAGCAGGTCACCAGCCGTAAAATCAAAGAGCGTCTTGAAAAGGAACTGAGGTTTAACGTTTCGATCCGAGTCGAGCCCACCGACACACCAGAGAGTTTTAAAGTTCTTGGTCGCGGTGAATTGCAACTTTCTGTCTTATTTGAACAAATGCGCCGTGAAGGTTTTGAATTTGTCGTCAGTAAACCCCAAGTTCTTATGCACAAAGAAGATGGGCAATTGAAAGAGCCCATGGAAATGGCCGTGATTGACGTTGAACAAGACTACCTCGGTATCGTCACCCAAAAAATGGGCGAAAGAAAAGGTGTTCTTCTCAACATCAATTCAAAAGGTTCAAGCCGTACCCGCGCTGAGTTTAGAATTCCGGCCCGAGGCCTTATTGGTTATCGCTCTGAATTTTTAACCGACACACGTGGTACGGGACTTCTCAGCACTTACTTTGATGGCTACGATGACTATCGCGGAGAGATTGAATCTCGCAGAACCGGTGCAATTATCTCTGACCGAAAAGGTGTGGCTACGGCTTATGCCATTTGGGGCCTTGAAGACCGCGGAGCCATGTTTATCACAGCCGGAGTTGATGTTTACACCGGCATGATTATCGGTGAAGGTAACAAAGGTACAGATCTTAACGTCAATATTTGTCGCGAAAAGAAACTGACCAACGTTCGTGCCTCTGGAAATGACGAAGCCATTAAGCTGACTCCTCCTAAAAAACTCACCCTTGAAACCGCACTTGAGTGGGTGAAGGATGATGAATTGATCGAGGTCACTCCTAAAAATATCCGTTTACGTTGCCGCGAAATGGATCCAACCAAACGCAAAGTGAAAAAAGAAAAGGACTAAAAAATAAGAGAAAGTCGACTGGACTTTCTCTTATTGAGTCGAAGCCAGAGAGTGAAAAGCGAGCTTCATTCAAAACAATAATTATTTGATGGGAAATACGAATCAAACTCAACGGCATGAAATAGCCCGTTCTCTGGATTTGAACAGAGACGATCGGCTTTCATTATTTTGAATAAAAAAACCAGTTTGAATTAGCTGGCTTGCTCTTGGGTAATTTCTTTTTTGGCTTTATGAATACGTTGGCTCAGGCCATCCACTTCTTTTAAATAATTAGCCAATTGTATTTTGATATCACTATTTAAAGTCTTTTGAATGGATGTGATTTCAAGCTCAAGCTCGTCAATTTCTTTGATTTTTTGCGCCGCAATTTTTTGCTCTTCAGCGACTTTTTCTTCTTCAAAAGCAGTCATTTCAATATTGAGTTGATTGAGTTTCTTTTTAAGAGTTTGATTTTCTTTTTCGAGCTGCTCATATTTAGTTTTGAACACAGCCAAACGAGCGCGATTTTGATTATCCGAGATCGTACGATGTTTTAAGAAGAACTGCAGTTCGTCGGTAAACTTCATCGCCTCAGCGTAGATCTTGTACGAGAGAACCATAAGGCAAACAACCGCAACAGCCACCGCTGGAACAAACGTCATTAGGGATAAGGTCACAGAAAGCTCCTTTTTAAAGTCTTTAGATTATATCGGCGACTCAAAATGACAATTTGAGGCTGATTTCTAATTTCTCACACTTAGTCCAGCCAAACTCGACCAGTTTATCGCCAAACCCTCTTGTTTTTAAACGATATGTCTCACTTTGAGAATGTTCACAGATTCGCCACTTTTCTGGGATATGGTTTCATTGACAGAATCCATACAAGGTTTCTAACTCTATTAATTGGATTGCTCCACATCTAACTACGTTCACTCAGATGGTCGAACATACAAATTTCCTTTGTCGTTTTATATAGAAATTGGATTCTTGTTTAACAAATGAAACTTTTAAGAAAGATGATTTTTCTCTTACAAAAATGACTTGGAATCGATAAAGTAAAAATGACTTTCAGAAATTGACGAAGTGCTTCACCAAAAGGAAGCAGGTACCTATGAAGCTTCTTTTTATCACTCTTTATTTATCGGCGCAGTTGCTGATTGCTTTTTATATTTCAAAAAGAATTAAGACCGAAAAAGATTTCTTTTTAGCGGGGCGTAATCTTCCCCTTTGGCTCCTTTCTTTTTCACTTTTTGCCACTTGGTTTGGAGCTGAAACTGTGATCGGCACATCGGGTGCCGTTTATAGTCATGGTTTAGCTGGGAGTCGTGCTGATCCTTTTGGTTACACCCTCTGTCTTGTTTTACTGGGATTTTTTTTAGCCACAAAACTTTGGCTAGGGGGTTACACAACTCTTGCTGATTTTTTTAGACAGCGTTTTGGTGCGCGGGTTGAAAAAATAGCGATTCTTATTATTGTACCATCCACATTACTCTGGGGTTCGGCGCAACTGCGAGCTTTTGCCCAAGTGGTCACCAGTATGACCGATTGGGATTTAAGTTTCACTCTTTGGATTGCTTTTGCTTTTGTCACCCTTTACACCCTACTCGGAGGCTTGCTCGGAGATATCGTTACTGACCTCATTCAAGGTATTTTGATTACACTTGGTCTTTTAACTTTGCTGTTTTTTGTTTTTCCCAGGGACTTGAATCTCATCGATTGGTTCAGAAGTCTTCCCCAAGAAAGACTGAGTTTTGTCATGAGTGGGGAGAGTTTTTTTTCTCGCCTCGATCGCTGGACCATACCGATTTTAGGTTCACTGGTCGCACAAGAGCTGATCTCACGTGTGCTTGCCGCAAAAAACCCAAAGACGGCCAGAAATTCGGCCTTTGCATCAGCAACAATTTATCTTTTTGTGGGCAGTATCCCGGTCGTTTTAGGATTGCTCGGCCCGACACTGATTACCGGATTTGAACACCAAGAAGATTTCATCATTAAATTGGCTGAAAAATATTTACCGCCCTTTGCCTTTATCATTTTCTCGGGATCTTTGATTTCAGCTATTCTTGCGACGATTGACAGTATTTTATTAAGCTCCTCTGCTCTTCTCTCCCATAATATTATTGTTCCCCTTTTTAAAATCAGAGATGAAAGGTATAAATTATTATCCGCTCGATTAGTTATTGTTCTCTCGGCTCTGACCTGCATTATGATCGCCTTTTCTTCAAACTCGATTTATCAATTGGTGCAAATGGCCTCTTCATTAGGAACAGCTGGCGTCCTCGTCATTACCCTCATGGGACTTCACTTTAAGAAAGGGGGAGAGCGGGCTGCCACCATTGCACTTATTTCTGGTCTTTTTGCACTCCCCATTTATGACCATATTTTTAAATTTCAGGCCCCCTTTATTCTGACCGTTCTCACTTCCCTGCTTCTTTACCTGATTATCGGTTTATGGCCACCTGAAAGGTTGAATCTTAAGGTCCATTCAAAAACAATCTAACGCATCCCTTCAGCAAATGGCCCCTCTTAACCCCAAGAGTCTCTGCGTGTCTTGCACACTGACCTTGAATGGAAGAAATTCTTAGGGATTATTTTTAAATCTATTGTTTTGATCCAGGAGGGGGATTCTATGGAACCTATAAAAATTAGTCCCAACCAAAAACTCGCTTTGAAGGCTCATATTCCGTCAATGGAAAAATACCAACAGCTTTATCAACAATCGGTTGAAAACCCTGAGCAATTTTGGGCCACAATTGCTCGCCAAGATTTCTACTGGAAAAGAGATTTCACCGAAGTTCTCAATTATAACTATGATCTCAATCAAGGTCCGATTCAAATCGAGTGGTTTAAAAATGGTCTCACCAATATCACCTATAACTGTCTTGATCGCCATCTCAAAGAAAATGGTGAACGTCCTGCTCTGATTTTTGAGGGCAATGAACCGGGTGATAATAAAACACTCACCTACAAACAACTTCACGAACAGGTTTGTAAACTCGCCAACGTCCTTAAAGCTCAAGGTGTTAAAAAAGGGGATCGTGTCGCTCTATATATGCCCATGATCAATGAGCTGGTGATTGCCACTCTCAGTTGTGCACGAATCGGTGCTGTTCACTCGGTCGTCTTTGGTGGTTTTTCAGCCGAGTCTCTCGCTGATCGTATACTTGATTCCAAATGTGAAGTGCTCATTACGGCCGATGGTTGTTTTCGCGGAACTAAACTTATTCCCACCAAAAATATTTGTGATGAAGCGATGGCTATTTGTGAACGCAAAGGTTTCTCAGTTAAAACTTGTATGACACTCAGCCGTTTAGGAGAACTGTATCCTGAAAAACCCTTGATAATGAAGCCCCGTCGAGATTTCTGGTGGCATGATCTTATGGAAACCGCTTCAGCAGACTGTCCACCCGAATGGATGGATGCTGAAGATCCCTTGTTTATTCTTTACACTTCCGGTTCAACAGGAAAGCCCAAAGGGGTTCTTCATACCGTGGGTGGCTATATGGTTTATGTCGCCACGACTTTTAAATATATTTTTGATTATCAACCGAGTGATATTTATTGGTGCACGGCCGATGTGGGATGGGTGACGGGTCATTCCTATATCGTTTATGGACCACTTGCTAACTGTGCGACTCAGGTGATTTTTGAAGGAATTCCCTCTTACCCCGACATGGGACGTTTTTGGGATGTGGTTGACCGTCATAAAGTCACAATCTTTTATACTGCTCCCACCGCCATTCGTGCTATTGCATCCAAAGGTGATGAGTTTGTTAAAAAACACAAACGCACCAGCCTTCGACTCTTAGGGAGCGTGGGTGAACCGATTAATCCTGAAGCTTGGCGCTGGTACTATGAAGTGGTCGGTGAAAAACGTTGCCCCATCGTCGATACTTGGTGGCAAACAGAAACCGGTGGAATATTAATTTCACCACTCCCTTTTGCAACAACTCTCAAACCAGGCTCTGCCACTTTTCCTTTTTTTGGAGCACAACCCGTTATTCTTGATGCACAAACCGGAAAAGAACTTGAAGGCGACGCCTCTGGTGTTCTTGCTTTTAAATTTCCCTGGCCCAGCCAAATGCGAACGATTTATGGAGATCACGAACGCTTTGGACTCACCTACTTTAACCAATATAAAGGTTATTATTTTACCGGTGACGGTTGCCATCGAGACAGTGACGGCTATTACTGGATCACAGGACGAGTGGACGATGTGATTAATGTTTCAGGACATCGTATTGGCACTGCTGAAGTTGAAAGTGCTCTGGTTGAGCATAAAGCCGTTGCTGAAGCGGCCGTTGTCGGAATTCCCCATGATATAAAAGGTCAGGGGCTCTACGCCTACGTCACTCTCAACAATGGTTTTCAATACAGTGACGAACTCAAAAAAGAACTGAATCAGCATATACGAAAAGATATTGGAGCTTTTGCCACTTGTGAATACATTCACTGGGCTCCAGAATTACCTAAAACCAGATCCGGCAAAATTATGCGCCGAATTTTAAGAAAGATTGCTTGTAACGAAGAGGACCAATTGGGTGACATCACCACCCTTGCCGATCCTTCTGTGGTGCAAAGATTAATCAACGATCGTTAATTATTTTAATTAAGTTTACCTAAAAGAGGAGAAACCTTCATTGAACCATGATTATCCAAAGGGATTTCGTCAACGCCGCGGTTTAAACTGGGGCTCCATTGGATTTTTGTACGCGACTTATTATATGTGCCGCTACAATTTTCGTTTCGCAGTGCCCGGTCTTCAAACTGAATTTGGTTTTGATATCAATGATATTTCATTTATTTTTGCTGTATGGTCCACAGCCTATGGTGTTGGACAATTGATCAATGGACTTTTTTCAGATGTGATCGGCGGTAAAAAAAGTCTTCTGATTGGGGCCTTTGGGACCATAGTGATTAATCTTATTTTTGGATTCTCTTCTTTAGTCAGTCATTTTTTTGCCTTCGCACTTCTGGCTCTTCTCAATGGATATTTGCAATCTTTTGGTGCACCGGGGTTGATCAAAATCAATGCGGCTTGGTTTCGGCGAAACGAACGCGGTTCTTTTTCAGGAATATTTGGCGGCATGATTCAAATGGGTCAAATCACCATCAGTCGAATGGCCCCCTTCCTTTTAAACAGTGGCTTTATGATTGGTTCCATAGTCTTAGTCAATTCGGGCAACTGGCGTTCGGTCTTTATGTTTCCACCGATTTTTACCATGATTGCAGCCCTACTTTGCCTTCTGGTCGTGAAAGAAACTCCTGAAGAAGCTGGTTTTCATGGCGTTATTGTCGATGAAATTGATAGTAGTCATGGGGTAAAAGTTTCTATTAAAGACAGTTTTAGAACCATTGTCTTTCATCCCCTGATTTGGTTTTATGCCGTCGCCTATGCTTGCACAGGTGGTGTGCGCCACTCTTTAGATCAACTCTCAATTCTCTATTTTAGAGACCAGTTGGGTTTTAATATGGAATCAGATATCCCCATGATCGCCTCTCTTACATTAATGGCCATGCCTTTTTTTGCTTTTATGGGCTCTCTGATTTCAGGCTATCTCTCTGACTATAAATACAATGGCGAGAGAGGTCCTCTGGCCGTTAAACTCTACTTTTTCGAAGCACTATCAATTGCTGCAGCGGCCTTGCTTACGCTCGCGGATCTGGTCAAGCCCGACACCACGGGTATCATTATTGGTTGTATCACCCTCATCGTTATTGCATTAACGGTGAACTCCACCCATTCCTTGATTGGATCCGCCGCTCCCATGGATATAGGAGGCAAAAAAATGGCCGGCTTTGCTGGAGGCCTTATTGATTCTTTTCAATATTTTGGTGGAGCTATTTCTTTTTTAATCACCGGTTATGTCCTCAATTTAACCCAAGACTCTCACGGTTACCTTTATTGGTATGTTATCATGGCCTCCTTTGGTGTCCTGGGTGGCACAACCATGCTATTGATGGTGAAAAAGAAAAATCGTCTCAATATTATCTAAAATCTTTCAATTTTATTAACATCAAGGCTTTTTAAAATTCTCTTCTCTCAGAGACGAGGCAAGACTTGCCGCCTTCACAAAGAAGAGTTATTTTTTAAGGAATGAATATTTTATTGGTTCGTTTTAGTGCTCTTGGCGATGTGGTTTTAACCACCGGGCCCCTTCGCACTTTTATCAATCAACAAACAAATATTAAAGTTGATTTTCTCACCTCAAGTCTTGGTGCCGAGATTCTGCAAGGGCACCTCGACATCGACCAATTGATTGTCGTTGAAAAAGGCTCTGGTCTCTTTACTCTGATGAATCAATATAGAAAACTGAAAAAGTACGATGTCGTTATTGATCTTCAAGGAAATTTTAAATCATATCTCCTCAAACTTTTTTTAAGAGCTCGATTTTATCACATCGAAAAACAATCTCGCGAGCGCCGTTTGTTTGCCAAAACAAAAAAGGGCAGAGAGCTTCTGCAAAAGCATGTCACTGAAAAATATTATCAAGTTTTCCAAAAGGCTTTTGAGCTTAAAGAGGTTGAGACCGAAATCTTAAGACCAAGCCTCTTTGCCAAGCCCATTATATATCAGCCCACAGAATTCGATTTTTCAAAAGCTGTTATTATCCACCCCTACGCCAGTCAAAAAAACAAAGTCTGGC
Organism: Bdellovibrionales bacterium; assembly: GCA_041736775.1. Lineage (GTDB taxonomy): Bacteria > Bdellovibrionota > Bdellovibrionia > Bdellovibrionales > JAGQZY01 > JAGQZY01. The sequence continues at coordinate 6,481 of JBGSSY010000368.1, read as the reverse complement.
CTTATTTCACAGAACTCATTGACCAACTTCTTCAGAAAAAAACTCCGGTCGTTGTCATCGGTGAAAGCGACCAGTCTCTGGCCTTACCAGAATCTCCTCTGCTGCGAGATTTCACCAACAAAACCTGTCTCAATGAAATGAAGGCGATTATTTCAAGTGGAAAAGTTCTTCTGACCACCGACTCTGGCCCCATGCACATTGGCATTGCCGTGAACAAACCAACCATTGCCTTTTTTGGTCCCACCACCAAAGAGTTTGGTTTTTATCCCGTTTTCAAAAACACCCAAGTCATAGAAAATAATGATCTTCCTTGCAGGCCCTGCCATGTTCATGGCGGCAACACCTGCCCCCTCACTCATTTCAACTGCATGAAAACTCTCACTGTTGACCAAGTCCTCAAAGTCCTTTCTTGAATTTTTTAAACTAACTCATTTTTTTCAAACTTATTTTGTTCGCTGCTTTTTTGGAGGCTCAATGGGTCGATTGAAAGGCCTCAGTCACCCATTGAGATTGAGGGAGAGAGAAGAAAACAGACCCCGGCTCCTGCCTAACCTCAATTTTGCCCTGCGGGCAAAACCGCATCCGCTTTGAGGAGATCTGTTTTCTTCTCTCTCCCTCAATCTCAATGGGCACCCAAATCCTTAAAATGTTCAAAATAAAATTATAAAAGAATCAACAAGGATTTTTTAAGAAAACTAGTTTAATTGTTTAGCTTTTATTTTTGACACGCTTTGAACAGAATTAAAAAAATGACCTCCACAGACGCCAAACTTGAAAAATTCACTTTCTCAACACTTTTCTCGTCCTCAACTTTTCTCAGTCTCAACTCATCAAGTTAAACTGATTTCATTTTTCATCTATTTATATTTATTTATTTTTATTTATTTTTATCTATATCTATTTTTAGATATATCTATTTTTATATATTTCTTCTATCTATATGTTTTCTATTCCATTTTCTTTCTATTTCTATTCTTTTTTTATCTATTTCTGTTCTATTTCTTTTTTTCTTTATAAATTATCAAACTTCCAACAACTCCATTTGCAATTTTCAAAGATCCAAACACCAACCGACCACTCAAAGACGGGCAATTCTGAGTACTAACGCTTTCAAGCTCAATTCTTCTTAAAAAAAACTAATTTATTTTCATTATTGAGAACTCTTACTTAATCCATTTCTTAAGCCCCCCATAAATTGATCTCCTTAAAGCGGATGCGTTTTTTGCCCGAAGGGCAAAAATTAAGGTTAGGCAGGAGCCGGGGTCAATTTATGGGGGGCTTAAGAAAGGGATTAAGTAACGTGGACAACAATAATGCCGATGCGTTTTTGCCCGAAGGGCAAAAATTAAGGTTAGGCAGGAGCCGGGGTCAATTTATGGGGGGCTTAAGAAAGGGATTAAGAAACGTGGACAACAATGAGGGTTATGTTTGGTCGGCGCCGTAGTCGTTTTCGATGACGAGGTTTCGGAAGAACATGAGGTCGGCTTTGGCATCGAGTTGTTTGAGGAGCATAAAAATACCACCTAATTTTCGGTGGAGAAAGATCAGTTGTTTGGGGGGGGCTGAAAATTTAAGGGCACGGGTCACCAAAAGGGCTCGTCTTCTGACTTCGGTGCTGTAGGTAGAATCAGAAAAGTCAAAAGGTTGATCGTCGGGGTCGAATGGCGAAAGTGAATAGATTAAAAAATCGATAAATAGATCGCGGGTTTGTTGGCTCTCTTTGTCAGATAAAAATTTAAGTTCAAACACTTGTTTCTCGATTTCGGTTTTATCTTGGGCAAAAACGGCTCGAAGAAGTCTTTGGTAGAATTTGACAAAATCATTATCAAAATAAACTGTGGCGCCAAAATCAAGCAGGATGAGTTGGTTTTTGTCGTTGATGAGAAAATTGGCGGGATTGGGGTCGGTCTGGACTAATTTATTTTCAAAAAATTCTTTGATATAAAGCTTGAGGAGCTGTTCAGCCACCTGCTGCTTATCTTTATGACTGGGTTTAGTTTTAAGCCACTTTGAGAACTCTTTTCCAGGTTCATGAGAAAGGACAATCACTTTATGAGTCGTCATTTCGGGATACGCTTTGGGAACAATGTAAACTGAGTTCTTAAAGTTTTCACGATACTTGTTTAATGACTCAATTTCATGAATGTAATCGGTCTCAAGTTTTAAAACTCTTCGCGCCTCTTCCATCAAATCTTCAATATCCACTTTTTTATTCGCTAAGAATACAAAGGTTTTAAGGATCGACTTCAGAGTATCAATATCTTCATCGACACTTTCAGCGATACCAGGGTATTGAACTTTAACGACTACGGATTCGCCTTGGTAGGTCGCGGTAAAAACTTGGCCGATACTGGCTGCAGCTAAGGGTGTTGTGCTCAAATCCTTCAACAGTAAAAAGCGTTCTTCTCCGAGCTCTTGTCGAATTTGTTGATGCATAATCTCTGGATCAACCGGAGGCGCTTGAGATTGAAGTTTTTCAAGGACAGTGATCACCTCTGGAGGCAAAAAATCATAACCTTCGACCGAGAGAGTTTGGACCGCCTTCATCGCAGCCCCTTTCAAGCGACCAACATGGTTGACCACAATGTCGGCCTGGTCGATGAGAACTTGAAGTTTTTTTGAATGATCCGCGGATAAAAACTTTTCACCTTGTTTCATAGCGACACGAGCGGCCATTTTAAACAGGTGACCTTTTCTTGATTTTGGGATGAGAGATGATGATTCAGACATTTAGCGTTCCTCGCGAAAGGGGGGTAAAAATAAAAACAGGGACTGCATAAGAGAAATTGTCACTCCCACACGCTGAGCCAACCAAACACAGGTATGAGTGATCCATGTTGTATAAAAAGGAACATGGGGAAGGTGACCTTCAAAAGTTGGCATTTTAAGACGATGGAATATTTTTTTATGGGCTTTAATCCATTGATAAACTAACCACAGCATCAGATCTTCTAACTTTTTGATGAACTTCATAAAGAAAAGAAGTGGAGAAATAATAAAAAGATAACCCTTTAGGGTCAAATTGTCATAATGAGCCGCTACCTGCTCGGTTTCAAAATTATATTCTTGATCAGTGAGTCGCCCGCGCTCATTAAGATGTCGGCAAACTGTTTTTTTATTTTTAACCTGATTCAAGTCGATTTTTTGGGGACGAACTGGAATGACAAAAGAAACCAAAGCCAGACCAAGGCAAACGAGAAGCCAAATCACGTAGAGAAAAATCGAAAGAGGAAATAAGATCCACTGAATCAAATCATCTCCTGAAGTAAGGTTTAACCATACGTGCTAATATTTTTGGAAAATGCTGACCCAATTTGACCCCAATATGAGATCGACCTTTGGGCCAACAAATTGTCTTATCTGTTTTAATTGCATCAAAGACCAACTCCGCCCATTCTTCAGCCGGTATTGAAGACAAAAATTTGAGATCCAAGTGGGTTGAATAGAGGTCAGGTATCTCATCATACATTCGTGTTTTTACCCCGGGGGTAATCATTAAAAGTGTCGAAACCCCTGTTCCATCAAGTTCTTGGCGTAGGGATTCGGTAAATGCCACAACACCGGCTTTACTGGCGGCATAAGTACTTGCACAGGGTAAATACATCAGGCCTGAGACTGAGGCGTTATTGATGATCTTTCCACTCTTTTTTTCTAACATGAGTGGTAAGAGAAGCCTGGTCAAATGAGTGAGCCCAACAAGATTCACTTGAAACATTTGGTAGATTTTAGAAACATCTTGTTCTTCTAAAAGACCACCCGTCAGTTGTCCTGCATTATTTACAAAAAAGTCCGGATGGATTTTTGACTCAGTCAATCTCGCAATAAAAGAATCGATACTCTTGGAATCAGACATATCCAGAGCCCAAGTCTGTACATGAGGGGCACCCCTTTCTTTAAGGTCATTTTCAACTTGTGGGTCACGGGCGCGAACCACCAAATGAATATTCATTTTTTCTTGAGCCGCCTTTTCAGCCAAAGCGAGACCTATGCCTCGATTACTCCCTGTGATGAAAATATTTTTGTTTTGCAATGACATGATTTCCTCTGTTTCATCGTGCGTTTCTTTATTTCATTAAGTTTTTTTCTTTAAGTTTTAATTGATTAAGTTTTATTTCTTTAATTTTTATTTCTTAATCTCACAATTCTTCATTGAATTGTTTAGAAGCTTCTGCCTTTTAAATTGAAGTCCTCTATTTTTCAAACCATTCATATCAATTTTCTATTTTGACTCACACAATTGAAACTTCTATTTTATTTCTCCTGAATTCTTTATTTTTACTTTAATTGAATCGTATTTTTTTTGAGAAAGTCCTCAGCTCGTGAACTCAGCTCTTTTCGTCTCCCTTTATCAATCTTATCGAGCGTCTTTACCATCATCGAAAGCCGTGGGTTTTTACTGAAAAACTTTTTATGTTTTTCAATAAATCGCCAATAAAGTCCATCGAGTGTAACACACCAGTCGTCCATTTTATAATGACTCATTTTTAAGAGATAATTCGAACCACAAATATAAGGTTTGGTGGCAAAAATACCCCCCTCACTCATTTGCCCCATGCCATAGACGTTGGCCGCCATGACCCAGTCAGCGCTATCGACATACAACTCCATAAACCATCGATAAACTTGTCGAGGTTCAATTTCACAGAGAAGCATGAGATTGCTTTGTACCATAAGACGATCAATATGGTGAGTGTAGCCATATCGATTAAGCCTCTTCACTGAGTCATCAAAAGGAAGAATGCCGGTTGAGCCATTATACCAGCAGTCCTTGAGACCTCGAGTATGGTTCCAGAAATTATCATTCTCCATCTGCTCGCGATAATGATCATAAATTCCTTTAACAAACTCGCGCCAGCCAATGATTTGGCGAATAAACCCTTCAATGGATGAGATATTGTCTTGTTTGACCTTCACTTTTTTAAGCAGTCTTTCAATCACTTCATCTGGTGTTATCAAACCACAATTCATCATGGGAGATATAACGGAGTGAAAGCCAAAAACCACATCGGGACTGATAGCATCTTGAAAAGGCCCAAAGGATGGAAGTTTTTCGTTAATAAAATAATCAACGGATTTTAAGGCCTGACTTCTTGTGTAAGGGATCCAATAATCTTCGACCGAACCCAAATGATCGGGATATTTTTTTTGAACCTGCTTCTTGACCTCCTCGAGGAGTGAAGACGGAGGTAGTTTCGACTGTTCTGGAATTGTAATTTTCGCTGGATATTTTTTACGGTTCTCACCATCAAAACTCCATTGATCAAAAAGGGGCTTGTTATCTTTACTCATCAAAATATTCAGACGTTTTCGCTGCTGAACATAAAAGGTGTTCATAAAGGGACGCTTAGAACCCTTTAAATATTCTGAAAATTGTTCTTTTGAAGTCAGAAACTGGGGATTAGCCAATTCGAGGTGATGAACTTTTAATTCATTGAATGCTTTTTTAACTTCAAGTTCAAAATGAAAGTCACTGATTTGATAGTATTTGATCAGTTTAATGTCTGAATTTTTTTTGACAATTTTTTTCAGTTTTTCAACGAATGGTTTTTTAAAATCATTCTCTTCACATTTTAAGTAAGTCACCTCGAAGCCTCTTTTTTTGAGCTCTTCGGCGTAGGCTCTCATGGCAGAAAAAAATAATATAATTTTGTGTTTATGATATTTAAAGTGAGTGGCCAGACCATCGTCTTCTGCCATAAATATTCTATCGCCTTTTTCAAAAGGCGCTTTCTCGGGATCAAAAAGTTGATCGCCTAGAACAATAAAAAGAGAATTAGACTTTTTGACTGAAGACATATTGAGCCGCCAATTGAATGAGAAGGACTGAGCGAAGAGACCACGAAATAGTTCGCGGCCAATTGGTAAAAATGAGTTTTTGAATCACCTTGAGGTCATAGCCTTGTGAGACCAAAGTTTCATGAAGGGGAACGCTGAGAAAAAAGGTGGATAGCCAGATGAGGAGAATAAGGCTTGAAAGAATAAACCAATAAATATTAAGAGGATTTTGGGACCAAAGATAGAGCCCCGTTATGAGTTCAACCAACATCATCGGGCCAACAATCCAGGTCATAGCCATTTGATGGAATTGAGTAAACTTAAAAAAGTTTTCAGACGAGACATACTGAAAGGAAGGATAATGGACACTTTGAATGATCCAAATCACACCAGTCATAAAAAAAGTGGCTAAAAGATGTATCAAAAAGACCAAGGGGTTTAAGACCATAAAATGAGTATATCCTGCATTTTAATTTTGTTCAATGTTCTTTGAACAAAATGAGATGCTGAACAGAAACAGATATATCTAATAATTACAATGACTTACTGTTTTGCTTGGTTAGCTTTTGAGTGAGCTTAATTTCTATTGGCCGTTAAGGCTCCTTATCAAAGGGACCCTTTGATAAGGAATTAAATTTCTACTCATCAAGCAGAGATCTTAGCATCCAAGCTGTTTTTTCATGGAGCTGAATCCTTTGGGTGAGTA
>JBGSSY010000273.1:0-10048 GCA_041736775.1 Bdellovibrionales bacterium | reverse complement strand
AACCAGTCTCCTAAACAAGGGGGATTTAACTACTGAGATTTAACAAAAAATGTGGATAATTGAAATCAAAAAGGATGGTTTCTCTAAGAGACTTTGATCTCTTGTTTGATATGGAGTACGCCGACATTGGCCTTATTGTGCTGTTTTAGGAGGTTTTTGACTTGTTCACGCATTAGATAATCGGCCTTGCTTCGGAATACTTGCTCTACGACAACAGTCTTTTGGTCTTCTAAGAGGTATGATCGTTTAGAAAGAAGTCGTCGAGACTCAAGGAAGTTGTGATTGGCCTTATCGCCTACTAAGTCATAGTGGTAACTCCAAAAATCGGCAGTAGAAGCAAAAAGCTGTTCTGGATATTGACTCGATATATAAAAATCAGAAATAGAATAGTTTCGAGAGCGGAAAGAAAAAATAGACCCAGCGCCCACACTGCAAAGAGCAGCTCCTCGTGCTATCAGACTCAGTAAACCCCTTCTTGTCATTCTATAATCGTAGCACATGGTTTAAGGTTGGCAACATTTTTGATGACTCAAAATGGCTTGCCAACGAGACTTACTATAAATGCTTCAGAATGAAACATCTGCGCTGACTTGAAGAGGATTTGAGTGGATCGTTTTTTGTTTACGTACCAAAGTCCTGGATTGAGTGAACAGGACGAAACAGGTCTCAAAGCCGCTCAAAAAAGGTTTTGCCGAGGACAAAACTTACTCCACAAAAGGGGAAAAAGTTTTCAATTATTTTTTGAGAGTTTTAATGACAACTATACTTTTGAAATAAGAGAGGAGTCAGGGTTTTTCTTTTGCGGAAGAGATATTCATAAATCTTCTGCCTACCCGATTGATACTGAAAACTTTGTAAATTTTAACTTTCCGTATTTATTTCTCAAATTTGGATATGAGAAAGGAAAAGTTACAGTAAAAACTGACCCTTATGGCCTGTTCTCCTATTTTTATGCGTCCTGTGATGGGCAGTTAGTGATAACCAATTATTTTCCGGCCGTTCTCCATTTTTTGAATGTTAAAGCCGAAATTGACCCCTTGGCATTAGACGAACTTTTAATCTATGGGAACCTGTCACCAGGGAGGACGCTTTTTAATAAGATAAAAATGGGTCATCCTTTGCATAATTTAGAGATTCAAGATTTTTCTGTTGTCTCCTCTCAAAAAAAATCAAAACCTCAAAATTTGAGAATAAGTGACGAAAAGGACAGCTCCCTTTTTTATGAAGTTCTTAAAGAGTCGGTTGAACACTTATTAAAGACGACTGATATTTATTGGATAACTCTCACAGGTGGTGCTGACTCTCGCCTTATTTTTTCAACTCTTGATCAAAAGTCCCATCAATTGAGAAAATATTTGTTCGATAATGTTGCCGCTGACCCTCACGCCATACCCTACGACTCGAAAATCGTAGAGATGATTAAAGAACATTTTTCTTTAAAAATAGATTATGGCTTCCCGCAAAGGGTTATTGAAGAAAATAAATCTTATGTCGGAAGTCAGAAAAACAGTGTGCATAATCATATTTTAACTGGACTTTATGGTGGTGAGATTTTAGGTGGACAGGCCCTTAAAGTGCAGCCACGTATACTTGGAAATAAAATGGTTAGTCATCGGGGCTTTGAATTCGCAAGAGATCGACAAAAAATTGAGTTTCAAGAACATATAAGTTCTCAATCTGATTTGTTTTATAACCTTACTTTAATGATCTCATCATTTATGAGCTTTTTTTATGAAGATAAAAACTGGTTATTTCCATTTGCAATTTCACAAAAGAAAATAACACCCTTTCTGAACTCAAAAATTCTTGAGATCGTTTTTTCACAAAAAGAAGAGGATTTAACTCAATTTTCATTTTATCAAAAAATTTACCAGAATTGTGCGCCTCTATTGATAAACTTCCCCTTCAATTCAGCCATTGCCACTTTCGGCTCTGCTGATTTTAAGAATATTAAAGATAAAATAAATCGACCTGATGGGAGCGAACAGAAAAAAGATGAAGAAATTTTAATTCAACGCCAAAGGATGGTTAAAGACTTTTTGAGTGATTTTAAAAAAGACTGAGATGAAGGAGAGCCAATTTATTTTTTCATTAAATTAACAGGAGCCAATTATAATACTTTAAGTTCTTCTGCACCTTAAGTTTATAAAGTTAATATAAATTTAAAGAATATTGAAATCACTTTGATACTTTGGAGCTTTCTTTAATAAGGTAAGACGGCATGGTCTTAATTGCGGTCTTTACATATTGGCTTTCCGAATCATTTTGTAATTCTAATTTATTTACAAGATTATCAAGAACTTCTTTTCTTTGTTCTTGGCTCTCAGCAAGTAAAGCCTTTGAAAGGGCCAGTCGAGGAACATATGGGGCAATCATTTTACTTTCAATATCTATAATTTCAGATTTCATTTCAGAAAGGACTGATGAGTCTTCTGAATTTGAGAGCCAAATTATAAGCTCTGTAACTGCTTTTAAGCGTAAATAGGTACTTTTTTTATCAATGCGAGAAATTATTTTTCTAAGTTCACCGTAAGTGGGTTTGTTAATGCGACAGATTCGTAATAATTCGAGTTCGATTAAAAGAAGATTCAATTGAGTCTTGATGGGGGTTTTATCATTTGTCTGGGGTTTCTTACTTAAGTAATCCAACCCCTCTTTGCACTGATCTCTCATTAAATAAACAGAACTTACAATCGTAAAATCATTATTTTGATTGTCTTTTTCATGGGCCGCAATTAATCGACTCAAATAGGTGTCCGATAATGCTTTCTGGTTTAATTTCCACTCAATCAATGTTAACAAAATAAGATCATCATTTTTTTGGACATTCTCATTGATTGAAATAATAAGTTTGAGCCGACTTAAACAATCGATATCTGTGGCGTAAAGGCAAGCATCAAATAAGGTTGAGAAAGCAGGACTATCGGCTTTATTTTCACGCTCAATAAGGGTTAGGAATTCGTTTTTGAGCAGGAGTATTTTTTGTTCATATTCTGTTGCACCCCATAAATTTCTGAAATTTGGAAGAAGTTGGCTAATACATATTTGGTTGAGATCAGAGTTTGTTTTCTTTAGACAATTCTTAAAACTATCTACCCAGAGATTTTGCAATTGTTCAGAACTTAATTTTTTTCTTTCATGGAGAGTGAGAAGTAGTTTTTCAAATTCGCTATACCAATTTATGTCTGTCTTAAATTTGTTTTCTGAATCCAGCTGAGTTCTTTTTTTCAAAACATTCATAAACCATTGTGCCGAATTCTTATCTATTTTTTCTTCGAGGTTTGAAAGATAGGGATCATTGAGTGCTAAACAAGTGATTCCGAAAAATATAAATAAGATAAAACAATGAGTCTGCCGCATAAACTACCATTTATGGTATTTATATTGAAATAGAGAGTCAATTTATCAATGGGTATTTTAAAGCCTGTCGGGATTATTTTAAATTTTTTTTAAAGAGAGTCTCTTGATTGAGTTTTAATTTTGGAAATGGATCTCGAATTTCGAGATTCAAGAATCAAAAAACACAAACCGAGAAAATTTACATTGCCTTGCATTATGGTTGCTGTCTGAAGGTCTGTGAAGAAATCCCCAGACTTCTTAAGAATTAAGTTAAAGCTGAATTTGAGCAAATCGATTCGAGACTGTAATCAAGGCTTGCGTACCTTCCTCTAAAACTTTTTTTCTCCAGAGTGAGTCGGTTGGATTAAACATTTCTAAAAAGTCATCCTGAATTTTTTGTTTTGAAAGTTCATCAGCATAACCATATTGAAACCCTTGGTTTTCAAGTATCATATTTCTCAAAGAGTAAAATCCACCCATTGTCGTCTGAGAATCCATGGTACCAAATTCAAAGGTCATTGGGATTACCCTTTTATCAGGATAGTTTTCGACGGTGGATTGCTCAAAATTCCCAGAGGTTTTGTAGAAGTCTTTGTCTTCACCAAGATCAATACTAAACCCAGAAAAAATTTCGTTAAAGCCTTCAATTTGGGTGGCTTGTTGATGAGAAAAAAAATGGAGTCGGCCTCGCTCTCCATATCCAGTGTGGAGATCAATGTGGAGAATTTGGTTTTTACTCTCAGCCCATTTTCCAAATATTGTTTTTATCATTTCAACATGAGGCTCATGTTGATGACCTCCAAAATAAAGACCCTTTTGTTTCTCATACTGGCCACCCAATACACTCTGTGCGAGCTCTTTTCGTCCATATCGTATCAACTTTAAAATGGTTTTCATAAAAAGCTTAATATCAACCCAAAGACTCATGCTGAGTCTGTTTTCAGGGTTCAAATAATCATCAAAAACTGCATATTTTAAATTGGGGAGTTTAAACATTTCGGTATCTGATAAAAAATTTCGATTAAGGTCGACATTATTTTCTGTAACTCTCCTCTTAAAAGCATATCCATAGGGATTCAGGGCGTGAATTAAGAGTATTGATGATTTTTGTAAAATTGAATCAAGTTCAGAGCGGTCAAGATAGGCAAATTGTAAAGCACTTCCGGTGAAAGCCTCAACTCCATGGATCCCGGATGAGATTACAATTAATTTTTTAGAGTTGCGGTCCATCGAGGGAATAAAGACCACATCGGTTTTTAAATCGTCACTGAGATTCGATGGAATGGGAAAAGCCTCTTGGCTTATAAGGGGGTAAGTCTTTTTGAGTTCCTTTACTTTTTGATCCAAATGCTTGCGACTCTCATCATAACTGGATGGGTAGAAATCACTGGCCAAAGAGTTTAAAAATAAAAAATTGAGCAAAAAGACAAGAGCATTAAGAAAAAAGATTTTTTTCATCACTTGATGAAAATCCTAAATCGAAGTTAGGTCAACTCAAAAAAATTGTATACTCCTGCAGATCCTGACTCCTTAGGCTTTGTCTAACCTGCAAGTCTCTTTGGATTTCAAATCACTCGTTTGTATAAATTTTGACAACCGGGGGGTGAGCGACACTTTCTTGTTTTTGATTTTGACTTACGATGGCTCCGACGGCCAAAACAGAAACACCAAGCCAAAACCATTTTGATTTTACAAAGGAGAATTGAGATCGACTCTTGTGTTCTATTTGACTTAAACCTACAATTTTAGGGGGATGGGTATTGAGATTATAATTGGATCGACCAATGCAGTCTTGATCAATTAAAATAAAATCTATTTTTTCATCCATTTCTTGAGTCCAGCGGGGGTTCTCACAATTTCCTTCAGAAAGGGGGCTTAAAACTATTTTTATGGTTTCTAATTGGCTTGATTTTACAGTCAGAGTCACGGCTTTAAATCGATTTGATAGAAAGGTGAATCTTTGAATGGAATTAGGTGCACGCACAAATCCTGTTCGCTTTCCAACAGATCGTCCGTTCAAAAGAACTTCATCAAATTGATCGGCATTTTGGGGCAAGCTCCATACATTTTCTTTCTTTGTTTTTTTGAGAGAATAATAGGTTTCAACCATGGGGGGCGGAAATAAAAGCTTATCGATTTTCAAGGTGGGATCAAATTCAAAAGCGTCAATCAAAAGCTGATTTTTTACCAAATCCTCGCTCGTGAGTTGCGCGAGCCTAAGAAAAGCGAAGTGAATCGTTGCTCGCTCTTCTTCATTCCAATCCTGTTGATGTTTAAGGTCCACTATTCTTTGAAAGTGCTGGTGTGACTTTTCGAGACTCCCATTGATAAATTCAAATTGCGCTTGTTTCAGTTCTTGATAAAGAGCGTGACTTAAATTTAAGTGTTGCTTTTTAAAATACTGAACATAAGAAATCAGCTCAGGATGATCATTCAAATACTTTTCATACTCTAAATCGGAACTTTGTTGAGACTGGATTGCAATCGGCTGGGCCCATAGGTTGAAAATTAAAATAAGCGTGATCATTCATCCTCCGAAGCGTAAAAGACCCTTCTTTTCTTGGGTACACTCTTCTCCTTAACAATTTCAGTGCCAACTAAGTTTGGATTTCGGATGCCGACAATGAATTCTCCGGAATACGCCGTCAATGCAGGAGCTTGATCAGAGGCGATTAAAACATTGAAATAACCTTCATTTTCAGAAATATTCAAAAGCTGAACTGAGGTTGCGATCAAACGGGATTTCTGTCCTGAATGTTCAGGAGCCGAATAGAGATCAACCACGCCATGATTTCCAATAATTTGGTCCAAGGATTCATAATTGATCACCCGAATGGGGATGAGGGTTTTGTCATCAGGTATGAGGGTATCAATTCGTGCCTGAGTCGTTCTGTTCTTCATTGGTGAAGGATCCCCATTTGAAGAGTTCTGAATCCAAAAAGCAGACAGCCCCATTGTTAGCACAAAAGAAATCAGGATTGAACGCTGGCTCAGAAGCTCATTTTTGGGATTGGACCAGTTTTCTTTGAATTTTATAACGATTGTACTCAGGCTTAGTTTTTTCATAACAGCTCTCCATGAAAATTAAAAAAATCACCAAAATCAGAGCGACGACAAGGGTCTCGATAAGACTTTGCCCCCGCCGATGGCTGCATACCATTTTAGGCCTCCGCTGGAATCGGGGTGGGTTTGGCAGGATCCCAACCAATTATTTTTATTTTTTACAAAAGGACTGAGCCAAGGGGGAGTCACTGATTGAAGGGGTATACTCCAGTTGGCGCTCATGGTCTGTGCTAATGCGTGGTTAGTTCCACGCTGGTATGTTGAAGCTTTATCTCGGAATTTTATTTTGATACGAGAAATAGACCAACGAACTCGAACTTGAGCCAAAATATTTTTATCACCCTGAAAAAATTCACTTCTTTTTCTTAAGGCACGATGAAGATTCAATCTTAGTTTTTGTGCCCATGATTTTGATAACTCTTTGTGAGTTTTGATTATGTTTTTTTGCAATAGAGACAGTTTGATTTGTTGGGCCAACACTCGTTTTCTTTTCAGCAGAGCGGCCGCTTTTACTGGAGGTGGAGAGGTTAATATCAAACGATCCAAATTTCTTTTCTCGAGAATCAAAGCTAAAGCTTTAGGATTGTGGAGGAGTAAGCGGTTATTGCCATCAACAAGGGCCTGTTGGGATTTTAGCAAATGATGATGACAGAGATTATTTAATTGATGCTTTTGGTTGATCAGCCAAACCATCCATAGACCATAACTTAAGATTGTTAAAAAAAGTGGAGCCCAAATAACTAGGCATAGGCTCACAAATCCTTTTTGATTCATTGATACCTTCTAAAATCATCAATTCTCAATGGTAAATGAAGAGTTTCCGTGAACACAGAATGGAGTTGTAAGGGCTGACGGGTCTTGACCTGAACTAAAACTTTTTTTTGCCAAAGAGACATTCTATCAATTTGAAATGTGAGGAAGGGTACTTGTTTAAGCTTTTCAACAAGCTCTTTTTGACAATGTCGAGGAGCTTGATTTTCTGCTAAACAAAGGGCCGATTGATAAACCCAGTGATCGATGAGAAAATGACTCGTCCAACTGTAAAGAAAACAAAGGATCAAGCTCAATCCCCCCATCACGATTGGCAACGTAAAGAGCGTTTCAAAAAGAGCTTGTCCTTTCAGAGAATCAAACATGATTTAATCTTTTTGTGAGCGTGAGCCTTGAAAAAAATCGGCCATATCTTTCTTTTTAATATCATTTTTATCAATGCGCTCAAATTCAACCGAGAGATCGGCTTTTCCACCCTGGAGAGACTGAGTGATTCGAGCCAACTTGCCGCTGGTGGTTTGGGAGAGAATGCGCATAATACCCATGGTAGAAATAGCCATAAGAGCAACAATCACCATATATTCGACCAAACTTTGTCCGCGTTTATTAAAAACAAGCATAGAGCCTCCAGTAACAGTCCATCAAAAAATACTTGCAAGACTGTGGGGATCGCTTTGAGGCTTTTTATGAGAATAAAAATATTTTCGTCCGAAAAACTTAAATTAGAAATTCGTTTTTAGGACTTTTGAGCTTGACGACGTCTTCTCATCTGGGATTTTTTTCTGAATTCTGAATTCTGAATTCTGAATTCTGAATTCTGAATTCTGAATAATCTGGTATCTATTCTATTTAGGCTTTCTTTTTAGTTTTGGCGTCTAGTCGTTTTTGAGTGATATCGTCGATGATCTGAAAAGCCTCTGTGCGAAGATCGTTTTCGTAAATAAAACGATAAAAACCTTCAATCTCTGGGCTTTGACGGAATTTTTTTAAGGAAGCGGGGATGCCCTGATTCTCAAGATCATTAGGATTGCTGGATTTTGCTTTCTTTCTAGCCACGACGACTCCTTTAAAAGGCCAAATTATCACATTAGGCTTTAGGGTCAAATCATTAAAAGACACTGGTGACAAAGGGACACTTAGAACATAAAAGGAGAGTCTTCCATGGGAGATAAAATGCTTGTTTTAGATGGTCGTAAATTGGCTCAACAAAAAGCCGTTGGCCTCAGTCAAAAGGTCCAAGCCTTCAAGAAAAAATACGGATTTTCCCCTTGTTTAACCGTGATTTTGGTCGGCGATGATTCGGCCAGTCAAGTTTATGTAAAAAATAAAATGAAAGCCTGTCAAAGTGTGGGGCTTACGAGCAAAGAGATCAAACTTTCAGCCCAAACCACTCAAACAGAGGTCATCAATCATTTGATTCAACTCAATCAAGATCCCCTTGTTCATGGAATTCTGGTGCAGTTACCCCTTCCTCGAGGGCTTGATTCAATGGAAATACTTTCTCATCTCGATCCTCAAAAAGATGCTGATGGTTTAACCGTTCATAATCTGGGATTACTTTTTTGTAACCAAGCTCCAGTTGCCCCTTGCACTCCAGCTGGGATTATCGAAATTCTTGAGCATTATAAAATTCCCTTAGAAGGTGAGAAGGCCGTCGTTATTGGACGCAGTCAAATTGTGGGTAAACCCATGGCTCACTTGCTCATCGAAAAAAATGCCACCGTAACCATCTGTCACTCCAAAACAAAAAATTTAAGAGCCGAACTCGAGAATGCCGACCTCGTTATTGTGGCGGCCGGACAGCCAGAATTTATAACGGCCGACTTTTTCAAAAAAGGAGCGACTGTGGTTGATGTTGGAATTCATCGTCGAGCCGATGGAACTTTATGCGGTGACGTAAAAGTCGACGGTCTTAAAGACCATATTGGTGCTCTCACTCCCGTACCTGGTGGCGTTGGCCCCATGACTATCGCTAAACTCCTTGATAACACACTCACTCTGGCCGAAAAACAACAGTTCGTATTGGGTAGGTAGTCATTAGAAATTAGGTCAGTCGAAAAGTAAGTAAGTAAATTCGTAAGTAAGTAAGTAAGTAAGTAAGTAAGTAAGTAAGTAAGTAAGTAAAGACAGTAAGTTAAATAGATAAACAAATGAATAAAGATAAATAGATAAGTAAGGAAATATATGGAAGTGACTAACCAAGCACCAACAGTGATTCATAAAACACCCCTCTACCAATCCCATGTGAAGCGTGGTGGAAAGATGGTCGATTTCGCTGGTTGGTGGATGCCAGTGCAGTTTCAGGGACTTAAAGAAGAGCACATCCATGTACGGACTGAAGTGGGACTTTTTGATGTTTCTCACATGGGAGAAATTAGAGTGAAGGGGCCCAAAGCCTTAAGTACTCTTCAACTTCTAACAACTAATGATGTTTCTCAGTTAAAAGCAGGACAGGCCCAGTACAGTCTTTTTCCCAATCCTCAAGGGGGCATTGTTGATGATCTCATTGTTTATTGCCTCATTCCTAATGAAGACTATTTGCTCTGTGTGAATGCCGCTAACCAAAAGAAAGACTTCCAATTTTTAATCGATAACAATCAAGGTGCTCAAATAACTGATGAGAGCCATCTCTGGGGACAAATTGCAGTACAAGGTCCCAAAGCCATGAACTATTTAGAAAAGTGGTTTGGTCCTCTAATGAAAGACTGCCCTCCTTTTGAGTTTAGAACTTGGTTATGGAAAGGCAAAACTTGTTATGTCGCTCGAACTGGTTATACCGGTGAGAATGGGGTAGAAATTTTTGTCCCTTGGGATGAAACAGAAAAACTTTGGGAGGCTTTGCTGACTGAAGCTGAGGGTGCTCAGCCCATTGGCC
>JBGSSY010000233.1:0-3348 GCA_041736775.1 Bdellovibrionales bacterium | reverse complement strand
AAAAAAACATAATTACTAAAGACCCAAACCCAAAGTTTCAAAAAGCTTCATTTTCCAAAACCCTTTATAAATAAACTCACTCACTCACTTAATCCATTTCAATCATCCGCCCAAAATTGATCTCCTCCAAGCGGATGCGGTTTTGCCCAAAGGGCAAAATGGAGGTTAGGCAGGAGCCGGGGTCAATTTTGGGCGGATGATTGAAATGGATTAAGTAACGAGGACTTCTAAAAAAACAAAAAATGAAAAAAAAACGCACGATGTGCTTTTGCCCGAAGGGCAAAATGGAGGTTAGGCAGGAGCCGTGGTCAATTTTGGGCGGACGATTGAAATGGATTAAGTAACGAGGACTTCTAAAAAAAACAAAAAATGAAAAAAAACGCCCATACTTGAGATATGGGCGTTCATAGGACTAAAAATTAAAAAAAAAGTTTTACCAGATAGTCACTCGTTCAGATTCAGGTAAGAAAAGTTTGTCACCCGCTTTGCATTTGTAAACTTCAGCGAAATCAGCTTGGTGTTTGACTTGCTCATTCACTCGAGCCCATACCAAGGCATGGGGATCCGTTTTAAGACGCATTTCAACCATTTTAGGTCTCATCACTCCACACCAAGCCCGGGCATATTGTAGAAAAAAGTTTTTCTTTGCGGCCTCGCGAGCAATGGGGTCAAGGGGCATAATTTTTTTAGCGGCGTTTAAGGCGAACGTCACTCCCACTAAGTCACCAATGTTTTCACCCAAGGTGAGCTTACCGTCGTGGCCAGCGGCTTGAAATTGGTTCACTAATTTTTCACCTCTATTTTGAAAGGTCTTTACGTCTTTTGCAGTCATCCACTGACGAACTTTTCCGTTCTCATCGTATTTTGAACCTTGATCGTCAACTCCATGGCCAAGTTCATGACCAACAACGGCTCCAACCGCACCGAGATTCACCCAGTCAGGAAGATTGGGGTCATAAAAAGGGTATTGTAAAATCCCAGCGGGCATTACAAATTTATTGGCCGAAGGATCGTAGTAAGCGTTCACGGTTAAAGGCCCCATGTACCACTTATCTTTATCAACAGGCTGAGGAAGGCGTGAGAGTTCTCTTTCAATCATTAACTGAGAGAGAAGACGTGTATTTTGGATATATTCTTTAGAGTTATAATTTCCAACCGGATTAAAATCCCATTCTTTCTCCGTTTTAGGTTTAACCACCTGAAACTTTGCCATTTTAACTTTTTTAATGGCATTCTTTTTCGACTCTGCACTCAACCAAGTATTCTTATTCAGACCTTCAATGATTGATGCCCTTACTTTTTCAAGAAGAGAGACAAATTTAGCCTCAGGAAAGTTGGGAAAAAACTGATCGAAAAGAAGAAAGTCGATCTCTTTAGTGAACTTTGCCATCGTGTCTTGGGTGCAGCGCTCGTCGAGGGCCGAACGTTCTGGGCTTCCCCCTAAAAATTTAAAGCGAAAGGCAAAAACTCTTTTGAAATGTTCGGGAAAGGCTTCATCCAAACTCGAATTGATAGTCTGAAAAAGATAAGCACTTTTCAACTGATCAAGAGTGTAGCGCTCAAAAGATTTATTTAAAAAACCAAAGACTTCATTCATCGGATTTCGAATCTTGGTTTTTGCAGGGACTTTAGCGAGAATGGCACCGAGCTCAAGATTTTTAAAACCGAGAAGTTGGGCTTTGGTGGCAAATTTTCTCTCAGTCCAAATTGTACGTCGTTCGGCGGGAGTGGGATAATTGTTAATGAAATCAGTTTCAAACTCGGCGACCCATTGCGCTCTTTGTTCAGGATTAGAAACTCCTGCAATTTTAAAAAAGTCAGTGGCAATAGAGACAAACTCTTTCATCAATTCTTCATTTTTGTAGTAACTGCGATCAGGCATTGAGGTCATTAAACTGGGCATAATAAAAAAGTCGTAGATATGACTATTGTCTAAGTTCTCAATATTAAAAAACTGAACATGTGAACTTTCGCCCTTAAGAGCTTTTTGACTTAAAAAAGCAGCAAAATCTTTTTTTGTTTTGAGGGCATTCAGTTCTGCAACAGCCTCCTTAAGGACTTGAAGCTCTTCTGTTTTGCGAGCTCCTTGATCCATACAAGAAGAGTAATAAGCCTGAAGTTGACGGCTTTTTTCATTGAGTTGGGTCGAATTGAGGAGTGATTTAAGATAGTCTTTTTTTGCGATCAGAAGTCTTTCAGCGGAGTCATCGAAGGAAAATATATGGCGAGAACGATCTTCTCGCATTTGAAAAGCATCAATGGCAGGGCCGCATGCGTGTTCAAAGAAGTTCTCACAGGCGTTAATTTCAGAGTTGACAGGAAATTCTCGACGTTCCGGGATATCACTACTCTTTTTAGAAGTCGCACAAGAAAACAATACGGCACTCAGGGCGATTAATAGACTGATTGAAAGTCTTTTCATTTCTCTCCTCCTCTAGGATTTTTGTATGACAAAAAATAAGCTGACTTACACTCAATGACTAGGAACAGTGCATTCTCCAGATAGGACTATGGGGGGGGGGGAATTCATTGAGATATTAAGAGTTAAAGAAGACTTATTGCCCTTTATAGCAGCGAGAAATCTGTTGATAGGCTTGCTCAGCCAGAAGTCCATGGTCAGCAAACTGGGTTGAGTCAATTGGTTCAAGGTACTCCACGTCCACTTCAAGTCTCTTGATTTTATGCAGTTGTAAAAAATGAGGAGTAAAAGTCATGTCTCCATACCAACTGACTTTGTCACAGTTTTTTTCTGTAAAAGGTTCGCCATCGATGGATCGGTACTTCAAACAGATCGGAAGAATGGGATAACCGGTCTGATGGGGCACACGAAAAAGTGATTTTTTAAAGGGAAGTAATTCCATTCCATTGGTGCTTGTGCCTTCGGGAAAAAGAAAAACATTGAATTGATCGGAAAGGAGTTGAACCAGAGCTTTGACTTCGTCTTTCATTTTTCGACGATTCACCCGATCCACAAAAAAACTTCCTCCCAATTTTGCTAAATCTCCTAAGAAAAATGTTTTTTCCATCTCCACCGATGTGACAAAAACGGCCGGCCGAATGGAGCTTAAAACAAGAATATCGACATAGGACATATGATTGCAGACCATAAAATAATTTCTATGAAACAAGTCAGGGGAAGAGTATTTTACGTTGACGTGAATATTCAACGCCTTCATCAGCACTTTCGCTCTTTGGGCTGTTAATTCAAGAGCTCTTTGGCGCTTTTTGACCGGCCAATTTCTATTGACGATAGAATTCGTAGTGTCTTGACGAATAAAGCCTAATATATTCAAATTTGTAATCAACAAATTTTTAATAAAACCCATTAAAATCCACGGCTTTTTTCGC
>JBGSSY010000248.1:0-15792 GCA_041736775.1 Bdellovibrionales bacterium | reverse complement strand
TGGTGGAACCGATGATGGTGGAACTGACGATGGCGGAACCGATGATGGTGGTGGACAGATTCCTGACAATTTTTAATTGATTCTTGATTATAAACTTATTCTAAGATTGAAAAAACACCACGAAAATTGGTGTTTTTTTTTGCTGAGAACTTGTCATTTAAAAAAAAGAGAGAAACTTTGAATGGGATTGTCGAGTTTTAGAAGTTGATTACATTATAATTCAAGGCTGCTCCGGTGATTTTATTTTGTTCAAACACGGGGTAGACAGTTAACTTTGGTGGTTGGTAACGAAGGTAACCGTAATCGTCTGGTTCAATTTGCTCGACATCTTCTAATTGTCTTTTTTGTTCTGACTCAATCTGTGAAGGAACAACATAGACCACATAAAGACCCAGTAATATACCCGTGTAAAGACCCAAAGAGGCGCCGCGGGCAACTCGGTGAAGTTTATCGCTCGGGTTATCTTCAACCGCGAGGGTTGCGGCACCCACTAAAGCTCCAGCGAGCACACCATAGGTGCAACTGAGTAAAAACTCACGTCCCGGATCCGCTAAACTTTTGGAGCTTTTCAGGACAATCAACAAAGGCAGAATAATCACAAGAAGAGTTCGTAACATAGTTTATTTTTTCTCAATTTAGGGTCAAATGCAACCAAGACTAAAGTGGTGAATAAGCGGGCACAGAAATCAGTGTCGATCTTGGTGAAGTCTGTCACATAAAAAATAACCCAAGAAAGTTTCTAAGGGTAACTCACTTGGGATGATCAATAGTTTCAATATTGAGTTTTAAAAAAAATCTTAAAAACCAACCCCTACGAGAACCTTAGCGTAAGGGCCGTCTAAGTTAATATCGGTGAGAAGATTATTTTTTTCTTCAAATTTCGCCATAAAATAACCAACCTCGGCTCCAAGAGAAAAAAGGCCCAAAGAGACTCCGCCTTCAACACCGAGCGAAGATGTAAAATCAGATTCAAACTCTGCATTATTTCCGGCAAATGTACCTTCAAGGGAGTTGGAAAAACCAAGGGTCCCGATCAGTCCAAAATAGGCGAAGAGATCAATAAATCGATAGTTGATGATCAGTGAAAGTCTTTCCATATCGGTTTCAACTGTCGTCAGCGCCGTCGTTAAATCAAGACCCATGCTTTCATAACGAAGACCAATCCCAATGGGTAAAAGTGGTGGGCTAATAATAGCATCGAGATTAAAACCAGACATTGTGCCCACTGTTTGACCAATATAGCTGTCTTCTGATGGGGTTTGAGCTCCATAACCCGCTCTGAGTTCAACAAGGGCTTGGGCTTGAAAACTGAAGACACTGATCAGAAGGATAAGAAGGGCATACTTTTTCATAGAAAATCTCCTTTTTTATATTTTACACCTATCTATTGAAAATCAGAGATGAGTTGTGATCAAGTCTATGTGGGTTAATGAGGGTTGTCTATAAACTAGACCCCGCCCTTGAACAGTGGTGTCTCAATGAGAAGAGTTTTCTGAAGAGGCCAAGAAATTGTTTAAAATCTAAGAGCTTCACAAAAAATCTCTCGATTTCAACATTTTTATGTCATGATTAAATATAAATTTATGTCATGATTAAGACATTAAAGAGAAATATTTAAAGGGGATTCTTTTGTTCATTAAAGAGGATATTTATAAATCATTTCAAAATAAAACAAAACCTTCATTTGTCAGATATCCATTGGGTCATCATGGATTTTCACTTTTAGAGTTGATGGTGGTTGTGGCCCTGATGGCTATTATTACGGTCATAGCAATACCTTCTTATAACGGTTTTCAAGCGAGAGCTCGACAGAAAGAAGGATTTAAACTATTAACCACTTATTACACTGCGGCCCAATCCGCTCTTGCCGAGTACGGAGTATACCCTGGAAATTTTGTTCAAACTGGATTTAAACCCGTTGGTACATTAGGTTATCGTCTACAGGCCGCAAACGGTGCGCCGCCACCAGGGGGAACACTTATAGATGATCCTCTCTGTTTGGGGACCCAAGATGTTTGTAACTGCGCTGGAATTTGTGCTGACTTCAAAATATGGCAAGAAGCCCCACTCGGTGTTGTCGGTGGACAGAGGGGGCCACAGGCCGTCATCGCGGCTTGCCCTCCTTTGGCGGTTCTTTCGGTCAACAGTGTTCCCGGTAACTTTAACTTTTCTGTCCGAGTCGCTGGGGTTGTTAATTTAAATGCCTCTCTCGTTGACGTTTATGGCATAGACCAAACTAAAAATATGGTGATGTGTCAGAATGGATTAGATTAAGGCTATCTAATCAAAGAAGTGCCAATGAAACTTTATTTTGATTTTTTTCTTGTCTTCAGGATTAAAAACTACCCTAACGGAACTGTTCTGTTAACAGAAAGTACAACTTTAAATCTAAATAGTTTTAAAATTGGATTTTATTTTTGCGGGGCTGTTTGTTTTTTCTTTTCAATGTCTTGGGTGATTGCTTGCAGTTGGTTTCGATTTTCAGGTGAAAGCTTACGGTAAAGAGCTTGAGGATTTTTTTGAGCTTCCATAAGAAGCTTTTGTAAGACGGCCGAGTCACCATTGGCTTCTCGGAGTAAGTCCTTAAAAATGTTGGCACTTAAAGCGTAAACATCTTCAGAGTTTGCACCCTGTTGAGATAACTGATTGACCAATTCATCGGCCTTTTGTGCATCAGGGTTATTGTCAATGACTTCATTTCTCTCAGACTGAGTTGTGAGTAATTTTACGGTCTTATCAAGGGCTTCTTGGTCGGCTGAACTTAAGCCGTTTGCAAAACAAAATGAACTCGTAAAAAACAAGGATACGAAGAGAATTTTTTTGTCCATAATTAAGTATCGGACACAAGGCCTTAGACCTCAATATGCATCAGGAAATATTACTTGAGAATTTCATTATGAGACGATTTATTCGCCGAAAATAAATTCCATGTTGATGGAATAGTTAATAATACTATTATCCATTCGTTGGGAAATTGACCCATTAATAGACCAACAAGACCCCGGAGGAGTAATTCGCGTAATCACCGCCCATTGTTTAAAGGCCTCTTGGCGGAGTTCTTTTCTGGGGTTAAGGTCATATTCCATCATTCCATGAAAATAGAGATATTTAAAATTGAGACCTGTGCTCAATAATAGATTTTCGTTACGGGTATTGTCATCAACCGGAGGTGTTGCTCCAATACGATATGTTTTGTTATAACTGAGTTGTAAATAATTTTTTCCTAAAAAACTGTAACGAGTTCCAGCCCTCCAGCGTGTTCGATTGTGATATGGAAAGTAGGAAGTGCCCAGAGACTGGGAAATGGGCCCGGTCGTGATAACGGCATCCGTATTGATATCTTGCCACGGACGACCGTCCTCGCCGATGGAGGCCTCTTTAAGATCAAGGGCCTGTGAAACTCGAAAATAGAGATTTTGACGGTAGGGGCTCTGAGTGGAACTCTTGCCAGACTCAGGTGTGAGAGTGCGACTCATAATTTTTTGAGTCACTGCAAAGTTCATAATTTGAGTGCCAATGACTCTATCATTGGCATCAAACTGAACACCACGACCGCCGTTTCTCCAATCGGCATCGGTATCATCAATCGGTTCAAGCTCTCGAAAATAAGTGAGGTGCTGTTGAGTGCCAAAAAAATTATGATCAGTTTGATGAATTCGAGGGATGTATCTTAAATCAATTTCTGGGACGATGGAGTGCTTAAATTTAGTTGTTTCTCCCCAATCAAAGACGCGACTGAGATAACTTTTTGTCGAAAGACCGAGTTGAGTATAAAAGCGAGAGGGAAAAGCATCATAACCCTGGGATGGATCTGATTCTACACCCAGCGAATACTGGGTGTATCTAAAACTGAGTGAGGGGTCCACATCTAATAAGGATCCCACCCAGAAGGGGGCATGAAAAGAGGGCTTCAGATCGAGGCGTTGTCCGGTGCGGATAAGATCACCATATTCTTGAGGACTGGTGATGGGAGAGCCATAGGGTTCACCATAAATAAACTCTCCTGTAGGAGAAGGTGAGATGAAGCAAATTGAAGTATCAATTCCTACGCAGTCATTGGCTCCTGTTCGAGCGTGTTCAAATCCAGGACCTTGTCTGGCGATGTGTAGAAACTGGACATCAAAATTAAACAATAAATTATAGTCTTCAGAAATTTTTTGATCCGTTATTGAATAATTGATTTCGGGCATTCGATGAAGACCATCACGGTTATCCAATTCAAGCTCAGGTTCAATCAAGCTGACGTAATAACTGCTATCAATAGTTAAAAGAGAGTCTTCAAAGGCCTTGGTTAATGAATTGCGATTATCTAAAGCTGGGGCTCCCAGATAGAGAAGCTGCTCTGGAAAATCGAGAGGGTAACGACGATCACTGGCTAAGGCGATCTCAGTTCTCTGAGTAAATTGTTCGGGTAAATCGTAAAGATGTTTGTAGTTGAGAAACCATCGGTCTTTGTAACCAAAAATTCGATCTTTCATATAGGCTGTATTGAGTTCGCCTCCACTGGTTTCATTCAGCATATAGCGGTAATTGGCAAAAGCTTGGACGCCCCGTTTTTCGTAATTGATGATCGAAAAGGTTGCATCTCGAGAACGATCAATCGCCCAAAAGAACGGAAGCTCAATGGCGAGTCCTCCCTCGTTATTTGAACTTGGACGCGGCACTAAAAAACCGGTCTGGCGACGGGAATTAAGGGGAACGACGAGATAGGGAAGGGGAAGCACTGGAAATTGAAGTAAATAAAGCCAAGGTCGGCTAAGATAGGCGTAACCGCCAATTTCTGCCTGAACTTGTGAGCTGGTAAAACCCCAGGAGGGTGGACAGGTTAAGCAAGCAGTGTAATAGGCATCATCGGCAAGATACTCATCGTCACCCACTTTTTCGATCACTTCCGCTTGAATAAGAACTTGTCCCGAGGTTACGACTCCATTAAATATTTTTCCCTTATTGGTGTCATAGTTGAAGACCATTTTTTCGCCGCGGAGAGTGGTTCGGGCATTTTCAAGGACAACATTACCGCGTGCTGTGATGGTTGATGTTTTTTCATCAATAAAGGCTTCATTAGCGAGAAGATGCTGCTGTTGAAAAATAACATTCACACCTCCCTTTAAAAGGATTGTTTTATTAACAGAGTCTTTCTCCATCATATCGGCGTCGGCAATGATCGTGGTTTTTTCAGCAAAACCAAGAGAGCTATACAGTATGGCTACAAAAAATAAAGCCAATGTTTGAGATAAAACAGTCACAAAACCTCTACTACTTGGTTTTCATGGTGAAGACACCATCCCATTGATCATTCGGAGGCTCATTCATATAGCCTTGGCATCTTTTAATGTAGAGTTGACTAGTCTGGTCACTGGCTTCATAGCTGAGAGCTAAATTAAAGGCATCAATGGCCTGTTGCCACTGCCTTTTATGATAAAGTTCAAAACCTGATTTGAAGTGGTTGAGGTGGTTCACTTTATCAGGTGAAACCTCACCCTCTGCTATCAGCTCAAAAATACGTACAGGTTCGTTTTTTCCTTTAACTTTCACCCAATCAATTTCACGGTAGACAAAGTTTTCCTTTTCGATATGTTTCACGGTAAATTCGCTGATGATGATTCGGGTGCCATATTCCTTATTAATACCCTCAAGCCGTGAGCCAAGATTAACAGAATCTCCCATGACGGTATAGTTTCGAACGGTCTGAGAGCCCATGTTACCCACACTCATCTCGCCCGTGTTGAGACCGATACCGATATCAATCATGGGCAAACCCTTTTCTTGATAAATTTTTTGCAGTTCAAAGAGCTTTTCAATTTGATGAAGAGCTGCGCGACAAGCCTGAGCAGCATGTTTCTGAGAGGGTACGGGAGCGCCAAAGAAAGCCATAATCGCATCGCCCATATACTTATCGAGCGTCCCTGAGTTTTTAAATATAATCTCAGTCATCGGAGTGAGATAGTGATTGAGTAGATCAGAAAGAGCCCTTGGATCTAATTTTTCTGAAATCGTGGTAAAACCTCGAACATCAGAGAAAAAGACTGTCATTTCTTGTTTAATTCCGCCAAGTTCAAGTTTCGAGGGGTCCTTAAGAATCTCATTCACAATTTCAGGTGAAACGTATTTTTGAAAAGTACCCTTGAGCTGTTGCTTTTTTCTTTCTTCAGTCAGGTATTTAAAGAAAGTTAAAAATGTGTAAAGAAACAAAATTGTGGTCAGAGGAAAGAGAACTGTAATCACCGTTCCTTTGGAAAAAATAAAGAGGGAATCGATCCAGTAAATGGAAATCACACTGACCAGCGTAATGATTAAACCCGCAACGGCACCCAGCTTTGAAATAATTAAAGAGAAAATAAGACCTAAAAAGAGAAGTGCTAACGGCATATAAACTTCTTCTTTTGGATTTGTTTTGAGATAGTCTTGGCGAAGCAGGTTATCAAGCAAGTTGGCGTGAGTTTCGACTCCAGGGTAATTTTCTTCAAATGGGGTCACTCGCAAATCATAAACACCAGTGGCCGTCGCTCCGAAAACAAAACTTTTGTTCTTAAGATAGTCTTTTTTGTCGACCGTGAGTGTCTCTTCAACCCACTCTCCTTGAGCATTAAGAATGCGTTGTTCAATTTGATAGTCTTTGTCGTCATCAAGGACTTCTGCCGCACTGAGATAGGAGAACATTTTTTGAGGCCCAGCATAGTTAATAGGAATTTGTCCTCGATGGTCAGTGGGGATAGTGAGAACATGTTGATCCTCGGCATCTTTTAAAAAAACCTGGGTGAGAATAGAAGATTCAACTGGGTTTTCATAGGGGTTGGGGACGAGTTCTGCTGTGGGATAGAAGTCTTTAAGGACTAAAAATGTTTTGAAGGCGAGGCTTGGAATAAAGAGAGAACCATTTCGCACAAAAAGCTTTGCACGACGGACACTGCCATCCTTATCTTGAGTCGCATTAAAAGTTCCGGTGTGCTCGGTCACTTGACGAATGCTTTCTAAATTAAACAGCCAGTGATCAACATGATGAACGGGGTTCTCAAGATTCATCATTTGGATAAGATCTTTCGCCTCTTCAAATGAGAGATTATTAAATTTATCATAGTCTGAAGAAATTTCTGGCCATTGGCGTTTAAATGTTTCGGTGAGCTCATCTTTTGAGGTCAAATATCGCAAGCAATAATCTTTTAAAGATTGTTCCATTTGATTGGCCCAATCAACTCTTTCACTCAGTGGAATTTGGGATTGAAAATGAGGCCAATCTAATTTACCGAGCGAGAGTTCGTTGAATTTTTTTTGATCACCATCAATAAAAGAGGTCAAAAGAGCAACTGTTGTTTGTTTCTTGGGATCAAAACCGGCTTTGGTTAAAGTTTTAACCAGGTCATGTTCAGGATTTTTAATCAACCACTCATAACTCACATTCATTCTTAGATTATTGAAGTGATTGAGAAGAACTTTATGCCAGGATTCAGGTAAGGCCAGTTCCATGGCGTTTTGAACACCAATGAGGTAGGCTTCTTTATCCCAGTAATCATAAACTTTTTTAACTTTAGCAATGTTTAAAAAGCAGGTGTCTTGATAAGGGAAGGGGCGAAATTCAAACTCATCATAAATCGCACCCATAATCAAACGGTCAGAGTATTTTTTGATCACCTCAGTGAGCCGTTGATCGTGGTCTTTCAGTTTTTTTTCTTCTGCGATAAGGCTTTCAATTTGTGAAGCTTGCAAAGGTATTGCTTTTTTAATTTTTTGATTGAGTTCATCAAGGGAAAGAAGAACATCTTCTTGTTTTTCAGAAAAAATAATATCAAACGAGATTGATCGGGCCCCGTTCTCCATAAGCCGTTCAATGACATCCGCAATCAAAGTTCGTGGCCAAGGCCAGCGCCCGTACTTCTGTATCGCTTTTTCATCGATGGTGAGAATGGCCACATCCTGGGTACCGGGACGTGGTCCTCTTCGACGCATTCTAAAATCAACAGTCTGGTTATGAAGTCGCTCAACCTCTGCAATGATGGGGTAGCGGTCCAAAAGCTGTTGATCTCTGTATGTGACATAATAAAAGTGGGCAAAATAAGAAAGGACAATGGACAAAAGAGCGCCCATAAAAAGAGCAGAGCCAGCCAGTGCAGAAATTTTATTGAGTGCTGATTTCATAGTTAAAGGGTGGCTTAATTTAGTCCCTCAGGCAAGGGAAATGAAACTCAACTGTAGAACAGAGTGATCTCGATCATTTTCTTAAAATTATAAAAATGATCATTGGGTGAAGGGAATTTCAACGGTGAGCACGGCTCCTTTATGATCCGTTGAATTGGCTATACTCACTTTGCCCTTGAGCTGATCGACAACAGATTTTATGACCGCTAAACCAACTCCACGACCACTGGTGAGGGTGACCTTATCAGTTGTGGACAGTTTATCTAAAAAGAGAAGGTCAATCGGTAGGGGAGATTGAGCTTTTGCCTCGGGACTCAGGTTTTCCCAGAGTTTTTCAATTTTTTTCATATCAATGCCGGCGCCAAAATCCTCGACATTTAAAATCAGGTTATGACCTTTTTTTTGCGCTGATAAATGAAGTTGGATATCTTCTTTTTTGCCAGCCAATAGATAGCCATGATCAACGGCATTCTGAACCGCATGAAGGAGAATGGTTTGGACAGGTTTTTCTAGATCCTTGGGCCACTGAACGAGAGAGTCTTCAAGCGTCACTTTGCCTAATTTAAGCTTTTCAGAATTCTCGTCGAGTTGTTGTTGAATTTTACTCTTTAAGCTTCCGACATAAGAAAAAAGCGACCAGGCCTCATTTGACTCTATTTGTTTGAACATAAGATGGGCCGCCTCTTGCATTTGTTCAGCAAGATTTTGAAAAGGCCGGTTTTTTTCAACTAAAAGAACTTGATCAGTATTTTGAACTAGGAAAAATTCTAACTCATGGGATAAATGAGCAATCTCTTTAAGACCCAACAATCGCGCCTCGCCTTTGAGAGTGTGAAGGTCTCTTAAGACTTCTTTGCTTAAAGCATTTTCGTTAATTTTGTGAGCGAGGGCTGAGAAATCAGAAATAAATTGCAAAGTCTGTTGAGTCCCTACTTTAATCAGGCTGGATAATATTTCTTGGGCTCTATTTTGCATCAATTGATCATGAGCGACTTTGTTTTTGTTCATAATTTCATCTGTTACATCTTTAATTCCTATTACCAGAGCATTGACTTGGTTGTTTCGGATCAAGGGAGACCAAGAAAGAGAAAGATATTGACTGGAATCTTCTAAGTTTAACTGGATACTTTTTGGGAGATGATCAGAATTAAGATCCCAGTTGAGTTCATCCTCTCCCAGCATACCGAGGAGAGTGCTCTTCAAGAGAGCAGACTGCTGTGAGGACATGCTGCTCTTTGAAAAAATGAGTTCAAAGAGAGTTTGTCCAGCAATTCTATCCGTCTTAAATAGAGTCTCAAGTTTTGCAGAATATTCAGGTTCAATTTGAAGTTTTGAATTCAGCATGAGAATCCCTAAATCAACACTATCAAAAATGACTTTAATTTTTTGTTTTTCTTTTTGAATGGAAAGGAGAGCTTCTTCCAGCTTTTTTTCATATCGATCGGCCATCCATTTTTCAATCCAAATGATAATGATGATAAATATCGGTATGGTCAATGTATCCACCAGTAATAAACTGACCGGAAAATCATAAGAGGAAAAGCCCGTAATCGGTAAAATTCTTTTGTGCGAGAGAATGTCAATCAGGGGTAAGTTTATATAGGTCAATAAAATAATAAAAATATGGGTGATGAGTTTCGTTTTTGAAAAGGCCACAACACTATAGATAACGGCAGCGAAAAATATATAATGACCATTAAATGACTTTCCAAAAATAATCACGGCGTTCCAGCCGATGACGATCATTAACAGAAGACCAAACACTCTTGCGAGAAAAAGCTGGTGAAAATAGTTAAACATACCACCAGCAACGGTAAGAAGGGATATTAGGTAAAAGAATCTAATATAGGTGGAAGGGAGTGCTAATTTCTCAAGTTGCCCAGCAACAGATAAAGCCGTGAAGATTCCAAAAACCATCATAACATTAGTAAAAATAGTTATGCGATTACTGGCTTCTCCGTAACGGGGACTACAACCCACGGTGAAGAGTTTTGAAAAGTAATACCTAAGTTGAGTGAGTATTGATTTCATAGTGCTGATGGATAGAGTAATCCCATTTATCTCATCTGTCCCACAAAAAATGTTTAGTTTTAGGCAATCTCCTGCTAACCTATCTGCTTAAAAGGTATAAGCCTCCATGACAGAAGTCCAGTTGCTCAAATCGATTGACGAAGCCACTCAGAAGATCTCTTTAAAAAGGATTGAAGGGTATAGCCAAACCCAAGGTTTTACAATCCAACCTGAGTTGATGAGCCATATTCCTTTAATAGATTATTCGATGGTCATTATTCTTATATCCGGAGGAGCTCTCAGGCAGACTTTTAAAGTCTTTTTTGACCTCTCCCATGCCAAAGTTCTTTTGAAAAAAATCTATAAAACAGAAGTCAAGAACCCGGATGAACTCACTTGTGATTTTTTTAAAGAAATAGCCAACTTAACGGCTGGACAGATGAGAAATTTATTTGAAAAGTCAGGTTTTCAGTGTGAAATCAGTTTGCCTATTTTACTCAGGGCCTACGATGAGCTTTTTTTTAATTCAAAAGAAGATGTCAACAGTAAAACCAGCTACTGGCAGATAAAAAATAAAGAAGTTACGCTTTATTGCTCAAGTACGGTTGAGCTTTTCGAAAAATCAAAAAATAGGTCCTTTCTCTCTGAGGATGAAGACGGAAATATTGATTTTTTTTAACGGGAGTGATCCATGCCTGATATTTTAGTTGCCGATGATTCTGCAACGTTTAGACAGCAACTGCTTCAAGATTTAACCGAGGCTGGCCACAAAGTCACTCAAGCCGAAGACGGACTTTCCGCGATCAAGATAATTAATGAAAAAGATAAATTTGATTTAATTATTTTAGATGTGAATATGCCGGGAGCTACAGGTCTTCAGGTGCTTGAACAGGTGCAAGATAAATTAAAAATCAATGGGACACTGATTTTTATGCTGACGACCGATTCAAGCCCTGAACTCAAAGAGAGTGGGCGTGCCTTAGGCGTTAAAGCATGGATTACAAAACCTTATAAAAAAGAAGCATTGCTTGGTGCGATCAATAAGGTGATCAGAAAATGAAGCCAGAAAGTAGAAGTCGAAAATTTTCGTTTCAAGCAACAGAAGAAATTATTTTTATTCTTGAAAAATCAAAAAATGAAAGTGATCAATCGATTGATCAGTTACCAGGACTCTATGTGGTGATGGATCAGTCCGGTCATATATTTAGAGCGAACAAAAACTTTTTAGCTCTTGTGAGTCAAGAGAGAGATTCAAAAAAACATCCTCAATTTTTTGATTATCTTAATGAAATCGATAAAGAGAGTCTCATTCAACAACTTCGTCTGGCTCATAGGCATCTAGGAGTTAATTTTAAAATTGAAGTTTCTTTGAGTTTCTCAAGACAGACCGTTGATTTTTCAATTTCATTGTATTGTTGGACGATTAAACGCAGTTCTGAAGACCTTATTCTTTTTACTTTAGTGGGTCGAGATGTGAGCGAACTTAAAAAGGTGAGCCTTTTGAAGGATCGACTTCAAAAAGAACTCATTTCTGCAGAGCAATTGCAAAACATAATGCTTCCTGTGAAGTCGATTCAGCACAATAAAATTGAAATTTCTTGCTATTATCGAGCGGCCGCTGAATGTGGGGGTGACTTTCTTCACTACACTTTCAACGATGATCATGTCTTAATCTGGGCCGGAGATGTTTCTGGACACGGCCTTGGCCCGGCTATGGTGACAGGGGCGGTGAGAGGTGCTGTTTCTGTTCTCGAACGTCAAGATAAGGTTGATCTCCTTCAATGGATGACGGATCTCAATCGAACGATTCGTGAAATATCAAAGAGTGAGTACTGGATGACTTTTCAGATTATTGAGTTTGATTTTAAGAAACAAGTTTTGAAAGTTTGCCAAGCGGGACATACGCCGGTTTATAAATTGGACATCAGGGGAATTGTAAAGAAAAGTCATTGGAGGGATTTTACAACTGTTCTTCCTGAGACCAGCCATGTCCTGGGTGCGACCCATCATCCAAAGATACACTACTATGAAGAAAAGCTTCAAAAAGATTGTCTTTACCTGAGTTTTTCCGATGGCTTCATAGAAGCCACCAATAACGAAATGCGACAGTTTGGATTGAGAAAAATCTTTCAGAGCATTTCCGAATCAATGAATAAGGGTAAAAATTTAGAACAAGTCAAAGATCAGCTGATTTTTGACGTTCAAGCTTTTACCGACCATCAACCCTTAAAAGACGATCTTTCAATCTGGAGTTTTATCCTTCACGAATAAAGTCTCTCTTAGGTCAAGAAAGTGAACATTCGATCAACTCGTGTTTGAATTGTCTCAAAATAAGACGGATTTATATTCTATACCCTCGACCTAGGGTTTATTTCGACGAGTCGTCGTCGCATTTTCTATGATTCATCGTTATTCTATAAACAGCTCAGTTCTATGTTAGTCTAAGAGTTGGGGATTTTAATCAAGGGGAATTTGTGAAAGCACAGCTCGAAAAAATCGAAGATGTTGTCGTTATCAACCTCAGTGGACGAATCGAGATGGAATTTACTGATGTTTTTCGTGAAGCCTGTCTGAAAGACTTTCCTCGCAGATCCAATAAGATTATTTTCAACCTCAAAGAGCTCAGTTTTGTCGGCTCCAATGGGATTATGCCTTTTGTTGATGCGCTCACTGATCTTGCAAAAACACAAAAAGCCCAAGTCCGTTTTTGCCAAGTCAGTTCAGAATTTAAAAAAATCTTTGCCGCAAGCCCCCTTTCGTCGATTCAAATTTTTGACCAACAAGATCAGGCCATCCTTTCTTTGCGCAATCTCGATTTTATTGAAAGTGTTTAGATGACTCACATTTGTGTTGGTTATTTCAGTGGGACGCCCGGCCTATTGGCAAATGGGAATTTTATAAGTAACGGGTAATCTAAGACCAAGTTCTTCGACAACATAAGAGGGAATAAGGTCAGAATTTAAAGTCATAAGATACTCACCTGAGTCTTTATCAAAGTTAAGAAAAATATCTTTTTGTTGAACGACTGTTGGGTAATATTCAGTGACAGTGAGAGGGTCAAGCTGTGAATCTTCAAGGGAACTGATAAAAGACATTTGTAACGACATCTTAAGATCCATGCTCTTGACGCAAAGAGGGAGTTGGGGAAAAGAGAACTGCAGCCACTCAAAAAAGAGTTTAGCTTCGTGAGTGACAATCTCACTTTTCCAATGGAGTTCAAAATTTGAACTCTCCATTTGTGATGTGTCAGACAAAACCATCAATCCATCAACGGGTTGATCCATACTAATAATTTGATCACGTTGCGGAAGATACTCTGGGTTGTAAAATGAAGCTTTGCGCAGTCTTGTATAAAACTCTGAGAGTTGAGGGGTAATGAGAGGATCAAAATGACAATCTAAGGGGGGGGTAGGATTTAAAGCCTCGATACAAGCTAAATTGGTTCCACCTCCATAATTTTGTTTGAGATTGGGGTATTGAGCTCTGAGCTGCTGAGAAATAGCATCATTGGAACTCAATACGTAAGATCCCCATGAATGGAGCGCAATCATTTCTTGGTTTTCGTTAAGATAAGAACTTCCTGAATGACCAGCCGTAAGCTCATGGCTGCAGTCACTCACGTTAAAGAGGGCTGATTGAGGTCCCAAGTAATTTTGAGAAAAGAGATGGTTGGAATTGGCTCGACAAGTGGTTTTTTTAATCGTTCCTAATAATTTTAAATCGGGAGAGAGTTCATAGTTAATTTTATAACTGGTTAAAAGGCTATTCTCTTCGATGCCCTCAAAGTTGAGAGCAACCGGTTGACGTTCGATGGGTTTTTCTAAACTGACAATAGCCCAATCCGGATGCTTTGAGGTTGTCGAAGAAGTTTTTTCAGAAATAAATTCTATTTGATGACAGCCCCTTTTTTCTTCTCGATAATTCAAGGTTTTTGGAAAATAAAAATTGAGTCTTCCTTGACAGGAAGAACCCTTTTTATGGAGATCAACTGGGATACAGTGAGCATTGGTCAAAATTCGATGGGAATCAATGAGGGTGCCCGAGCAAACACCAAGGTTAAATTGGTCTTGGGAGATGAGATAAACACCGACCGTGTGAGACGGGCAGTTGTTTTCAGGACAAAGAATCCCTCCATTTTCAAAAGCCGATATTGTTATTTGACTTTGATCAAAAGCAAAGGAATTGGATTGAGGGCTGCTTGACTTTTTCTGGCAAGAAAGCACAAAGATTGTGAGTGAAAACAAAATCCATTTATTCATTGAGATTGATGTTATCACTGACCACAAACCACAGTAAGGGCCTATCGATCGACCTGAAAATTCTTCAAAATTAGAAGACAAATTAGACAGTGAGGCTTACTGACAGATCGAAGCCTTAGGATCTTTCTTGCATAGGTAGGTTTTAAGCTCTGCCATCTCTTGAGACAGAATCGAGTTTTTCTTTTCAACCTCAACAGCCTTCGCTTTAAGCAAGACGTTTTCGGCCTCAAGCTCTGTCGTTCGACTCTTAATCGAAGCCAATTCACGATCCTTTTTGGCATCATTGGTTTTCAAGGTGGCAACGTCTGACAAAACTCCTTTCATCGAACTGTAAAGTTCTTGGATCGCCTTGATGAGGGGTGAGATGAGTTCATTATAGCGAATGCCGTAGCGGTCTTGAGTGGGGTCGTAAGTAACGATTCCTGGGTTTTCTGTTGCTCCCTTTTTTCCGTCTTTCGCTTTGGCTTCTTGGATCGTTTTTTCTGTTTCTTGAGCGATCAAACCGTAATGCTGGCTTGTATCGTCTCCTGTTCTCCAGCGGTAAGAAACAGGACGAAGTTTATTAATAAAATCGAGGCCAAGATCAGATGACTGAATATCTTGTTTTTGGCGCTCATCTGAAGTATTCACGACACCGCTAACGGCGTAGACGTCGGTGAATCTTAGCCCAGCTGTTCCGAGTGTGTGAGTGTTATCGACCGACGGAGAAATGATACCGGCGACTTGCAATTTAGTAGAGGGACTGGTTGTACCAATACCGACGTCTCCCGTTGAGTTAACACGCAACCGATCTGCACCATTGGTTGCAAATGCAATTTGGTCTGAGGCCGGTCGATACAGTCCTGTGTTTGTGTCATCTTTAAAAAATAAATCAAGATTAGAGACATCTGAGTTCGTTCCAAGGCCTAATGCACCAGAAGGGGTGAAGTTAGCACGGTAGTAAACGATACCACCAGAGTCATTTGCCACACCTAAAACTAAAGCACCATTGAGAGAAAGCCATCGGAAGTCTTTTTGATCAACGGGAGCATCATTATCCCGAAGGCTTATTGTAGCTGTAGCACCTTCTACGGTCAAACGACTGTGACCTGAGCTATTGACTTTTACATCCTCGGAGTTCATCACAACTTTTGGACCGGACGCACTCCCTTCGAGATAAAATGCCGCCGTACTATCTAACCCAGTCAATGTACCGTTTGAAAGAACTCGGAAGGCGGTGCGAGAGTTACTAGCTGCATCCAGCCGCTGTGATCCCACACCTCCAATAAAACCTGTAATGGCCCCGGCCGTAAAAAGCATTCCAGCTCCAGAGCTCGTTCCGGCATTAGAATTCCACAGGTTCATCGGGGAGAGAATTCCAGCATTATTCACTTCAACCAGCATGCGAGAT
>JBGSSY010000155.1:0-1857 GCA_041736775.1 Bdellovibrionales bacterium | reverse complement strand
AACCATTGATATAGAGTTTTAGAGATTTGAGCTCTACGCACCATTTATCAGGAGAGTATTCAATGTATATAGTTGCGAAATCGGGGAAACCACTGCGCGGGCAATTGCAAGTAAACTCGGGGCAGGTAAATTCCACTTTGTAATCGCGATGTAAAGTGCGATTTTCGAAACGCTCGAGTTTATTTGTTTCTATGGCTATTTCACCATATAGTTTTTCTTGGCTCATCAGTGCTCCCATCCAGCAGCCACTTGGGCTTGCATTTTTAACTTTGTACCATCAGATTTTGCTGTCGTATTTTTGTAAGAAGGCGAATCTACTAAATAATAGGCACTTTAGGGACACTTAAGTATTTTAACGCATCAAATCACTATTCACGAGATTTGAACTCGTGAATAGTGTAGGGCTTTTCTGGGTTTCAAGCCTACTTGATTTGAGAATATGATCTTTGATCTGGGCGAGATCGTTTTTTTAGCCCGCTCTGCCATGCTGATAATTAAAGACAGCATCGCGCCATTTATTCAATTTTGACTTCATCTTCTTTTTCAAAGATTTTGTGAGTACGGTGATGTCGGCAGCTGAATCTTTAACCACAAATGAACCAGCGTCAGAAAAAGCAATTAGTTTTCCCTCAAATCCCGAGCCAAAGCGAGTGATTTTGATTTTCATGTGAAAATTTCGAGGAGCTAGGGCCTCCAGTGACTCCAGCTCCAGCTCGACAAATTGAGAGGTCCATTCTGAGGGATCCATTCCATGAAATTCATACTGCATACGTTCAATCATTTTCTTCCTCCATTAAAAGTGAGGCTCAATAATGACGCCTCCACAGTCACAATTCTATCAAGATATCACTGGATTCGCAGACTTTTCGACTCTGCTGTGGGCAGATTGTTTCACGACAAATCAAGAGCGCTTCAAAATGAAAAAGTAAAATTTTAAAAAAAAATAGGTGTTCGATAATGAGACAAGATAAAATTTTTCTCCAAATCGCCTATACACTTGCACCCGTAAAAGCGATGAGGTAACCCATATCTAACAGAAGGGATAGACCATGCTTGTGCATGATAGACATGTGTGGCGTTTAATTTGGGGCACAATAATCGGGCTCGTGATTCTTATCGCTCTCTGTTGGTCTTACATGCCCCTTCAAGATCCAGTGTCTTACTTTAACTTTGCGGATCAAAGAATGTTTCTGGGTATACCTAATTTTTTTGATGTGACGTCCAATTTATTTTTTATCTATGTGGGGATTTGGGGAATGCTCAACACGTTCTCATGGTTGTGGCTACGCCGTCCCAAATCTATGATGGTGGCTCTATTTTTTGTGAACCTTTCTGTTTTTCTTACTGGCTGGGGCTCGTCGTATTTCCATATGATGCCAAACGGTATTACATTGTTCTGGGACAGAGCGCCCATGGCAATGGGGTTTGTGGCTCTTTTAGTTTTGATTTTGTCTGAGCGCGCACCTTCATATGTTTGGCAAGTTTTTTTGGTTCCGATGATTGGAGTAGGCGTTTATTCGGCCTGGGTGGCGAGCTTTCAAAATGATATTCGTTTTTACGTGGCGGTTCAAGCTGGCGCACTTTTGGCTACTGTCATTTTGCTCGTATTTAGACGAGCCGTTTTTCTAAACAACAAACTTCTTTATACAGCATTTGGATTTTATTTTGTGGCCAAAATTTTGGAACATTATGATCACGCCGTTTTCGAATTCTGTGCATTCAGCGGCCACACGTTAAAACATATTGTAGCCGCTGTAGCGATACTTCTTATTAATTTGGCTATTCAAGTTAAAGTGAAACGGCACTTTTAGCAGGAAGATTCCGCTAAAGTGCTCGATCGCATCCAAGGCTTCTGCC
>JBGSSY010000146.1:0-20044 GCA_041736775.1 Bdellovibrionales bacterium | reverse complement strand
CGCATCGGTAATACCATCAGGGTAAAGGTAAAGAACTCGAATCCAATCAAGCCCCTGAACCTCCGCGAGAGCCTTAAGAAGTTCATAGGGTGACTCAATAGCCGATTTATCTTTTCTTCTTAAGTCCCAACCATAGTCGGTAAAATCATGGGAAATAATATTCACTTCACGAACACCACCCGCTACCAAAAGCTGAGCTTCATTAATAATGGAAGCTAACTTTCTAGACTGTAAATTTCCCCGAATTTTGGGAATGGCACAAAAAGCGCAGCGTTTAAGACAGCCCTCTGAAATTTTTAAGTAGGCTCGATAAAAGGGTTCGGTGTTTACCCGAGGGGTATCATCTTGCTGCAGATAGGTCGGTAGGTGAAAAAAATCTTTCTTCTCCTGAGGTTCAGAAATGATTTTGTTGATATTCTGAAACTCTCCCGATCCAATGAAAATATCGACCTCTGGGAGTTCACTCACCAATTCCTCTTTATAACGCTGAACCAGACAGCCGGTGACAACCAATTTTTTCAATTGCCCCTTGGTTTTTAACTCTGCGGCTTCTAAAATTTTTTGCACTGACTCTTGTTTGGCCTCATCAATAAAACTACAGGTATTAATCACAATGGTGTCAGCAGCTTCCGCATCATCGGTGATTTCATAACCCTCTTTCATCAGTTGGCCGAGCATCATTTCGCTGTCTACAAGATTTTTAGGACAACCAAGACTGATCATATGCATACGTTTAGCGTTTGGCGTTTCGATCGTTGCAATGGGAGAGGGGGGGTTTTTCATAAGTTTCTCAATTTCTTTCTGTTTAGTA
This sequence comes from Bdellovibrionales bacterium, assembly GCA_041736775.1. GTDB lineage: Bacteria > Bdellovibrionota > Bdellovibrionia > Bdellovibrionales > JAGQZY01 > JAGQZY01. The sequence continues at coordinate 19,233 of JBGSSY010000146.1, read as the reverse complement.
AGTAATCACTTCAGCATCTGCTGGAGGAGTATATTCAAAGGTTTTGGTATCGAGTTTTTGGTTAAAAGCCGAGCTGACAAAAGAGTAGGTTGTTTCATTGTCCATCTGGTCCCAATATTTAAGTTCTTCAATGGTTTTATTTTGAGGAGAAACCTGGATTTGAGCTCGTTTAAATTCCAAAGCTTGATTGTTGGGTTGCAAAAAATAAATGATGTGATCATCCACCCGTTGCACGCCTGAAACTTTGAAATATTTAAGCACTCCGCCTCGGGTTAAAAGTTGAATCAGACCCTGGGACTTTGCTCTCTCGGTATTGAGGGGGGCGCGCATCACTTGAGTTTTTACATCTTTAAAGCCTTCCGGGGGGGCGTTTTCAATCCAAAGATATTTATCGGTGGTAATCATTTTTGAAGATTCTGGCTTCTGGATTTCCAATCTCATCAAGCCCTTATTCAGCCAAGCTTCACCCTCAGAATCTTTTGAACTTCCGAGCAAACCCAACTTAACTGTTTTCTTAAGCTTGAGATGAATTCCATGATCTTTTTGGTATTTATTATCCACGAGTTTAAGCAAGGCCATTTCCGTTTTTCCGGCCGCTTTAACATTCGTCGATGGGGTCGCTGGCTTTGCTTGGGCCCAAGGGTTCAATAGGCTCAGAGAAAATGAAGTGAATAGGGTCAAAAGTAAGGAAGCCATCATTAGCGCACCATAGCAAAATCCCCTTCTTATCTCAAGCTTTTGCGATAAAACAGGCTCCAGACTGCGAAGTTTTTTGGCTGACCACAGGCTTTATAGGCGGCTTTCGCGGTGGCTCCGGTCGTAACGACATCATCAACCAAAATCACATCTGTCTTGAGCCCATTCATTTTTGCAAACTCAACGCTGAGTCTTTGCTTTCTATTGAGTAGGGCCTGCTTTTTCTGACCCCGCAATTGCAGCGCATGGGACGGAATCGAGGATGTTTGGGAGAGCTCAGTCGCGAGCTGCCAAGCGTGATCCCGCAAGCCTTTCGAGGGATAGACTATGCTGATTCGATCCTTTTTTTCTTCAAGCGCAGGAGCAAAACCACCTTGAAAAATCAACATGAGGTTTTTATAAACCGCGAGTGGGCCTCCCCCTTTGAGGCTTCGAACAAGTTCTGAGATCCACTGTTGATGGGGATCCCAATCGATTAGATATAAATGGTCTATGGAGTTTGAAATTTTTCTGCGCTTAAGATGAATTAGCCCGAACAAGCGACCCTCGCATCGCCAGCAAAGCCAATCCATTTCACCCCAACTTTTTCCACAACCCGCGCAGCGACGAAAATAAAGAGAGAAATTTTTTTTCAGCATATTTTTCTAACCTGCAACTGAATCGCCACTGGCCGGCGCCAGAGAAAGGTTTTCAACTCAAAGTTTCCGGTTCATCTTGTCTGAATAATGTTGTCTTAAGATTCGGTGAAAATTTATTCGTTATGGTAAGGATGATTATTAATGAGAGTCATAGCTCTAAATATTTGCTCAAAGAGTACGACAAGCGCCAGTTCTTGATTAAAGACCAATGACGAAAGGTTGATTTGAAGCTGGGCCTTGGCTTTGATTTCATCGGGAAGTCCAAACGGCCCGCCGATAAAAAAGTAGATTTTCTTTTTTCCACTCTCCAATATCTTTTCAAGTTGCTGAGCGAATTGTTTTGACGTGAAGCTCTTGCCTCGTTCATCACAAATCACAATAAAGTCTTTATCTCCAACCCCTTTTAAAAAGTCTTTTTCATTTTTGAGGGCTTTTAATTGGATAGGGTTGAAATAACTAATCTTTTTTTCGTAAGAATGAAGAACCTCGAGAGCCCAAGAGTTCTTAGCAATGGCAAGAGTGCGAACTTCAATTTCCATTGAAGTTGAGACGTTTTCCTTTAAGCCAAAGTTGTTCAAGATGATACTCGTGTCGAACGTAATCGTAAAATATATGAACAATCAAGGCGCCATAATCAAGAATAACCCAGCGCCCCTCTTCGGCCCCTTCAATGGCGTATGGAAAAAGGCCAAACTCTTCTTTGACCAAGTCTCTAATGTTACTCGCCAGAGACTGGGCCTGTTTCGTACTCGCCGCTGAAGCCACAAGAGTGTAATCATAAAGCTTATCCAACTCACTGAGGTCATAGCCCATGCAATTCATGGCTCTTTCTTTGAGCGTTTTGGCGACAAAAAACGTAAGCTCCATAAAGTCAACTACGCCAGCGACCATGGTTGGATAGACATTGTTTTCTTTAATGTATTTTTCGACGTTAATGTTGATAAGACTCTCTACACTTTTGCCTGCACGCAATTTTTTACGAACCAGCGACGAAGATATGTCTTCGGTTTTTATAGTCACAAATTCGATGGTGCGACCACTCTCGAGAAGAGCGAAACCCCGATCATAGCTGCTGACGTGGGGTTGTAAATTCTTGGGGAGCTCTTCAATGCCGAGGGGGCGGCGATAAGGGGGGCGGCTCACCACAAGCAAGTTGGTCATTTTCAAAATTTCTTCAAAGTTCTTCCATTGATCAAACTCACTAAACGTATCAAGACCCATAACCAAATACAGTTCTTCGGGCTTATAAATTTTCTGGTAGCGCTTCAAAGTCTCAAAGCTGTAAGAGGGGCCTGGGCTCAATATTTCAGCTTCATCAATAGTGATTTCCTCGCGAAAATCAGCAACTGCTGTCTCGAGCATTTTCAAGCGATCCCCGTGGGGTGCCGGTTGAGAGTCTTGTTTAAGAGGATTAAGGTTCGTCGGAATTAAGACAACTTTAGAAAAATCCATTTTTTCAACAAGGTGCTGAAGACAGGCCGTGTGTCCGAGATGAATCGGGTCAAAAGTTCCGCCAAAAAGGGCCACTTTGTTCATATCAATTCTCCTAGCTTGAGTTTATGAGGAAAAGGTCTCGGGTTGATTAAAAACAATGGAACTTAGCTCCTTGATTAATAGATCTTTATTAATATTAGCAACAGCAGAAATTTTGATCACGATATTTCCGTGATCACGAAAGATTTTTTCAAACTGATCCAAACGACTCTCACTGGTCGCATCAATTTTATTAAAAACAACCACCTGGCGACGCTGGGAAAGAGGGACAAAGTCAGCCAGATCAGAGAGACTCGCATCGTAATTTTCAAGCTCGCGGTTAATCTTTTGATAATCATCCCAAGGGTCTCGATCTGAAAAGTCAGACAAATCTAAAAGATGAACAAACGCCTTGGTTCTTTCAATATGTCGCAAAAACTGATGTCCAAGGCCCACTCCCTCTGATGCTCCCTCAACCAGTCCCGGTATATCGGCCATTGTAAAGGTTGAAGTCTCATCCAACATCACCACTCCCAACTGCGGCACAAGAGTGGTAAATGGATAATCAGCAATTTTTGGTCGAGCCGAAGTGAGGGTTGATACCAGTGTTGATTTACCGGCGTTAGGAAATCCTATGACTCCAATGTCTGCGATGAGTTTAAGTTCAAGGGTCACATCCAACTCTTCGCCAGCTTCACCCGGTTGGAACTTCAGTGGTGCTTGATTGATGCTTGTTTTAAAATGGGAATTGCCTTTTCCGCCACGCCCACCGGAGAGAAGTTGAAATTCTCCTTCGATCAGGTCTGATAAAACTTCACCCTCTGGGGAGCGAATTAATGTTCCAGAAGGAACATCGATCACTAAATCATCGCCTCTGGCGCCGGTTTTATTTTGAGCCCCTCCGGGAAATCCATTTTTCGCAGAAAGTTCCCGTTTTCCTTGCAGATGCATCAGGGTATTTAAATGGGTGTTCACTCGAAAAATCACATGACCGCCGCGGCCACCGTCTCCACCATCAGGTCCACCCCGAGGCTTAAGAGGATCACTGGCAAAGCTGGCACAGCCGGGACCACCCTTACCTGACCTTAATAGAATTTTCACGCGATCAATAAATTTCACTTTTAACTCTCAATTTTGGGCTTACAGAATAGGAATAATCCCATAATAAAAAAGGCGAACTCTTTCGCCTTTTTGAAAAATTACAATAAAGTTTAAGTAAGCAAAGAACCCTGAACGGTTAAGTCCACGGCCAACAGCTCACTTATGCTGATTGTGGGTAAACGCTTACTTTAAGCTTTTGCTTGTCATAACGTTCAAACTTCACTTTACCTTCAACTTTAGCAAAAAGAGTATGGTCGCGACCCATTCCAACATTCTGACCCAAAAGGAACTCTGTCCCTCTTTGACGAACAATGATGGTGCCAGCTTTTACGCTTTCTCCGCCAAAACGCTTAACACCTAATCTTTTACTCTGACTGTCTCTACCGTTTCTGGTACTACCTGCGGCTTTCTTCGATGCCATGACTTCTCCTCAATTAAACTTATTATTTCTTTTTCGTTACTTTTTTTGTGGCTTTCTTTTTCGTTACTTTTTTGGCCACTTTTTTCTTGGCCACTTTCTTTTTGGCTGGAGTTGCTTTTGCCGCTTTTTTCTTTGGAGCCGCTTTTACTTTTTCTTCGATAGGCTTAGCTTGTACTGTTGGTTTTCTTTTCTCTGCAGTTTCAGTTTGTCCATCGGGAGCAGTAATTGATTTAACAAAAAGCTCTGTATAATTCTGTCTGTGGCCCCGCATTTTGCTGTAACCTTGACGACGTTTCTTTTTGAAAACGAGAATTTTTTTAGCTTTATCTTGTTTCGTAACAACAACTGTGACTTTTGCTTTTGCTACTGTAGGCTCACCTATGAAGGACGATGTGCTTCCGGCAACGAAAAGAACATCTTGCATATCAAACTCATCACCTTGTGACTTTTCAAGTAATTCAACTCGAATAATATCGCCAGCTTTCACTTTATATTGTTTTCCACCCGTGCGGATTACGGCGTACATCTCATTCCTCCATAGCAATAAATGACCTCGGAAAGTGTCATGGTGCGTAAGTTTTGTCAATGATTTCAGCTCTTTATTACCATTTTTTTACAGAGATTTTAAGGAGAGGGGGTGACCCAGAAAATGTCTCTAAAATTAGGGGCTTAGGCCGCTGATCAGGGGTTTTAAGGACACCCTCTTTTTAGTGCAAGCGCCCAAAATTGAAAAGTTATTCCATCAAAAGCTCAACCGCGCCCTCTTTGTGACGGGTTTTCATTTATGATTTATCAAATTCGAATTCTTCCCAATGAAGTTTTGGATCACCTTTAAAAATAATCGACACTCCAAGATCGCCCTCGATTTGACTGATCAACTCACTCTCTTCACTGTAAACCCAACTGACCAAATCGGAGTGGCAGCGTACGGCCCAAGTTTCAACTTTTGAATTTTTTTGGATCTGGCGATTGAGATCTCTAACAATATCGGAGATCAAAGTCTCTCGTCGCTTGAGTCGTCCAAGGCCTTCGCAATAAAAACACGGTTCGGTCAGAGATTTCAGAAGGCTTGGACGCAGACGTTTACGAGTCATTTCGACAAGGCCAAGACCTGTCATTGAAACCACTGAGACCCGAACACTATCGGATTTCACTTCATCAGCAAGGGCTTGAAGAATTTTTTCGCGATGTTCAGCGATCGCCATATCAATAAAGTCGATCACTATAATGCCGCCACAGTCGCGCACACGGATTTGATGGGCGATCTCTTTGACCGCCTCCATATTGGTTTTAAAAATAGTTTCTTCAAGATCTTTTTTGCCAACATATTTGCCGGTGTTCACATCGATTACAACCAACGCCTCGGTTTCGTCGATGACGAGGTAGCCGCCGGATCGGAGCCAAACTTTGCGATCAATGGCTTTGGCAACATCTAATGAAACACCTTTTTTATCAAAGAGCGGTTCCGGTTCATTGTAATGATGAAGAACACTTTTAAACTGGGGCATATACTGATTGACAAACTCTACGGCCCTCAAAAAAGATTCGTAACTATCAATCCATACTTCCTCAACTGAAGAGTTCAAGAGATCGCGCAGCACGCGCAATTCAAAATCAACTTCCGAGTAGATCAGGCCAATTCCCACTTCATTTTTATAGCTGATTTGAATCTCTTGCCAGATTTTTTCAAGGTATCCGATGTCGGTTGCAAGCTCACTCTCTGTCATTCCTTCGCCAGCTGTTCTGACAATGATTCCACCAGAGACCTTGGAATTTTCAATATCAAGTTTGAGTCGATCCCTTTCGTCTTCATTCTCAATTTTTCGTGATATTCCAACGTGATTGAGGGTTGGCAAATAGACAATTTTTCTTCCGGCCAAAGAAATATGGGTGGTGATTCTAGCGCCCTTTGTGCCCACCGGATCTTTGGCGACTTGCACGAGTACTGTTTGTCCTTGTTGAAGGAGCTCTTGAATTTTTGGCTTCTCTGAAGAATCAATGATTTCTGGCAAATTTTCATCTTCAACAGGGTCATCTCCACCCATGACTTTGTTGATTGAGTCTTTTTCTTCGCGCACATCACCCACATAAAGAAAAGCGGCTCTTTCAAGACCTATGTCGACAAAGGCCGCTTGCATTCCAGGTAAAACACGAATCACCTTCCCCTTGTGGATTGTTCCAACCAAGGTTGGAGAAAGAATTCTCTCAATTTTGAAATCCACCAAAACACCCTTTTCAAGGTAGGCGACTCTGGTTTCAAAAGAGTTTACGTTGATTAAAATTTGGTTGCCCTGCATGGTGCTCCCATTTTTAAAAAATATCGGTTCAATTTCTACTTAATAAAAGTCTGGTTTAAGCTCGCCTTCGGTCTAGTGTGTATTTATGTTTTGTGCAAGCATTCTTCATTAAGACCAAGCCGGCTTGAAGCTCAACTCTCGTCGAGTCGTTTACAAGAATGTGCTGAGAAAGACTCAATCTTTCCCACTCTTTATCCGAAGAGAAAAGAGAGACTTTTATGAAGTCGGCCTTAAGTAAAATCATGAGGATCACCTTAAGTTTTAGGCCAACAAAATCATAAAAAGTATTGGAGAAAAAAAATGGCAAAATTAGATGATCTTTTTCGTGTCATGGTTAAAAATGGGGCTTCTGATTTACACTTAACATCTGGTTCAACGCCTTCACTTCGCGTGAACGGTGACATTCAGCCCCTTAACTATCGCGCGCTGAACGACACAGAAGTTCGAGCCCTTATTTATGAAATTCTAAAACCTGAACAAATTGCAAAGTTTGAAGAAACCAGTGAGTTGGATTGCTCCTATGCTGTTGAAGGTTGCGGTCGTTTTCGTTGTAATGTCTTTATGCAAAGAATTGGGATCGGCTCTGTGTTTCGTCATATTCCCAGTAAAATTCTTTCGATGAAAGATCTTGGTTTGCCGCCTGTGTTTAAAAATATTTTAAAAGAAAAAAAGGGGCTGATCCTTGTGACTGGACCAACGGGTTCTGGGAAATCAACAACTCTTGCGGCAATGATTGATTATCTTAATGATACCGATCACGGACATATTCTCACCATCGAAGATCCAATCGAGTTTGTTCATCCCAATAAAAAATGTATTATCAATCAACGCGAAGTGGGTAACCACACAAAGTCTTTCAAAAACGCCCTGAAGGCCGCCCTGCGCGAAGATCCTGACATTATTCTCGTGGGTGAGATGCGAGATTTTGAAACGATTTCTTTGGCCATGACAGCGGCAGAAACAGGACATCTTGTTTTTGGAACTCTTCATACCATGAGCGCGCCCAAAACTGTGGATCGAATTATCGATTCCTTTCCAGAAGAACAACAGTCACAGGTGCGAGTGATGCTTTCTGAAAGTTTAAAAGCCGTAATATCTCAAGCTCTCCTGCGAAAAGTAGAAAAAAAGGGTCGAGTGGCAGCCCATGAAATTCTCATCAACAACAACGCCGTACAAAATCTTATTCGCGAAGGAAAAACATTTCAAATTAAGTCCACCATGCAAACATCAACGGGTATCGGAATGCAAACCATGGAGACAGCCGTTGAAAGATTACTCTCTATGGGTATCATCGATAAAAGTGAAGCTGAACCTTTTGTGCGCAAGAAAAGCTATGATGGCAGTGAAGGCAAAGACGAGAATGAAACTCCGAGCGAGGCCGAAGCTCCACAGGCTCGAAGCAAGTTTCAAATGCCTACCTTTAAGAAATCTTCTTAAGAAACACACTTCTCAATTTATGGAAACAGAGAACTCTTGGAAGAACCAAGAGTTTTTTTTTATCGAGGACCTATTAAAAAATTTAAAAAGTCCAAGTGTAGGAAAAGTCGGGCCTTTGGGGTGGAAGATAATAATCTGAAACCAAAAGTGGTCGATACGTATTTAACTTAAGGTCAGGCTCAAAAGATGTTTGTTTATAAAATTCATTGGGATTGGTGGCGGCTTGATAAGTCATATAGATTGTTCCAATGATCACACCCGCGCCAAAACCAATGGGTATATTAGTCAGTTTATCTTGAGGCCTTCCATAGAAACTGAGTGTGGAAAGGCCAAGAACTGCACCCGCAAGTCCCATATAAACAATGGTAGAAATTTGTCGGCGAGGTCCATACTTTTCGATGACGGTATTATCTCGGGTGTCTTGAGCAAAAACACCTTGAGATGAAATGAGAAGAATTCCAAGGATAAGGTTTCGTAACATCAATATATTGTGTCTTGTTTCTTTATCTTTTGACAAGTAAAACCTTAAGAATGATTGCAACAGAAATTATCACTTCAAAAAGAAATGGTGGAGAGCTCAGCCTCGAGCAAATCCAATTTTTTATCAACGGTTACACCTCCGATAAAATTCCGGATTATCAAATGTCGGCATTACTCATGGCTATTTTCATTAACGGGATGAGCGAACAAGAGACTATTGATCTCACATTAACTATGCTTAATTCTGGCGTTAAAATTCAATTTGATTCATCCCTCTTTCCTGTAGACAAGCACAGTACGGGAGGTGTGGGAGATAAAACCAGCCTTATCCTTGCTCCTATTGTTGCCGCCTGTGGTGTTCCTGTTCCGATGATGTCTGGACGGGGCCTTGGTCACACGGGTGGCACCCTTGATAAGTTAGAGGCGATTCCTGGCTTTAATGTTTCACTCACTCTCGATGTTTTTAAAAACCAAGTTGAAAAATTAGGGCTTAGCTTTATCGGGCAAACAACTCATATTTGTCCCGCTGATAAAAAAATTTACGCACTCAGAGATGTTACAGCCACAGTTGAATCTTTGCCTTTGATTTGCGCAAGTATTATGTCCAAAAAAATTGCGGAAGGAATACGGGGCCTTATTCTTGATGTGAAAACTGGCTCGGGTGCCTTTATGAAGACTATAGAGCAAAGTCAAAGTCTTGCAAAAAATCTTATAAAAATTGGAAAAGCCCATGGAATACAAACCCAGGCTTTAATAACGGATATGAACCAACCCTTGGGTCGCTTTGCCGGAAATGCTCTTGAGATACAAGAGTGTCTCAGTATTTTAAAGCGCTCCTCCTTTTCTCATTACAAATACACTGATTTTTCAGACACAGAAAATTTAAGTGTCGAGTTGTCCGCTGCGATGATTTCTTTAGGCTTAAAAATTTCATTGGATGAGGCCCGTGCTCGAGCTCTTCATGCTTTGAACTCAGGTTTGGCTTTTGAAAAATTCGCAGAAGCCTGTCATAGGCAGGGCGGAGATATTGAAAGAATTCCGGTGGCGACACACTCTACTGCTGTCACTGCGCCAAAATCAGGAGTTCTACAGTCTATCAATACAGAAAAAGTGGGCCTCGCGGGGATTGTCATTGGTGCTGGCCGTCGCCTTGTCACAGATCCAATTTTACCTGAAGCCGGAATTGAAATTCACAAAAAAATAGGCGATTCAATTCATCCGGGCGATTCCCTTTTCACCATTCACAGCAATAAATCCAAGAAGGGTGCTGACGAGGCATTTAAGATTCTAACAGATTGTTATCAATTGAGCTCTGAAACACTTGTGCGCCCACCCCTGATCTATGATAGGCTTTTTTAAAAAGGCCAATTTCAAAAGCTCAAAGAATCAAGAGGTTGAGCTGACGTAGAAGACCCGACGGGTCAGGGATCAATGAGATGAGTGTATTAGATCAACTGCAAGAGACCACTCAATTTATTCGCGCAAAAAGCGATAAAAAACCTCGCGTCGGTATTGTCTTAGGGTCTGGCCTCGGTGCTTTTGTCAATTATCTAAAGGTTGAGGAGCAGATCGCCTATGAGGATATCCCCTACTTTGCCGCGCCATCAGTTGAGGGTCACAGTGGTCGTTTGATTTTAGGTGAACTACACGGAGTACCTGTTGCGGTTATGCAGGGAAGGGTTCACTACTACGAAGGTCACACCATGGAGCAAGTGGTTTATCCCATCCGAACCTTGGCGATGCTTGGAATTGAAGTCCTTCTTCTCACTAATTCAGCCGGCGGACTTGATCCAAAAATGAAATCCGGTGATCTCATGGTCATCGATGATCACATTAATCTCATGGGATATAATCCTCTCATGGGTCCTAATATTAAAAATCTTGGCCCGCGATTTCCCGATATGACTGAAGCTTATGATAAAAAGCTCTCCACTCTTTTAATTGAAATACTTCTAGCCAATAAAATTCCACACTCTCGCGGAATTTATTGTGGGGTGAGTGGGCCGACCTATGAAACCCCCGCAGAAGTTCGCTATTTACAAATCATTGGTGGACACGCCGTTGGAATGAGCACAGTTCCAGAAACTATTGCCGCCAATCATCTGGGCTTAAGGGTTTGCGCCGTTAGTTGTATCACCAATCCTGCCGCTGGACTTCACAGCTCTAAACTCACCCATGATGAAGTGACCGAAATGGCCCGCTCTGTTGAAAAGAACTTTTGTCATTTGCTGGATCAATTTCTTCTTAAATTTGATAAAAAATAGAATAATTCCTCTTATTTTAGAGATAGGTTCTTAGTCCCACGATGATTGAAATACCGTCGTAAATATCGGGGTGGTTCAAAGGTGGAGTTCTAATGGCGGGCGCATTGAGTGCAGTCTGAATGAAAAAGGTTCCATAACTTCCTCCATCCGTTCGCATGGTAATGATCTCAACACCCCAGATGGCTTGGACATTAAAAAATTCATTGTCGGGAAAGAGAGCTTGGTCAGAGACAATAACAGACCCCGCGCCTAAACGAAAATAAGCTTTTACTATTTCTTTATAGGGGCGATAGGAAAAATCAAACAGGAGATGAAGAGGGGTTGTCCCGCGATCAGCGGCTAAGAGTTCTTTGGATTCAAAGCTGAAAACGAGTGCGACATTCAGTGGGCCCGCTACAAAAAGTCGGGGGGATTTTATATCAAGAGCGCTGATACTTCTGTAGGCCGCCTCTGTGCCGAAGCCGACACCAAAAGCCCAACCATCACCGCGATTTTCAAAATCGAGGGTGGGGTATGAGGCAAAGGCTTGGGTTGAGATGAGGAGGATAAGGAGTATAAGTTTCATTTGTTTTCTCATAGGGGGTTGGGAGGTTTAAAATACAAGAATTGCTGAATACTGAATACTGAATACTGAATACTGAATACTGAATACTGAATACTGAATACTGAATACTGAATACTGAATACTGAATACTGAATAAATTTTTTTCTCATGGTTCTGTCACGTCAAGTACACACTACTGGGGAAGTTCGTACTGAATCAGTGTGGCGCCGGTTTCAACATTATCGCCCGGGGAAACCAAGACTTTTTTAATTTTAGCAGGGCCGGAAGCTTTCATTTAATTTTACATTTTCATCGATTCCGTAATGACAAGGGGGGTACCCTCATCAACGAGATCGCCCTCTTTCACCATAACCTTAATAATTTTACCGGGCATTCCTGAGACCAGACCTGTATCTCCGCCAAAAGAGCGACCGGATTTGAGGCTTTCATGAAGAAGCATTTCATCATTAAAGATTTTTACTTTCCGAAATGAGCCGCGGGTATAGACGTTGTAGTTAATGCCATCAGAAATGGTGTCAACAAGATAAGATTGGTTCATGAATAAAAAGCTGATGACATTATCGGCCTCAGCAAAATCTTTTTGAGCAATCGAAAAATTCTCTTCATGACCGGTTGCTAATTCTTTGAGAGAAACTTCCCAAGTGGTCGTGGTGTTCTCGACAATGATTTGGTATTTCTTTTTTTTGAGTTGTGCTTCAAATAACATGGCCTACCTTAATCCCCCGTTACGTGAAGACAATTTCCACGCACTCATGTCGTCATACTTCTTTTCAACCGGGAGTTTTTCACGATCTTTATAAGCGGCTATAGCTGCCGTAATTAAGAAGACTCGATCATCCACAAACTTGAAAAGGTCAGGGCTTTCAACTTTAAGATCTTTTTCACAAAACTGAGTCGTATACTCTCCACTCAAAAACATTTTGTTTTTAAGAATAGATTTATGGAGAACAATATTTGATTTAACACCGGTTAAGGTGAATTCTGTCAAAGCGCGGTTCATACGCTCGATGGCTTCTTCACGGGTTTTTCCCCAGGTGATGACTTTTGCAATCATGGGGTCGTAATAGATCGGAATCTCATAGCCGGAGAAAACATAGGTGTCGACACGCACACGAGGTCCCGCCGGAGGACGAAATCTTTTAATTTTTCCCGGCGATGGCATAAAAGTCTCTGGATCTTCAGCACAAATACGGCATTCAACGGCATGCCCTTGAATCACGATATCTTCTTGTTTCCAAGATAGCTTTTCTCCTGCTGCAACACAGATTTGCTCTCGCACCAAATCAACACCTGTAACCGCCTCGGTAATAGGATGTTCTACTTGAAGGCGAGTGTTCATCTCCATAAAAAAGAATTCTTTTGTGTTGTTATCAAAGATAAATTCAAAAGTCCCAGCCCCCACATAATCAATCGCTTTTGCGGCCTTAACAGAAACTTCACCCATTCGTGCACGAACATCTTGAGGGACGGAAGGGCTTGGGCTTTCTTCAATAATCTTTTGATGGCGACGCTGAATCGAACATTCCCGTTCAAATAGATGAACGACGTTTCCGTGTTTGTCGCCAAAAACTTGAATTTCAATGTGTTTGGGACTGGTGATAAATCTTTCCATGTAAACAATGTCATTTTTAAAATAATTCAGCCCTTCAGAACGGGCGGCGCGATAAGAGCTCTCAAGTTCTTTGGCTTCGTGTACGACTCGCATTCCCTTTCCGCCTCCACCAGCGGTTGCTTTAATCATAACTGGATAACCAATTTTTTCTGCATGAGCATAAGCTTCTTCGACGGTGTTGACCGGACCATTGCTTCCAGGAACGGTGGGAACTCCTGCTTTTTTCATTAAAGCAATCGCAGAAAGTTTATCACCCATATCAATAATGTTTTGGGGAGAAGGGCCAATAAAGACGAGTCCTGCCTCATTCACTTTTTTTGCAAAGTCCGAATTCTCACTCATAAAACCGTAGCCTGGATGGATGGCCTCAACACCAGCGCGCTTGGCGACATCCAGAATTTTTTTATCATCGAGGTAGGATTGCTGGCTTGGGGGAGGACCAATTTCGTAGGCCTCATCGGCCAACAAAACATGTTGGCTGTAACGGTCGGCTTCGCTAAAAACGGCGACGGAAAGAATTCCCATCTCGCGACAAGCTCTGATCACACGAACGGCGATTTCTCCGCGGTTAGCAATTAGAATTTTTTTAAACATTTAAAACCTCTTATTAAAGCGGAATATTTCCATGTTTCTTGGGTGGGTTAGAGTCCCGTTTGTTTTGCAACATATCCAGAGATTCACAAATTCGTTTTCTTGTGACCGAAGGTTCAATAACTTCATCGATGTAACCCAGTTGAGCGGCAACGTAAGGATTATTGAATTTATCTTCGTAATCTTTTGTAAGCTTCATACGTTCAGAATCTGTATCATTCGCCTTTTTAATCGCATCCCTAAATATAATATTCACTGCACCTTCAGCACCCATCACAGCAATTTCTGCCGAGGGGTAGGCCAAATTAACGTCACCGCGAAGATGTTTTGAGGACATAACACAGTAAGCGCCTCCGTAATCTTTACGAGTGATAATTGTCACTTTCGGCACAGTGGCTTCAGCATAGGCATAAAGGAGTTTCGCTCCATGGGTGATAATCCCCTGCCATTCTTGATCGGTACCCGGTAAAAATCCTGGAACATCGACAAAGTTCACGAGTGGAATGTTAAAGGCATCGCAAAAACGAATAAAGCGAGCGGCTTTTTTGCTCGCATCAATATTTAAACAGCCCGCTAAAATTTGAGGTTGGTTAGCAACAATGCCGACACTTCTACCATTAAAACGAGCAAAACCGACGATAATGTTGGGTGCATAACTTTGGTGAACTTCGAGAAAATAACTTTCATCAACCACCTTTTTAATCAGCTCTTTCATGTCATAAGGTTTGCGAGAGTTGTCGGGAATAAAGTGATTCAGCTCTTCAATAATTCGATAGGGATCATCGCTGGTTTGCACTCGCGGTGGATCATCGAGATTATTGCTCGGTAAAAAATTGAGCATTTCTCGAATCATTAAAAGACAGTGTTTATCATCATCGGCGGCAAAGTGCGCAACGCCTGATTTTTGATTGTGAGTGGTCGCCCCACCCAACTCTTCTTTCGTCACTTCTTCATGGGTCACGGTTTTAATAACATCGGGACCCGTAACAAACATGTAGCTGGTGTCTTTGACCATAAAAATGAAATCCGTGATCGAGGGACTGTAAACGGCGCCGCCGGCACAAGGGCCCATAATGGCGCTAATTTGCGGTACCACTCCTGAGGCCATGACATTTTTTAAAAAAATGTCGGCATAACCGCCAAGAGCTTCAACTCCCTCTTGAATTCGCGCACCACCAGAGTCATTAAGCCCGATTATAGGGGCTCCATTTTTCATCGCCATTTCTTGAACTTTTAATATTTTATTGGCTTGAGTGCGCGACATACTCCCACCAAAAACAGTAAAGTCTTGGCTATAAACATAAACCACTTTTCCATTGATGCGACCGTAGCCCGTTATAACTCCATCACCCTCAATGATTTGTTGAGACATATTGAAGTTTTGACAGCGATGAGTGACGAAGCGATCAAACTCAACAAAGCTTCCGGGATCAAGAAGGGTGTTGAGCCTCTCCCTTGCAGAAAGTCGGCCTCCGGCTTTGTGTTTTTGTACACGTTCTTTGCCACCGCCTTCAAAGGCTTTATGGTTTTTAGATTCTAGTGTCGCTAATCTTTCTTTATTGGTTTCCATAATATCCCCTCTTATGGGTGTAGTCTTCCATACAAACGTGGAAATGGTATTGTCTCTCGCACGTGGCTCACACCACAAATCCATGACACTGTTCTTTCAAGCCCAAGGCCAAAACCTGAATGGGGAAAGCTGCCATATTTTCTGAGATCTCTATACCAAGAAAAGTCTTCTAAGTTTAAATCGTGCTCTTGGATCTTTCTTTCAAGGATCGCCAAATTATCTTCGCGCTGTCCGCCGCCAATAATTTCTCCGTAACCTTCTGTCGCTAATAAATCACAACTTAAAGTATAGGTGCTGTCGGTGGGCTCTTCTTTCATATAGAAAGCTTTGATCGCAGTCGGAAAGTGATGAACAAAAACCGGTCGATCAAATTTACTGCTGATGATGGTTTCGTCGGTTCCACCAAAATCATCACCGACAACAAACTGTGGATTTTCTTTTTTAATAATTTCTGCCGCCTCTTGGTAATGGAGCCTTGGAAAGGGACCCTTGATCACTTCAAGTTTAGAAAGATCTCTTTCAAGAACTTCTAGTTCAAGCTTTCTGTTGCGAACCACACGCTGAACAATATATTCAACAAACTGTTCCGCTAATTCCATGTTGTCATAAAGATCATTAAAGGCCACTTCTGGCTCTACCATCCAAAATTCAATGAGATGTCGTCGTGTTTTTGATTTCTCCGCTCGGAAAGTGGGGCCAAAACAATAGACCTTTCCAAGAGCTGCGGCGGTGGCTTCCATATAGAGCTGTCCACTTTGAGAAAGAAAAGCTTTGTCATCAAAATATTGGGTGGAAAAAAGGGTTGATGTTCCTTCGCAGGCATTGGGAGTAAAGATGGGAGCATCCGTACAAGTGAATCCCCGATCATCAAAAAAAGAGCGAATGGCATTGATCAACTCGGATCGAACTCTCATGACAGCGTGTTGTTTTTTGGAGCGCAACCAAAGGTGACGATGGTTCATCAAAAAGTCAGTACCATGTTCTTTGGGTGTGATCGGATAGTCTTGAGCTTTCGCAATGATTTCAAAACTTTGAGCACTGAGTTCAAATCCGCCCGGACTGCGTGGCTCAGCTTTTACAACTCCGGTCACCTTAACACTCGTTTCTTGGGTCAATTCTTCGAAGGTATCAAAAGCCGCTTGATCGCACTCACCTTGAAAATAGATGCATTGGCAGAGTCCGGTACCATCGCGAAGGATGAGGAACTTAATTTTTTTTGAGCCGCGAGTATTATAGACCCAACCCTTAAGTTCTACCTTTTGACCCACATACTTATGAAGTTCGTCTATATAATAGCGCAAATCCACCACTCCCTTACGAATGCAAACCCGCACAATAATGGCTTAAGGGGCGCGAAAGCAAGAAAAGGACAGTGAGATTTTAAGCGCCGTATAAACTCGAAAGCGGGCGCCTTTGACTAAAGGTTTGGGGATTGTGTCATTTCCGCCATTTTCTGAAGGGCCAGGCGAATATTAAGTAAACTACGAGTGCTTACGGGGTATGGCCCGGGTGAAGATCCTAATAATAAAGCTTGTTTAATTTCGATATAACTCGCATTTGGATAATATTGCCAGAGGAGAGCGGCTGCGCCTGTTACAAAAGGGGCCGACATGCTGGTTCCGTTAAGGCTAAAGATTCCATCTTCGGTGCCATCATTATCGAACTCCATCGGATATGTGCTGAAAATATTGGCTCCCGGCGCCATGATATCGACTCTTTGACCAAAATTAGAGAAGCCAGCGGTTTTATTGTCGAAAGTTGAGGCTCCAACCGTAATCATATTGTCGAGAATAAAAGCAGCCGGGTATTCGGGAAACTGATCCAAATTGCTTCCGCTGTTTCCGGCAGCCGCGACAAAAAGAATATTGCTTTGAGCAAGGGACTCAATTTGATCCTTGAGAGACAAGGAGCAAACCGATCCACCCCAACTGGCATTGATCACCTTGGCTCCCCGCCGTTCAGCATATTGTATTGCGAGAATGGCGCCGAGTACTGTTCCGCCCCCGTTACCGCCAATAAAATTCAAGGGAAGAATCTTCGCTCGCGGTGCAACTCCTAAAATCTCACCCACATCATGTTGAGCGGCAATCACACCAACAATATGGGTGCCGTGTCCGGTGTAATCTTTGACCTCTGCACTATCACTGACAAAGTCGTAACCCATTCGATCATCAATAAGGCCGTTGCCATCATCATCAATCCCATTGATTTCTTCTTTTTCATTAATGGCCAAAATATTTTGGAACTCCGGATGAGTCGTGTCCATTCCTGAATCAATCACGGCAACAATAATTTCTTCAGTCTCAAGGCTTTTGTTCCAGGCCACTTTGGCTTCAATGGCATCAATTCCCCAATTTTTACTTCCGCCCCAATCTTTTTGAGAAAGCTCACTATTGGGAGAAAGTTGAATTCGATAATGAGGTTCTGCGCTCAAAATCTCATCTTGATTTCTTTCTAAAAAATCACCAACAAACTCATCTTCACTTTGTGATTTTTCGATGGTGATCTTTCCGCTTTTCCAGCGCACCAAGTATTCGTTTTCGATTTGATTTTCTTCGCAACCCGTTTCAGTGGATTTATTAAATTGTGCGCCGGTGTTGGCTGGCTCTCTTTTGTTACAGCTAATGATGAGAAAAAAAAGTATTAGGGGAGAGAGTTTTTTAACATCCATGTCTGACCTCAACTCGAGCATCCTGCCCGTGGATTAATTCTACTTCTCTTTTAAAAGATGAGAGAGTCCAGGTGTTGAAAGCCTTATCTGGATTGAGTTTCAAAAAGAAAACCCGCATTTAGTCCACTGGACCCCTTGGTTTTCGCCCTCCGTCAAGTAACCTTCCCACGGGACACTCTCTCATTGGTCTGTTATTTTTATATTAAGGCCGATTTAAATTAAGAAACTTTTATATTAAATACACTCTTCCCCCGTCTCCTTAGAGATTGAATAAATCAGACTTGATTGATTGAAACTCCTCTGGCATTTCCCAATTTTGTTTATGGGATGCGGGGGGCGCATGCAGTTTTCTCTTTTTTTTCGATCTTTTATGTTTCACTCATTGTTATTTTTTGCGATTCACACAGTTTTAGTGGTTCCCAGTTTTGCTCAAGATGTTGAGCTGACTCCTGAAATGTATGAGTTTTCTCCTTTTTCTGTGACTGGCGTTTACCTGTGCACACCTCGACATGTTGAGAGTGGGGATTGCACTGATGTTGATAAAGAGTATTTTGATAATATGGCGCGACTCACACTCGGGGTTTATGAAGTGGGAATTTTAACCGTCAATCATTCTCGTGCCATGGCCTTTAAAGGTCCCTTAAGTCCTGGTTCCGCCCAAGTCCTTATCGGTCTCTTAAAATCCCATCCCGATATAGAGACACTTGTTCTCTCTTCTCAAGGGGGCTCTGAAGAAGAAGCCGCTCAAATTTCAGAATATGTTCAATCTCATCATTTAAAAACTTGGGTGCCAGCAAGGCGAATGTGCCTGTCGGCTTGTGTCTCGATTTTTCTCAGTGGTTCTGAGATGACTCTTGATGGGCTTATCGGCTTACACACCGGCTCTTACTTTCTCTCAGACAACTATAAAGTGAGAAATTTAGAGGCTGCCAAAGAAACCATTGATCAGGCCCTCTATGAAAACAATAAGTTTATGATGAATCGTGTTCGACTTTTTCTAAAGCTTAACCTTGATCTTCACCTGATTGAGGCGATGAACGAAGCTCGCGGTGAATTTTTAATTTTTACTTCTCTCACAGAGCTTTTTTCCTATGATAAAACTAAAAACTACGTTTTAAGCCTCGACGATGCCTTGATATACTCAAAAGGACAGGAGTACTTTAACTTTGATTTTCAAAGCTACGAGCAATTATTTTAATTCTGATCTCAAATCCTTCGTGAGCTGTCCGTCGGCTTAATCTTCTTGTTCATCGGCAAAAAGAGAGCCTCCAAGAACTGGGTTCAATACAGTTTATGTGGGGGTCTAGTTAATAAAAAAGGCCTCATAATTGTTTAAATTCCTTGGTTTGATTGTTGTTGCAAAACACTTTAATCACGCCGGAGAAAACAACTATGAAGCCCAAGTTCTACGTTCCCC
>JBGSSY010000113.1:0-1867 GCA_041736775.1 Bdellovibrionales bacterium | reverse complement strand
GCTGCCGTTAATCATTACAATTCTGGGAATGGTAGGAATCGTTACAAAATCTATGCTTAAGGCGATGAGACGTTACGCCCTCGTTCTCATCTGCGTTTTATCGGCTATTATTACGCCACCGGATATCATTAGTATGGTTTTGTTAGCGGTACCCCTTTATGGACTCTACGAATTGTCAATTCTCCTCGTGGGCTGGCTTGCGCCTAAGCCTAGTATTGACTGATGGATGAGTTGTTTAGTTTTGAAGAGGTTGATTTTTCCAAAGCATCTTATACAGCCATACTCAGTGACCTCCACCTTTGTGAGGCTGAACCCATCCATAGCCGTTTCCCTCTCTGGAAAAAGTATAAGACCCGCGAGTTCTTTTTTGATAAGCAGTTTCGATTTTTTTTAGAACACATTCATGGTCTGGCGGGTGACGAAAAAATTGAACTCATTCTTAATGGTGACACCTTTGATTTTGACAGTATGACTTATACTCCCCCCTCTCCGACCTACAATATATCTTGGCTTGAACAAAAACGAGGACTCGAGCCTGAGGAAGAAAAATCAGTGGATAAGATTCGCGTGATTCTGGAGGATCATAACGAGTGGTGTGAAGCTCTCAGTTGGTTTATTGGTAAAGGGCATAGAGTTGTTTTTATAATTGGTAATCACGACCTGGAGTTGCATTGGAAATCGGTTCAGATTGAAATTTTGAATATGCTCAAGCTTTCACCGGAAGAACGTACCCGCGTTCGTTTTGTTGAATGGTTTTATATTAGTAATAAAGACACGCTGATTGAACACGGCAATCAATACGATCCCTACTGTCTCTGTGATGATCCGATTAATCCCTTTGTGATTGATTACAATCGAGTACAGGTGCGCTTACCTTTTGGTGATTGGGCTTGTCGGTATCTCGTCAATGGAATGGGCTTTTTTAATCCGCATATTGATACCAACTACGTCATGACGTTACCAGAGTATGTCAGAGCTTTTTTTAAGCATATGGTGCGAGCTCAGCCGTTTATTGTTTGGACCTGGTTCTGGAGTAGTGTTGCCATTTTTTGGAGATCCATTTATTCAAACATGCAAAGACCACTTTCTGATCCTTTAACAGTTGAAAAGCGAGTCGAAGCTATTGCGAAACGTTCCAACGCGACATCTCGAATGGTGAGAGAACTCAGCGCTCTGTTTGTGACGCCGGCGGCGTCCAGTCCACTTAAAATTATGAAAGAACTTTGGTTGGATCGAGCCTTCTTAATTCTCATTGCTTTGTTTGTTTTGTTTCAATTTTTTATGATCGTTAAACAGATTTATGCCCTTTCTTTCTTTTGGATTTTTATTCCCATCTTTGTTTTACTTCCGCCCTTTGTTCTTTATGCACGAGGCGTGGACTCCTACATCAGTTATTATAAAAGACCGAACGAACAAATTCTCACCACGGCAGGCTTGATCACTCAAGTCACACGGGTGATCTACGGTCACACTCATGAAGTTCTTCATGAACTTATTGGCGGGATGGAACATCTTAATTCGGGCACCTGGTCCCCAGCCTTTGCGGATGTCGAATGCACCCTCTCGCAAGATAGCAAAACTTTTATCTGGATCTACCCCGAGGGAGCCAATCGTTCTGCAAAAGTCCTCAAGGTTGAAAAAGATCAGATCGCCGACTACTTCAATGACCGTTCCTTCTAAATAATGCAAGGCGGCCAACAGCTGTGGGCGCGCGGCAGCAATCGGCAATTTTCAAGGGTTTCCGGCCAGAGATCCATTTAAATTTGAGATGGGGGCGAATTAATTTTGTCTTCAAATCAAAATATGCGATAGATAGAAGCCTTAAACCCACGAACCACCTGACCATTGGGAGGAAAAATGGCTAATG
>JBGSSY010000044.1:0-2038 GCA_041736775.1 Bdellovibrionales bacterium | reverse complement strand
AGGGAATATTACTCGTTGCTTTATTTCGGAGAGGCTTACGTCATTTCAATAAGATCAACCATTTTTTGAGGCTAATAAATGATGGATAAAAACAGTCGCGATCCTTGTATGAACTACTCGCTCATTTAACCCCCTTGTTTCTCATAATTGAGAATCAAATATCTCTGATAAGCATAAACACTAACAGCGGATCATAAGTTAAAAAAATATTTGTTTTATGCAAGACGAATACTGGCAGCTATTTTGAGCTTGATAATTCTTTAAAGATTTTTCGTAGCTTTAACTGAGTACTCTTTTTTAAAGTCAAAATTAAATCTAAAAAGTCCAAGTTCTTAATAATGGCAAACGTGTTACCAGTATAAATAATGATGTCCGGATTTCTTTCTTCCACTTTTCTTTTCTGACGATGAGTCTTAAGAGTATAATCTTTAAGTGTGGCACATTCCTCTGAATTTAAAAAAAGATTGAACAGGTTATAAGAAATTGTTCCCATAATTATTCTAAATACAACATGCACATACTTTTTTGAAGGGATTTTCTCCAGCCCTTGGAAGCACTTCATCTGACGATGACTTTCTTCAATTTCTGCCCTCTGATCATAGGTGGCAAGAATTATTTTTCCACTTATATTTTTTCTCGTATCAACAAAGACAATATTTTCTTCTTTCCCGTTTTTTTTAATAAAATTAACCAACACCCCACTATTGAAGCTTTGGCACAATTTCCAATCAAGTTCGGATTCTTTTATCTCATAGATTCTTTGATTTTCTCGCGTAGGATGAGGAATCCACTTCTTCTCAGTCGCCGCTTGTGCCACCGTAAATTGAGTAATTTCGCTGTTGCTTTTAAGTGGCATGCAAATATCGATTTTTCGCTCCTCCTTCAAATGTGTAATCCAGGCAGCATCAAGAAAGCCACGGTCCATTAACAATAAAGAACCCTCCTCAAAATCAAAATCATTCACTAGTTCTTTGCCAATTTTTAAATCGTGATCCTGAATAGGAGCAAATTTCAGAGAGCGAATCACTCCTTTGCGGTCAATTATTTCTTGAATCCAAACCACTTTATAACCGTAGCGAGTATTGTCTTCATTGTCCTTTACAACTCCAGCTCCCTCATATTTTTCAAAAAGATGCTTGGGAATCAAAAGCTCAGTTCCATCAATAATGTATTGCTTGGTTCGACCTGGAGCATTCAACTTCATCAACTCATTCCACTCTTTATTAAACCATTCAACCAGTTGGTTGGGTTTAACACTTAGTAAAACATGCTTCAGAGTTTCACTATGGAAAGGTGTTTCTCTAGGATACTTATTTTTATTATTAAATCCTTCATCTAGAACTCTTGCAGAGAATCCGAGCTCAGTCATAAGCTCCGACGAATTCAACATATGAGGTGCGAGCAGTAGCGAATGCTCATCATCAAGGCGCTGGATAACTTGTGGCAGTAATAAAACCTCAATAGGTATCTCAAAATTTTTTCTTGGATCTGGAAAACTCTTAAGGCCCGTGCGCAGAAAACTTTCTTTTAAACCGTATTTAACAATATCATCAATAGGTAATTGATTCGAAACTCTCAGATCATCACTTTCTCCCGATTTTAATAAGGCGATCGTTTCTTTTTGCTTATGAGTAACAATAGGGAGATCAGGAAATAATTTAATCATATCAAATAGAATGAAGCTTAAAAGTTTTTAGGCCAATACTCATAGCGAAAAAAGGGTATAAAATATTTTTTTCAAGATGGCAGAAAAGATAATATTTTAATGCGGGGCCGTGAAATTAGATTACTGTTAGATTATTTTGACTCAGGCCTCTCCGAGGCAAAGATCTAAGTTTTTATTCCGAAGAGTTTTGCATTATTTGTTCTTTATAACAGCATGTTATATCGGGTGGCAGGAGTGTTCTCAAATGGATGAAAAGCTAAAATTTATTGCCCGTTTAATTGAGGGCGAGAAAATGGCTCCCCCTTTGCTGGGAGTTTGGTATTTCTCAAAAAACCGGCCACAAACTATGGGGCCGATACAAAGATATGGGTA
>JBGSSY010000021.1:0-8084 GCA_041736775.1 Bdellovibrionales bacterium | reverse complement strand
GATCCCCATATTTGTGAAAAGATCATTGTCGAAAAGATTAAAAGGGGGAGTTACATTTAACTCTTGTGAGAGTCCCTTTTAAGGGGGACTTTTCATCTCCATTGAAAAGCATTTTCAACCCTACGCAGTGATGCGCCACTCATTGGCAGCCCTCTCAATTTCAATTAGATTAAGGGATTATTTTTCTGTGCTTAAAGGAGCGTTGTCATGTCTTCCATTGAAACCACCCCGAAATTGGTTGAAAAAGTCTATAAAACCACTCGCGACAGACTTAAAATCATCAAAGATCGTTTACAACGCCCACTCACACTTGCCGAAAAAGTTCTTTACGGTCATCTCGATGATCCTCAGAACCAAGAGCTGGAGCGAGGACAAAGCTTTTTAATGCTCAGACCTGATCGAGTGGCTATGCAAGATGCTACAGCTCAGATGGCCATGCTTCAATTTATGTTAGCCGGCCGAGATGAAGCCGCTGTTCCATCCACCGTTCATTGTGATCACTTGATCCTCGCTTACAAAGGCGCCACTCCAGACATGCTTGTTTCTCAAGCTGAAAACAGTGAAGTGTTTCAGTTTTTAGCAACCGCTGCGAGCCGCTATGGAATTGGATTTTGGAAACCCGGTGCCGGTATTATTCATCAAGTCGTCCTTGAGAATTACGCTTTTCCAGGTGGATTAATGATTGGAACAGATTCACACACGCCCAACGCTGGTGGACTCGGGATGGTCGCTGTTGGTGTTGGTGGTGCCGATGCCTCTGATGTTATGGCAGGCCTTGCTTGGGAAGTTAAAAATCCTCAATTGATCGGCGTGCATCTCAAAGGAAAACTGCGCGGTTGGACTTCACCCAAAGATGTGATTTTAAAACTCCTTGGAATACTAACAGTCAAAGGTGGAACCGATCGAATCGTTGAGTACTTTGGTGAAGGAACTCAATCGATCAGCTGTACAGGAAAAGCAACCATTACAAATATGGGAGCCGAACTGGGTGCTACCTGTTCAATCTTTCCCTATGATTCTCGAATGAAAGATTATCTGAATGTGACGAACCGTGCTGATTTGGCAAAGTTAGCCGATCAGAACCTTGATCTTCTTTGTGCTGACTCGGATGTGGTTGAAAACCCAGAAAAGTATTTTGATCAAGTGATTGAGATTGATTTAGATAAATTAGAGCCTCATCTTGTAGGTCCTCACACTCCCGATTTGGCTCATCCTTTAAGTACCATTAAAGAGAAAGCCAAAGAGTTGGGTTGGCCCACCGATTTGTCAGCTGCCCTTATTGGTTCATGCACTAACTCTTCTTACGAGGATATTGGTCGCGCGACAGATGTGGCTCGACAAGCCATGGAAGCCGGTGTCACCAAGATGCCGCAAAATTTCATGGTCTCACCGGGCTCAACCATGATTCAAAATACCATTGAACGAGATGGGCAAATGAAAGTTCTTAACGACGTTGGCGCTGTGGTTCTAGCGAACGCTTGTGGCCCTTGTATTGGTCAGTGGCGTCGCGATGAATATAAAAAAGGGGATGTTAATACTATTCTGACCAGTTTTAACCGTAACTTTAAAGGCCGCAATGATGCCAATCCAGACACCTTATCTTTTATCGGCAGCCCAGAAACTGTGATGGCACTTGGTTTAGCGGGAAGGCTGGATTTTAATCCCGAAACGGATGAACTCCAAACACCTTCAGGAAAAATAAAACTCACGGCTCCTCAAGCCCCTGAGTTTCCGGCTAATGGTTTTATGGCTGATCTTGAAGGCTATCAAAAGCCCCAAGGTCGAAATGTCGATGTCAAAGTGGATCCAAAATCCAAAAGACTTCAAATCCTTGCACCTTTTAAAGCTTGGTCGGGTGATGATCTCACAGATTTAGTTGTTCTCGCCAAAGCCAAAGGAAAATGCACCACCGATCATATTAGCCCCGCAGGTAAGTGGCTGACCTATCGTGGTCACTTGGACAACATTTCAGACAATATGCTTTTAACGGCCGTCAATGCATTCAATGATGAAGTCGGTACTGCTAAAAACCAAATCACTGGAGAAAAAGGTCAAACTTTTTCTCAACTGGGTCGTGCTTACAAAGCCAAAGATCAGAAGTGGGTGATTGTGGGAGATGAAAATTATGGTGAAGGTTCAAGTCGTGAACACGCCGCCATGTCACCTCGTTTTCTTGGTGGCTCTGCCGTAATCGTTCGTAGTTTTGCCCGTATCCATGAAACCAATCTTAAGAAACAAGGGATGTTGGCTCTGACTTTTGCTCAAACCGCCGACTACGACAAAATTCAAGAAGATGATCGTTTATCGATTAAAGGTCTTAAAGAATTTACCCCTGGCAAAAACCTTAAGCTTGAAATTAAACACAAA
Source organism: Bdellovibrionales bacterium (assembly GCA_041736775.1). Lineage (GTDB taxonomy): Bacteria > Bdellovibrionota > Bdellovibrionia > Bdellovibrionales > JAGQZY01 > JAGQZY01. Next base: position 5,717 of record JBGSSY010000021.1, on the reverse strand, counting down.
GATGGACGTGTCGAAGTGGTTGAACTTAAACACACCTATAATGATGAACAGATACGTTGGTTTAAGTCAGGATCGGCCCTGAATCTTTTGCGACAACAACTGAACTCATAAAAAATTAAAAGTAGAGTTCATCAGAGGAGTTGGCGAATAACTTTGTTGAATTTGAGTTTTTTAAATAAGGTAACAAATGTTAGTAAAATTTGTTCTTTTCCTATTAGCGACATCGACAACCATTTGGCTTTGGGGCCACTGGAACTTAGGGAGTACGGCCGGTCTTACTTTACTGCTCACGCTCAACAGCTTCCTCTTGTTTTATCTCGTGCTTTACCCGATTTATTCTTGGAGTCAGAAAACACCTTTTAAAGTTACTTTTGCCAAAAAACTCTACAACCTTGGTTTTTGGAGCTTTCTGCTCATCACTTTAATTCTCAGTGTCACTTCCTTTTACGGGCTTATGATCTACCTTTTACCGGTAAAAATTATTCTCATTGCCCTCTATCTCTATCTCAAATTTTGGGTGAGCAGGGGAAAACGACCCCAAAACCCATAATGCTGAAGTAAGAGTGCTCCTCTCGGGGTATATAATTATTTCTTGCCTGACCCGGTTTTTAAAGAGATATTAGGCTTCTAAAAAATAAGGAGCCAACATGAGCGCTAAAATCATCAAATTAATTGCTACCGGTATTCTCTTCTCTTCACTTCTTTCTGCTTGCTGGGAGAAAAAAGAAGAAGCTGCAACTACTGAACCAGCTATGGAACAAACTATGGAACAGCCTGCTGAAGCACCCATGGAAGAGCCAGCTGAAGAAATGAACGAACAGCCTGAAGAAACACCAGAAAACTAATTTTCTTAATATTTGAAGATGTCGGTTTTTGATTCGACATCTTCAAATTTTTTTTTATTTGTAATTAAATAAATATTTTGTCAGTACCGCATCTGGACCCAAAGTTTTATAGAGTTCGATTACAGGTCCCTCTTTTTGATAACCATATTTTTTAAGCCACTTTTCAACCGCAGGATAAACTTTAAAGGGACCCACAGAAGGTGAACCTTCAAAGGCTCCTATGACATATTCTTTTTTCTCTAACCTTTCTTGGTTGAACCCCCCTTTTTGGATCAATTCATTCAAACGCTCATCCTCGATTGAAAAAGCGCATCCACCGTGGCTCTCTAAACGATCTTCGTCTACTAAACTGGGGTCATGGAGATAACGTCCAAAAGCCAAGGGACAGGGCAATGAATTTTCTGCAAAAAAAGTTTCTACCTCGTCAATGGTTTTAGCCATCTTATGATAAGCCCCATGATGGATTTTATAAACCAATAGATAAGGTCCCATTTCTCCAGAGAGAATACTGACGGGTTGATTCATTCCCGTTCGATAATAAACAAAAATGGCTAAAGAGAGAAGAAGACTGATTGTAATTGCAAAAGCTTTTAACATGTTTACTCCTAAAGAGTATTTAGAGGCTAAACCAAGGTATCATTTGGTCCTTAGTGTATAGATCACCCTTGGAGCTGATGGAAGTGAATTTTTTATTCTCGGTAAGTCCAACATTTAAAGCTTCGAGCAAGCGTTTTTGGTCGATGGAATTTAAATCTGTAGTGAGGCTTTGTGAAAATGTCTTCTCAAGCGAAGTGAGAAAAGCCGTGCAAAATTGAAACCATTTTTCATCAGAGACTGAGTCATTATCGGCGAGAAAGGCCGTGGGCTGATCCACATGAGGAGCACCGTAAATATTCATTCCTAAACCTATAAATAAATAATTATTCTCACCCTGTTGAACAACCTCAATCAGAAGTCCACTGAGTTTTTTTTCATTGAGATAAATATCGTTGGGAGCCTTAAGCCTTAGAGTCAGCGCAGGGTCGATGATCTTGAGAGCGTCATAGACACACAAGCCGATAAGGGGAGTGATTATAGGTTGTGGTGTTTGTTTAAAGCGAAAACACCAAGTGCTCAGCAGAGTGTCGCCTCGTCCAAGATCTTTCCACAGATTTTCATTTCGACCACGACCTTTTGTTTGATGGTCGGTTAAATAAAGCGCGAAGTTTTTATTTTCATCAGGAAAGTTTTCTTTGGCCCAATCATTAGTACTGGTTATTTCTGGAAGATAGAGAGAGAAATGATTTTGAAACTGGGCCCATTGATGGGTCAGTTGGTTGATCGACATTACTTAGTTCCATTAAAGTTGGTTAATCGATAGCATTTCTTTCCGATTAAGTTGGTTGATCCACATCTTTTAGTTCCAATTAAAAAGAAGAGAGAAGTCAGCGTTTTTTACTGAGTGAGTTAAGGCACCAACACTAATACCATCAAGACCAAAATGAGCTAGTCGCTTGACCCGTTCTAAATTCATATTACCGCTGGCTTCAGTATAAATCTCATCAGGAATAAGTAGAAGAGCCTCACGAATCATGTCGTCATTCATGTTGTCTAACATAATATGGTTTACCTTCAGGGCTATTGCTTTTTTAACTTCATCGATATTTTTCACCTCAAGGGCAATCGGCTTCTCCGAGTTATGTCGAATTCTTTCAACGGCCTCTTGAAGACTTCCAGCAAGACAAATGTGATTTTCTTTTATGAGGATACTATCACTTAAATCCATCCGATGATTGACTCCCCCTCCGCACACCACTGCCTTTTTGGAAAGTTTTCGATAAAGTGGAAGGGTTTTGCGTGTGTCCAAAATTTGTGTGGAACTTCCTTGTAGGGCCTCAACAAATTTTCTTGTTTGAGTCGCTATTCCGCTGAGGTAGCCCAAAAAATTAAGCGCCACTCGTTCGGCTTGGATAAGATCAACTAAGTTACCATCAATTTGAGCGACGATCTGTCGATCAAGAACTTCATCACCTTCAGAAAAATTCCAAGTGATATTAAGTTCAGGATTACAATAATGAAGAGATTGATTAAAGAGATCGACTCCGGCCAGAACCAAATCTTCTTTTGCAATCAGCTCGGCAAGTCCAAATTTTTCTTGAACTTCTAAAGAGAGAGTCGTGATGTCACCGTGAGGACGATCTTCGAGAAAAGCTTTTTCTATAAGCTCATTCGGCATTGAGATTATTGGAGTTGAGTTTAAGGGCCAATTCTTGTTCAAGGACCCTTTGTAACTCTTCACGAATGATTTTTTCAAGCATTAATGGAAGTTGGCCTGAAAGGGACTTTTGAATAAGTGATCTCACTTCAGATCGAATAATAGCTTCAGTTTCTTCAGCGGATACAGTTCCATGGCTAGAAGCAGCGTAGGAGTCTCTGGATGGAGCTGGTTGCGGACTACTAGACATATTGATAATGAGATTTGAGTCCTCTCGAGATCGGGTCTGTTCCACGAAAGGAGCTGGGGGCGGAGTAAATCCTTCTTGGGGTTTATAGAGAAAATCATCCAACTTGAGCTTTTTCATATCATCAAGACCGACGGATTCAAAGTTTTCAAATTCGTCATCTTTGCTCTCGTTTTTTTGAGCTATACTCTGGTCATTGAGAGACCGTGCGGACCAAGAGTCGTCGATCGAAAAATCCAATTTCTCCTCCTTAAGAAGAGCTTGAGGAGGAGTTTCAAAATCACTTCGCTCAAAATCGGCATCTTCCATTTGTAAATTAAAAACCGATTCTTCTTCAAGTTCTTCTGCAGAATTTTCACTTGAATCATTGGACTCTAAACTCAAAGGTTCATGAACAGTTTCAAGTTTAAAATCACTCTCAGCCGGTGGTTTTTGAAAACCGACCGCACTTTGACTTTCAGCTTGTGTGAATGAAGCAGATACTGCGTTTTTTGAAAGACCTCGATTAAATTCATCTATAAATTCTTGTTTAATACTTTTAGGAAAGCTTAGAAAATCGGCAATTTTCTGTCCTTGGGTGTGTTCAACCAGCTCACGAATCAAAGTGCGCATGCTTTCCACTTCAAAAGGCTTTTCAAGTTCTCCCTGAGCGCCACAACTTTTGAATCGTTTGTGGTCCAGTTCCATAAATGAACTCCACATCAAAACAAGCGGGGTTTTTTGGAGGTCTTGGTGTTCTCGCAATTCTTCGCTGACTTCATATCCATTTTTTTTCTGCAAAAGAATATCAGCGAAAATAATATGGGGGCGAAAGCTTTCCGCAACTTGAATGACATCAAGGCCATTATGTACCGATTTTACTTCAGCCCCAAAATCCTGCAGTCCGAGTTGGAAGACCTTACGGATTGATGCACTTTCATCGGCCAATAAGACGCGCAACGACATATTCTAAGTAAAGACTTCTTTCTAATCGGAGTCAAGAAGGTTGGATCAATTGACGAGTGAATTGGCCCCTTTTAGAATGGGGAGTGTTCACTCTTGTCGATCGTTATATCTCTAAAGCCTTTTTGACCTATTTTTTTTCAGGCCTGACCGTCTTTTTAACTCTCTTTTTAGTGATCGATTTTATGACCTCCATCATGCGCTTTGATGTCAGCCTCTCTGTCTTGGCTCAATACTACGGAGCCTATAGTTTTCAAATCCTTTATCAGTTTTTACCCATTGCGGCCTTAGTGGGAGTGGTCTTTACTCTTTCATCTCTCAATAATAGCCGAGAACTAACAGCCCTCTTTAGTTTAGGAATGAGCCTTCATCGCGTCCTCGCACCCATGTTCTTTTGGCTCCTTATTTTTGTAGGTCTGACTTTTTATTTGGGTGATCAAATCATACCGGTGACAAAACAAAAAAGAGATTTCATTTACTACACGGATATGAAAAAAAACCCGGCTCTTTTCTCAACGGTCAAGACCGATAAAATTTGGTACCGCAGTGATAATATTATTTTTAATATCAAACTCCTGGATCCCGAACTTAAAAAAGCCCATGGTTTGACCTTTTATTATTTATCACCAGACTGGAAACTGCAGCAAATGATCACAGCTAAAGAAGCTCTGATTGAAAACAAGGGGTGGGAGCTATTAGAAGGAACAATCACTTTATTTGTTAATGAAATGACCACTCCGATCGTCAGTCAATTTAGCAGTAAGGTTATTCCCATGGTGCAAGAATTGACTGACATTCAAACGACGAGTTCTGCATCTGATTTTTTCACTTTTAAAGAGCTTGGACGCTATATTCAAAAAAATCGTGATGCCGGCCTCAATATGACTTCTTTTGAAGTGGATTATCACAATAAACTCAGTTTTCCTTTCAGCATTTTTGTTTTAGGTCTTTTAGGTGTGCCCTTTGTGATCACTCACCAAAGATCGGGTGGGATGGCCAAAAATGTCGGCCTCATTATGCTTATGACTTTTAGTTTTTGGGTGGTCTATTCTTCATCGATGTCGCTCGGACGTCATGGGCAAATTCCGGCAATGCTTGCGACTTGGGGGCCTAATATTCTGATGCTCGCCATCACTCAGTTTTTCTTTAAAATTCTTCGGCAATAAGATTAATTTTTTCCTCCGATTTATCTTTGAGCCTCGTTTTGTTTAATCCATTTCAAAATCCCCCCTCAATTGACCCCGGCTCCTGCCTAACCTTAATTTTTGCCCTGCGGGCAAAAAACGCATCCGCTTTAAGGAGATCAATTGAGGGGGGATTTTGAAATGGATTAAACAAGAAGATCTATTTGAGTAAATTTTAAAAAATTGATTAGGGGATCATAAAAATGAGAGGGCCAATGTATAGATTGACTTAAGTTTACCGTAATTTAGGAAGCTTTTTCACGACATTGACTGTTTATCATTTCAGGATTAATAGGGACTGGATA
>JBGSSY010000357.1:0-6943 GCA_041736775.1 Bdellovibrionales bacterium | reverse complement strand
CCCTTTTAGGCTGTTTCCACTGGATAGGCGAGATACTTCTCCACTTCAGTGGCCGAGGCTCCGGGAAGACTCATACTTAAAGTCACCATTTTAAACTCAAACGGAGGAACCAGATCTCTTTTAATCATCGAGCCAAGAATCACCCCAGCTAAAATAATAAATGCTGAAATCAGATTGACGACAAAAGAACGGTTTACAAAAAATTCGATCAGTTTATTCATTTTTGAGCCTCGCAAAACAAGGGGTTGTCATGGGCCAATTCTTTATGAATCGCAAAGCGATTGAGCCAAAAATCTTTTTTCATTTTAATCAGATTCATTCTTTGATTGAGATAGGAATTGCGGTGAAGCAAATAGTTTTCAAAATCAAGCCGAGCTCTTTTCATTTGATCAAACGCAAGGTTCATTTTTTCTTTTAAGAGTTTGACCTGTGTTTCAGTGAGTTCAATCTGTTGAATAAACAGTTGATCATTATCCATGAGCCCTGAAAGCATACTTTTTTGATTTTGGGTCACCATGGCTTTTTGAGCTGCTAAATTGTTCTGAATTTGAAGGGTCGCTCTTAAGTCAGCATCTTCCGTTCGATTAATAATATCAATACCGAGAGTGAGGGTGGCCATCAAATAGTCTTCGCTGTAGTTGAGAAGAGGTCCTGAAAAACCAAAACGACCAAAGCGTTCACCAGCCTCAAGTCCCAATCGAAGATCGGTCCATCGATCACTCCGCGCTCGTTCTACATCGTATTCTTGGCTGTTGATTTGTTGAGAAATTATTCTCTCCGTCATGGTCTCTTGCCCTGGTGTGTACTGAGGTTTGGTCAAAAAACTTTCGGGACTTTTAAGATTGGCCTGGGGCGGTAGATCCGTTGAAAGAAATGAAAACATTATTTTTTTATCATTCATCAGCTTTTGTTGGGCTTGTTCCACTTGAATTTGGGTATTGATAAAATCACTTTGTGAAGAGAGCTGATCCATTTTTTGAATCAATCGATCGTTGTAAAGTTTTTGCGAAATCTTCTGGGCCACTTGCGCTTCTTTTAATTGAGAAGTCAGAAGTTCGACGATCTCTTGTTGAATGTAGGTCTCTGAATAAAGTTTAAAAGACTCTTCACAAGAAGTTATAAGAGATCTGCGATACTCAAGTTGGGCGACTAGAAAATCGCTCTCTGCTTTTTGACCTTGGGCCCTTTGGGTTTTACCAAATGAGTTCCGGATTAAGTCTTGACTCAGTCGGGCTGAATAACTTCGGTCGAGGGATGAGAAAAGAGGGTTTTGCACCTCGAGATACTTTTGTCCACTCAAAGTGAGAGCCGTTCCGGTCGGTGCATTTTGAGTGAGAGAGGCCGTGAGGTTTTGAGAGCGATTGGAGATGTCAGGTTGAATTCCAGAATCAAAATTTCGCTCTAAAAAACTAATTTCAGGATTGGCTTCAAGTCGGGACTTCCAAAAATCAGTGGATCGGGCGCGATTGAACTCGGCCTGGGTGAGGCGTTGCTGAGCGTTCAGTACAGTTTGGCTTCGTGTTTGGAAGTCACTTAAAAAATGATTGAACTCAAGAGAAGTTTCGCTTTGGGAAAAGCCCTGAGAACTCAACAAAAAAAGAGATAATACTAAAAGTACATTCAGTGACGTTGCCAAGAGATTTCCCCCCATCTTGGTTGGGGCGATATGAACACAAAACCCCCTTCAAATCAAAATTTTGTTCTGTAAAGATGTGAAAAAGTTGATGGAGATAGGCCGGTTTTTAAACTTCAAAAATGAACTCAAAGTCTTAGCGGGCCAAAGGCGCCAAACAAATCACTCTTAAATCATTCTTGATTTTTAAAAGGTTGTGAAGAACATGAAGACTGGTTTGAAAGGGCGTCTCACCCAGTTGCAAGCCTTTAAAATTAGCCTTTGTGGCGAAAAGTGATCAAGCCATGGCTCGGATCGTAGGGAGAAACACCAACGGTGACCTTATCACCAACAATGACGCGGATTTTAAAACGCTTCATTTTTCCGCAAAGTCGGGCAGAGACTTCAACCCCATTCTCGAGGGCGATTCGGTAGTTCCCACCACCGGTCACGTCCGTTACTGTCCCGTCAATTTGGATCAGGTCATCTTTAGCCATATTTCTCCTTGTTTGCGACCATATTACTGATTTCCCTTAAAAAATCAACTTTTAAGCCAAAAATCCAAGCTTCCCCTAAAGACACATGGACTCCCTTCTTGTATTATTTTATTCATTGGATCTGATTTTTTTGCGGGATTATCGAGGAGGATGGCTTGTTATACGAAGAATTAAAGCAACGAGGGTTGCTCTATCAGCAGACCTCAGATCAATTTAAAGCCGCACTTCAATCTCCCATGACTTTTTATTGTGGCTTTGATCCAACCTCTGACAGCCTTCATATTGGCTCACTTCTTCCATTGATGACCATGCGCCGACTTCAGAATTACGGACATAAACCCCTTGTATTATTGGGAGGTGCCACCGGTATGATCGGTGATCCCAGTGGAAAGACCAAAGAGCGAGTGCTTCTCACTCGTGAGGTGATCGAAGAAAATATCAGAGGCATCTATAAAAATGTTGAACGGATTCTCTCTTTTGAAGGCGAGAACGCGGCTCGTCTGGTCAACAACATGGATTGGATCGGTGGCTTTAGTTATATCGATTTCTTAAGAGATGTGGGTAAGTTTTTTTCAGTCAATGCTATGTTAGCTAAAGACTCGGTTAAAAAAAGAATTGAAAACCCTGAGCTGGGTATTTCCTACGCTGAATTTTCTTACATGCTTATTCAGTCCTATGACTTTTATTATCTCCATCAAAAAATGGGTTGTAGTCTCCAATTGGGCGCCTCTGATCAGTGGGGAAATATCACGGCCGGAGTCGATCTCATTCGCCGCATGCAGGGTGATACCCATGATAAAGAAACCTGTTACGGTTTTACCTTTCCTCTCATCACTAAATCCGATGGCAGTAAGTTTGGAAAGTCAGAGGGTGGTAATATTTGGCTCAATCCAGACAAAACCAGTCCTTATCAATTTTATCAGTTCTTTTTACGCTTGAGTGACGAAGAAGTGATTAAGCTCCTTTATTTTTTCAGTCTTAAACCTCTGAACGAAATAAAAGCTTTGATTGAAAGATTTGGTCTGGAACCCCATAAACGCGAAGCTCAACTGACTTTAGCAGAGGAACTTACGACTTTAATTCATGGTGAAGAAGAGTTTAAAAAAGCCGAACAGGCCTCAAAAGCTCTCTTTTCCGGTGACTTTAAAAGTCTTGATGAAAAAACTCTGATTGACGTTTTTAGCGAAGCCCCCTCTAAAACTCTCAAAAAATCTCAACTGAGCGCACTGAATTTAGTGGACCTCCTTGTCGATACAAAACTTTGCTCCTCCAAAGGTGAGGCTCGTAAAGACATCAAAGCGGGAGCGATTTATCTCAATAGTGAAAAGTGGCAGGGAGAAGAATTAGCGGGCCAAGATTTCCCCCTTCTTTTTGGATCCACTTTAATCCTTAGAAAAGGAAAGAAAAATTATTTTGTGGTTCGTTTTAATGATTAAGGAATTGATTGTCTTTTTAGCCCGGTTGAAAGGGTTAGGAAGAACGAAGGACTTATTATGAAAAAACTTTCATTCACCTGTATCGGCCATAATGAGGTTGATCACTTAAGAGAACTTCTTCCTGATCTTTTAAGGTGGGGTTATGAGGTCATTTATGTTGACTGCGAAAGTGCTGATGGCTCTTACGAGCTTGCTCAAAGTTTAGGCTGCAAAGTCTATCGTCGTGAAAATAATATGAACCTGAACGTGAATAAATCTTTTGCTATGGAGCAGGCCAGTGGGGATTGGATTTTTTATGTCGATCCCGATGAAAGATTGAGCCAAAATCTCATCACAGAAATACAAAATAAAATATCGACCACGACCGCCAGTGCGTTTAAATTACCCAGAAAGAATTATTTTTTTGGACAGTGGCTCAAACATGGAGGTCAGTACCCTGATCATCAGCTGCGCCTTTTTTCTCGTGGGAAAGCCCATTTTCCAAACCAGCATGTCCATGAGAGTCTTAAAATTCAAGGTTCGGTGGAAATGCTCGATCATCCGATGAATCACTATCCTTACCTCACCATCTCTCAGTTCCTTAAAAAAATGGACTTTTACTCCAGTTTCGAGGCCCAACACCTTTATAAAAAAGGGGTTAAAACCTCCCCAATCAACGCCATTAAGTATCTTTTTTTAAAACCCAAATCCCGAATCATTCGCCGCTATATTCTTAAAGGAGGATTTCGCGATGGCGTTGCAGGCCTATTTGCGGCCACCTTTGATGCTGTTGGTTGGATGCTGCGATATTTTAAACTGTGGGAAATGGAAAAAAATAGCAAAAAAAAACTCCTCAATTCCTAAGAATGAGATCGGAATCTAATATAAACCATTTTAATCTAGAAAACTAGGTCACTCAAATGTGAACTGAGGCTATTTAAAAAAGGGTTTATTAGAACCCTTTTTTAAGTTTAGATATTGTTTATATAATAGAGAAAGTCGTATTATTTTTTAAACTTATTATTATAGGCTTCTTCACAGGCTTTTTGATTTAAAGGGTGAACTCTCTGGCAATCCTCAAGACATTTGATTGTCATGCTATGAAAAAACAAGTCGCCTGTATTTGTTTTGCAATATTTTTTTGGAATATTGGGTACTGCAACAGGCTCTTTTGCCACTAATCTAACGAGCTCAGATGAGACACCCTGTTTTTGCGCCCCCTCTTTGTTTAATGTAATCACCGTGCATGCGTTCATATAGAATGGAAACAAGTAGAACCATGTGCGTTTTTCGACTGTAGAAACTTCTGCCGGAGTTAAATTATTCTGCCTTAAGACCGTGTCAATACGATTGTTTGCTCTGTTGTAGGGAAATCCAAAGAAATAATTGGTGCAACTTACAATTTCTTGGTTTGAAGGAGCGCTTTGGCCCATCGTGATTGGACTATAACTAGCGCAGTTCACGAGTAAAATGAGACAAATTACTAATAAACCAGCTTTATATATTCTCGTCACAATATCTCCTTATTAAATTTATGGATACCCTATTAAATTGCTATAAAAAAGGCAATTAATATTATGGAACTCATGTCCTATTTCCCAGAGGTGAGAGTTCAATAATGAAAAGCGACTTGAATACTAAATACACTGGGAGCTCCCAGGCTGTTGCGATCAAAAAGAGTCATAAGTTCTGCACCTACAGAAAAACTCACGGTCGAAGTTCTAAAAAACTTAACCCCACCTCCCACACTCAAAGCAAAGCCTCCCGAGGTATCATCGGCTAAAGGAGAAGGTCCGTTATGGGCGCTGGCCCAACCGTAGCCAAAACCCGCTCCCAAATAGGGGCTGATATCTCGACTGGCAAAGAAATACTGAGTATTAATTTGTGCTCCTAGTAAATAAGCGTCGGAGTGAAGTGTAGAGATTGAGAAATTGCTTCGCAGGCCTAAGTCAAAATGTTGATCAATATTCCAGGTGTATCCCACCAAAAAACCTATGGCCTGATCAGGACTATTCATATTAGAAAAGTAGCTGGGTCCAAAACCGAGACTGACCTGTCGAACGGCCTCGACCCGTTCAAAACTACCTTTGAGTTTTTTGTCCTCAGCTTGTTGCTGCATGGTTTTATTATTATCAAAAAGAACCGCATCTTGAGCATTGGAAGTTGAATGAAGGGTCTCTTGGGTTGCGACTCGAATGGTGGATTCAAGTTCGGCGAGGCTACTGGCCGTCCACTGGCCTTGCATGATTTTTTGTTTCCCTTGCCAGCGGGTCATGGACAAAGAGTAGGTTTCAAGCTTGATTAAATGAGTTTGGATAAAGAAATCAGCTTCGTTCTCTTGGTTCACCACATCATGGTGAGGAGAAGTTCTTACTTGGACTTTAATAAGCTCGTGGACAGTTTTAAGCTGACCACTGTCGACATTAGTCCCTTTGACCGGAGCCACATAAATATTCACCGCATAGGATAGGGGGGCCAAAAGAAAAGAAGTGATGAAAATAAATAATCGAGGGATCATAGAATCTCCTGTGACTTTTAAGTTTCATTCACTGGATATTTAAGTCAAGTGATAAAGGCTTTAAGCTTCGACCCTTTGGGTTAGTTGTAAGAGCCATAGACTCATCCCTCCCACCAAGTTATGATTGTCTTGAAATTTCACGGGGACACTGCTCTGCCAGTGTAAAGGACATAAGAATGAATCCAATGATTGATGCTGTCAAAGAACTCTCTTTTTCTCAAAAAACAAAAACAACTTCACAAAAAAAACTAGGACTTCCGACCTTCGTTTATTTTGTGGGAAGAAATAGCAAACTTCCCCAATCTGTGCTCAAAGGGCTCCCAAAAACATCACTGGAAAAAATTAAAAATAAAGCGCCCATTGAGTTTGTAACCACTTCTCGATCTCATCTGTGTTTTATTCATTCACAAATCGTTGAATCACCTCAACATTACGGGGTTTTTGCTCCTTCACCTTACGCCATGGCTCGAGATCTAATGGGGGCTTGTTACCGACAAATGGTATCCCATCCAACTTCTTCGGTGAGGGTTGAGTATTGGGGAGAACTCGAGGATGAGTTTAAAGGTTTGGTGGTTGGTCTTGAGATGGCTCAATACACTTTTAAAAATCTTTGGCCAAAGATAAAAACCAACTCGCTGAAAGTGAATTTTAAATCCAAATTTAAAAATCAAAAACAAATTATGGCGGACTCCATTCAGTTGGCAGAAGGTATTAACTTCGCTCGACTTTTGGTTGATTTACCAGCTAACATTTTGAACCCTAAAAGTTATGCTTCTCTCTTACAAGACCTGTTTGCAAAAAAAGCAAAAACCAAAGTCTCCGTTTGGGACAGCGAAAGAATAAAAAAAGAAAAAATGGGTCTGCATTACGGAGTGGGCCAAGGGGCGGTCGAGAAATCCTA
>JBGSSY010000317.1:0-3778 GCA_041736775.1 Bdellovibrionales bacterium | reverse complement strand
ATAGCTCCTCTTTTCATCTATAAACAATTTTCGTAATTTATAGGGCCTTAGCTCAGTTGGTAGAGCGCCACCCTTACAAGGTGGATGTCATCGGTTCGAACCCGGTAGGCCCTACCACTTTTTCTATAAAGGTGGTCACATGAAAAATCTTTTTTTAACCAAACCAGAAGACCGTGATTCTCAATGGGAAGAGTTATTCTTTAAAGCCATTGTTCAAAGTCAGTTTACATTCCTCAGTGAAACACCCGTTGAGGGGCCTGATGGAATGCCTTATCTCGCTATTGAAATTTCTGAAAATGAAGGTGAGCCTGCAGATCATGTCTTTAAATGGTTAGCAGAAAAGGGTGTTGGTTTAGTGGTTAATCCTAACAAAGAAACACCAGATTATGTTTTTACTTATGGAATGATCTGGAACTACCTGACCAACGGAGAATTTCTGACAGCTCAAGAAGCCCCTCAAGCTCAAGGTGATATTGAAATGCAACCGGGGCAAGAAATGATGGCTGGCACACCCAGTGAAAGTTACTGGCCCCTTTCCGCGCGTAAACTTTTTAAAGAGTTTCTGAGGGATCAGGGGGTGCATAATCCGCGGATTGTTATGCTCTCTCAAGATTCCAAAAATTATGACCTTTGTTTTTCTCTGGAGTCTCTAGGAAATCCACCACAAGAAGAGTGGCAAGGTTTACTTCAAGCCTTTTCTTGGTTTTTTCCCCTCCATTATTCGTTCTCAATTATCAGTGAGGATATGATTCAAGGAATAGACTTCATTTCCATTTAAAAATTTTTCTTTGGGGGGATTCATTTTTATCAAGAGAGTTTTTTTGATAGTGATGTGCCCACTCCTCCTTCTTTCTTGTAAAAAGAATAAAGAGAGTGAGATTTGGATTTATACTTCACTTTACAAAGACACTCTCTCAGACTTAAAGCCCCTTTTAGAAAAAGACTTTCCGGATCTCAAATTTTTCTTCTATCAGGCGGGCTCTGAAGAAATAGCCGCCAAGGTCAATGCAGAAATTATGGCCGGGGGTTCTCAAGCCGACATCATTATTTCATCCGATCGATTTTGGCATGAAGAGATGGCTCGAGAAGGTTATCTTTTGGCTTATCGCCCAATGGGGCATGAAAAAATACCTGAGATGTTTAAAAATAAAGATGGATTTTATCAGACCTTCAGTCTTCCGGTTATGGTGCTCTCTTATAACAAAAAAGTGATTCCAGCCGATCAAGCGCCAAAATCTTTTAAAGAAATGATCGAACCTCGCTGGTTTCAAAAGTTCACCACCGGAAGTCCCTTAGCCTCAGGGACCAATTTCACCAGCATTGCTTTTCTTCTTAAAGCTTATGGAAAAGATTTTTTTAAAAAACTGCAGAAAAATGGCGCCCTCAGTGAAGGAGGCAACAGTGCCGTTCTTCGTCGAATACAGAATCAAGAACGACCGGTGGGCTGGGTTTTGCTGGAAAATCTTCTTCGGTTTCAGAATGAACCCACTGATTTTTCTATCGTTTATCCCGAAGATGGTGTGATTGTTCATAATAACGTCCTTTCACTTCTTAATAAAAAAAATCCTCGGGAGAACGTTAAAAAAGTGGTGGATTGGCTTTTTACTGACAAAGGGCAGAAGGTGGTCACACGCTCTTACATGTACTCGCCCTATCCAGAATTTCCAGCTCCCCAAGGGGCTCCCGATTTTAAAAATTTAAAAACGACACTTTTTCAGTGGTCCGAGGAATTTGTTGATCACACGGTTAAAAATCGAGAGACTCTCAAGGAAGAGATGACTGAGGCTTTGTTTTGAATAATATGAGTCAGACGCCTCACTCTTTTCCATTCAACTTGATCAAAAGAAAAAAGAGCCAACTCTTTTTGAGCCTTGCTCTGATTCTCGTCTTTTTGCTTTGTGTTTATCCGTTTGTTAACCTTTTTTTAAAGGCCCTGACTCCTAAAGGTGAACTGACCCTTTATTATTTTCAGACGATCTTTAAAAATCCCAGTGCACTCCTTGCCTTTAAAAACTCTCTTTTTGTGGCTTTAGCCGTTGCACTGTTGAGCATGATCATCGCAATACCTTTAGCTTGGCTATTTTCGAGAACAGATCTTCCTGGCCAAAAAAAATTTCGCACTTGGTTTTGTCTGCCTTACGCCATCCCACCTTATATCGGTGCAATGGCATGGATATATTTGGCAAATCCCCAAACAGGAATTTTGAATACAATTTGGGGAGATTCAATTTTTAATATTTATTCCTACGCAGGACTGATTTGGGTTGAAACGACATTTCTTTACACTTTTGTGCTCCTTTCTTCACTTTCTTTTCTCGATCGAATGGATCCCTCACTGGAAGAGGCGGCACGCCTCTCCGGAGCCAGCCCCCTAAAAGTGTTTACCAAAATTACTTTGCCACTGATGAGATCCTCTTTAATGAGTTCTTTTGTTCTGGTTTTATTAGGGGCGCTGGCGAGTTTTGGTGTCCCGGCGCTGATTGGAAGTCCAGCCAGAATCTATCTTTTGACCACTCAAATTTATACTTTTCAAAAAATGGGCAGTATGAAGGGAATCTACCAAGCTGTTGCCCTGTCTTCATTGTTACTTGTCATCGCTTTTATTTTACTGATTATTCAGAATAAACATTTGCAAGGGAAAGGTTATGTCATCGTTTCTGGTAAAGCCCAGAGGACCAGTCAGATCGAGCTTAAGTCGTTAAAAAATCCAATTTTCTTTTTAATCCTGATACTCCTGTTTATAATTTTATTTTTACCACTTATTGCCCTAACATTGACAGCTTTTGCCGATCAGCCGGGTGTCATTGGTCTGAATTTTAGTTTGAAACATTTTAATTCTGTTTTTTTTCAAATGGATGAAACCCTGAGGGCCTTTGCCAATTCCTTTTATTTAGGATTTATGGCGGCAACACTTTCAACTTTTTTAGCTCTTATTTTGGCTTATTTACGTTGGAAGACAAAAATAAGAGGGCGTCGTTGGCTTGAGATTTTTGCTTCTCTCCCTTACTCAACTCCAGGAACAGTAGTTGCCCTCGCTTTAATTCTCACCTTTAGCCGACATTTCTTCTTTATCTTACCTTCTCTTTACAACACACTAGCCCTTCTTTGGCTGGCCTATATGATTAAATATCTAAGCCTTTCCATGAAAACATTAGGTGATGGATATTCACAGATTGATAACAGTCTCGCTGAGGCTGCTCAGGTTTCTGGAGCCACAACTTTAAAGACTTTTCGCTTTATCTGGGTGCCACTTCTAAAATCTTCACTTTTTGCCAGTTGGTTTTTAGTTTTTATGCCAGCCCTCAGTGAGTTAACTATGACTATTTTACTCACCGGTCCTGGTCGTGAAACAGTGGGAACACTTATTTTTCAAATGCAAGAGTACGCTGACCCAACAGGTGGGTCAGCCGCTGTTTTAGCACTCTCCATTGTTGTGATCGTTATTTTGCTCAATCTATTTATAAAAAAAATCTCTTCCGGTCGATACGGTTTATAAAGGAATAAAAGTGAGTTCAGTAGAATTTAAGAGTGTGACTAAAAATTATGGATCAACAAAGATTATTCGTGGCATTGATTTTACAATCAATGATGGAGAATTCGTCAGTTTTTTAGGCCCCTCAGGATGTGGAAAAACGACCTGTTTGAGAATGGTGGCTGGACTCGAAAAAAATAACCAAGGCCAAATATATATTGGAGAAAAATTAGTCTCTTCACCCGATGAAGATTATTTTGTTCCTCCAGAAAAAAGAAACCTTGGGATGGTCTTTCAGTCCTACGC
>JBGSSY010000299.1:0-3060 GCA_041736775.1 Bdellovibrionales bacterium | reverse complement strand
GTTAAAGTGGCAGGCCTATGGATACAGGGATATGCAATACTTTGCCCTAAAGATCCTACAGAAGTGCGGTTATTTGAATTCAAAATACCATGGATCTCTACTACCAGCCATTTAGAGCTCCCACAAAAACTAGAAAGACCTTGAGAAGGAACTGAAAAAAGGATGAGTGGCTAACAATTTATGTCACATGATAATAATGGCTCAACTAACGCTCGAGCATGCTGGCCCAAGGTATTGAATTTGCTTGGTAATTTTCTGGAGTTGTTTGGGACCATTGGCCTGGGGATTGCTCTATAGAGAGTCAGATCCCATCCCCCCCCCTTTTGACCTGGCTCCCCCAAGACCAGGTCTTTTTTTTGCCTAAAAATTGAGCCATTTTTTACGACCCGATCCCCATCGTTTTTTTCCTTCAAAACTCTGTTTGATGGGGTTTTCTGTTGCAAAACAATCAGTGGGTTCAAGGTCTTTTATGAGACTCTGGGGAGCGTGACGCGTTCGCCGCAGGCGACCCCAGCGAGGGCAGGAGCCCGCTCTCATAAAAGACCTTGAACCCACTGATTGTTAAGTACACTTAAAAAAACCAGTACAAACGCCCTAAAAAGATCTAAAGAAACTGAGGGTGAAAAATCCCCTCCCATGGACTTGAATTAACGGAAAAAAAACCCAAGAGCCAAAGCCAATGTTAAAATGGAGTGATGATGTTTAAGGTTATGATGATTCTGTTTTTAAGTCTCCAGGCCCAAGGGGCTCTACGAATCACGATCGATCCAGGGCATGGGGGAGAGAATGATCGGGGGGCGACTTTTAAGCATATCAAAGAGTCGCAGCTGGCGCTTAAAATTAGCCAGAAACTTTATGAGATTCTTAAAAAAGACCCTCTGTTTCAACCCCAAATTTTGCGCCAAAGCGATCACGAGCTCAGCCTTGAAAATCGAGTGAAAATGGCGGAAGAATTTAACAGCCAAATTTTTCTGAGCATCCACATCAACGCTAACCCCAGCGACAAGGCCAAAGGGGCTGAGTTTTATATTCAAAACCAACTGCCCATGAACAAAGAATCCATGCAACTCGCCCATTATGAAGAGTTAATGAGCCAGAATCACAATGATAAACCTCTGGGTGATGTTGAAAGTATTCTCTTTGATCTGAAAAAAACCGATCGAATTCTTAAAAGTTATCAGATCAGCACTTTCATGCGTAAAAATTGGTCTCCCCAGAAAAATAAAATGATTCGTCAAGGTCCCTTTTACGTTCTCAGTCAAAATCAAATGCCCGCTGTTTTGGTGGAAGTGGGATACCTTACTCACTCAGAAGAGAGAAATAAATTGCTGCAACCAGGTGAGCAGGAGCGAATCGCTCATAAAATTCATCACTCGTTAAAAGACTACGCGAAAAACATGGACAAACTTCCCTCGGGCGTTCTAAAACCCGAGCATGCTCAGACACGATAAAAGATCCCTCGATCAACTTCGGCCCGTAAAAATCACACCCCGTTACAATCGCTATGCTGAAGGCAGCGCTCTGATTGAATTTGGTCACACGCAAGTGGTTTGCAACGCCAGTATTGAAAGTCATTTACCAAAATGGCTTCAAGGGCAAGACCGCGGCTGGGTCAGCGCCGAGTATGGCATGCTTCCTCGCTCCACTCACGAACGAATGAATCGCGAAAAAACCGCACAATCCGGTCGCTCTCAAGAAATCTCACGACTGATTGGTCGCTCTCTTCGAAGTTGTGTTGACCTTTACAAGCTCAAAGATGTTCAGATCACAATTGACTGTGATGTTCTTCAAGCCGATGGTGGCACCCGAACGGCTGCCGTGACCGGTGCTTTTGTGGCTCTCTCACTGGCTGTTGACTATCTTCTCAATAAAAAACAAATTCCTGAAAATCCCATAAAAAATATGATCTCTGCTATTAGCGTCGGAATTCTTGAAGACCATACTCTTCTTGATCTCTGCTACCAAGAAGACAGTGCCGCTGAGACCGATAGTAATTTTGTCATCAACTCCGAACTTCAATTGGTCGAAATTCAAGCCACTGCTGAAGAAAATTCTTTTTCGCAAAAACAATTTTTAGAAATGCTCAACCTCGCCAATAAAGGCTGCCAAGAATTGCACGAGATGCAAAAACAAACTCTGAAACAATTAGGCATTAACCCCTTAGGAAATCGCTAGTGGAACTTTGGTTGGCAACGGGAAACAAAGGTAAGATCGCTGAGTTTCAAAACCTTCTGAAGGGAATGAACTTAGATATCCACATCCAATCGGAACTGAGTTTTTTTTCTCAGCCCGAAGAAAATGGCGACACCTTTTTGGCTAATGCGACCCTTAAAGCCAAAGCCCTTCATGCGGTGAAACCCGATTCGTGGACCGTCGCTGATGACTCGGGTCTCGTGGTTGAAGGATTAGGTGGACTCCCGGGAATTCACTCGGCACGCTACGCGGGTGCCAACGCACAACCCTCTGAAAACAATGCCAAACTTTTAAAGATGATGCAGATTCGCGCCATGACCAATCGCAAAGCCTACTTTCACTGCAGTCTTGTTGCGATGAGCCCAAGCCATGAACTTTTTCATTTTGAAGGAAAGTTCGAAGGTGACATTGCCACTAAAAGTTCTGGAAGTGGTGGTTTTGGCTATGATCCTGTTTTTATTCCGGCGGGAGAGACTCGCACATTAGCAGAAATGACTTCGGCTGAAAAAAATGCAATCTCCCATCGCGGTAAAGCGATGCGAGCCTTTGTTGAGGTTCTTAAAAACCACCTCTAATTAGTTTTAAATGGAATAATTTGATATTTTACATTAAAAACAAACAATGCTAACAAGGTGAGTCATGTCCCAAATCAAAATTTTCTCTGGAACTTCGAACTTAGATTTTGCTGAAAAAGTGGCTCGTTCCGCTGGGGTTCGCCTCGGAAGCTGCGAGATCACTCGCTTTGCCGATGGTGAAGTTCAAGTAGAAATCCATGAGAGTGTACGAGGTGATAGTGTTTTTGTCATTCAAAGCACCTGTCCCCCCGTCAATGAAAACTATCTCGAACTTTTTATCATGTTGGATGCT
>JBGSSY010000289.1:0-11016 GCA_041736775.1 Bdellovibrionales bacterium | reverse complement strand
CGCGAGCAAAATTATAATTTTCAAAACCGTTGCTGGTTTCTTGGTAGAAATCTGACGCTGTAAAATAATATGAAAGTTCAAAAGCTTGATTTTTTGCACCAACACCACTTGCAAAAACAGAACCATGAGCGCTGAAGTTGTCTGGACAGCAGGCGATCACGGCACGAACGATCGTTCCGCTGGACTTCGATTTATTTCTAAAACAAAGGTTTACGAAACGCTGCTTAACGGTATTTAAAAATTTTATTACGAATCAAAATGAGACAAGCAGTAGTGGTATTCAATCAAGTTGATGTAAAATTATTTACATAAATAGTCTCGGCAATGTCTTGGGGGATAGTGTATGAGGATTGCAATAATTGGCCAAGATCAAGGCCGATTAACTAAAATTAAAGAGGAACTTAAGTTTTTAAGAGGCGAACAAAAAGATCTTAGCCTTACCGCCGTACACCCTGGGCTTATGCAAACTGCAATAGATGAAAAGCTCAATGTCCTTATTTTAGAGACTAACCAGGTGAGCAAAATTATTTTTAGATTAGTTGATCAAATTCGTAAATATAATTTTAAGGGCCCCATTATTGTCTTAGGTCAATTAGCCAACGATTTTAAGTTGCACGAATTTAGTCATTTAAAAGGTCTCTACTTTTTGAAGAAACCCTATGATGAAGCTCAATTGGCTGGCTTGATCAAAAATAGTTTTCTGCAAGAGAATATGAAGCAAAGAAAAGATGAAAGATTTAAAGTCAGGGAACAAGCAACCGTTGAGTGTTACCGCTCTGATTTTAAAACGGAGTCAATGATCAATGACATCTCTCGCAGTGGCATTCGAATTGAGGGAAATCTAACAGGTCTCCATGCCGGTGATATTATTCGGCTGAAATTTAATTTTCAAAAAATTAATAAAGAAAGAACGATCAGTGCAAGGGTAGTTTGGGTGAATAAAGATAATGAAGCTAAACAAGAAGCAGGGCTAGAGTTTGTTTCACAGGTCACTGTTTACAAATATCTTTTAGATCGTGCCGCGGCTTAAGTTTGAGATTCTGCAAAACACTTTACATATCACCTTGGACGATCGCTCCACTCAAAATTCATTAAGCCCTTGGCTTGTTGAGGAGTTGGATGAATTGATTCATGATCAAGAAACCTTTGATTCGATCCTCTTAAGTCATGAAGGTCCTTTTTTTTCATCCGGCGGAAATTTAGCTCTTTATCAAAAATTGGAAAGTAAAAAAGACGGACTCAAAATCAATCGTAAAATTTCTAAAACTCTTCACACTTTAGCTCAACTTGATGTTCTAAAGGTTGCCTATGTGAATGGGCCTTGTTTAGGCGGTGGAGTCGAACTTCTCAGTTGTTTTAATGAGGTGGTTGCTACACCCAAAGCTCTTTTTGGACTTTGGCAGAGAAGAATAGGACTCACTCTCGGATGGGGAGCCGAAGAGCGATTAACCACTCGTCTGGGCGAGGCAACTTTAAAACGTTGGTTGATCGGTGCCGAAACAATCAATGTCTATGAGGCTCAAAAAAGAGGTTTAGTGGACCATATTGTTTTGGCCCCTGATGGACTCAACAAATGTTTTGAGCTTTTTGAAAAGAATCGAAATTTAGGAGTTGAAAGCTCGCGGGAAATATTAAAGTGTGATGAAACTCAAGATGAGGTATTTAAAAAATTATGGCTCGGAGAACTCCATAAAAAAGCTCTCAGTCGCTTTAAGAATGAATAATTAAGTTTACTGACTTGCCCATTTTAAGGGGGCAGGTTATCTTATGATTTCAGGCAATGGGGTCTGCCTTAAACCGCCGCTCTCAATGAGGTCGTGCTAATGACACCTACCCAAACAAGGTAGGAGTGCGCCATGAAATCAAAAATAAACTATTATCTGCGTTGGTTGATCCTCTGTTTTTTGAGTGGTCTTTTGTCAGGATCAGCCGCTTCACTGTTTTTACGGGTTCTCGACTGGGCTACTCAATTCCAAAATTCCAACCGGATGCTTCTTTTTGGCCTTCCTTTGATTGGTTTTTTTATTGTTTGGGTCAACGAACGTTGGGGACAAGATGTTAAAAATGGGAGTTCTGTGATTTTAAAAGAGATCCACCACTCTCAAAAAAGAATTCCTTTGCGACTCACTCCCCTGATTTTTCTGGGGACAATTCTCACTCATCTTTTTGGCGGCTCAGCGGGAAGAGAGGGAACAGCCATTCAAATGGGTGCGTCCTTATCAGATCAACTGACTCAACTTTTTACTCTGACAGACAAAGAGAGAAGTCAGCTTTTATCGGCTGGTGCGGCCGCTGGTTTTGGCGCTGCGATTGGTACACCCTGGGCTGGATTTCTATTTGGTATGGAATTTATTTTTGTTAATAAGTTGAAGGTCAGTTTTTGGTTTCAAAGTTTTGTGGCCTCCTTTGTGGGCTATGGAACTACACTTGTTTTAAAGGCTCCTCATACGCACTATCCAATGCCAGAGATTCCAAACTTTTCTTTTTCTGTTTTATTTTTTGTGGCGTTGGCCGCACTTTGTTTTGGGAGTGCTTCACAATTTTTTACTCACACCACAAAATGGTTTGAAAAGAGTCTCATACGATTTGTGAGTTATCCTCCCCTCAGACCAGTCCTCGGAGGAATATTGGTTCTTCTTCTTTTTTATGGGTTAGGGACATTTGAGTATGTCGGTCTTGGTCTTCCACAAATTAAAAATGCCATTGAAGAGCCGGTTAGTTTAATGAAACCATTTTTTAAATCCATTGCAACCACATTGACAATTGGTTCAGGTTTTAAGGGTGGAGAATTTACTCCCCTGGTTTTTATAGGAGCCACTCTGGGAAGCGCATTAAGTCAAATTTTGCCCCTCTCTTTTTCTTTTTTAGCAGCACTTGGGTTTGCATCTGTTTTTGCAGGAGCTTCGAATACACCAATTGCCTGTGCTGTGATGGCCATCGAATTTTTTGGACCAGGGATGGCTCCTTATGCTTTGTTAAGTTGTTATTTGAGTTACTCGTTTTCGGGGTCGGTGGGAATTTATCAGAATCAGGAAAACTCTGATCCACACCCAATAAAGTTATTGAATTACTTTCGAGCGGCTCTGAAAGTGTTCATCAAAAAATAAAGAAGAAAATCGAGTACTCAGTAAACTTTCCCATATTCAGATTACGGTAATCTGTTATCTGTATACAGGACGGTATACTGTACACAGTACCGTATACCGAAAACGGTTCACTGTAATCCGTATACATTACTGAATACGGTCCTGTATTCAGGATAACTGTATACAGGTTTATTTAGCTTCGTGAGTAAGCTTGGTTGAGGAGTGTCAGAATCAAAGTTTTATAATCGACACCCTCCTGTTTCCAAAGCATCGGAAACTGAGAAATATTAGTAAATCCGGGGTGTGTGTTGATCTCGTTAAAATAGATTTTGTGATCCGCTGTTAGAAAAAAATCGGCTCTTGCATAATCTCGACAGCCCAAAGCCTTAAAACAGTCAATCGCAAGAGAGCGGATTTGATCAGAGATTTTCTGATCTAACTTCGCCGGAATAATCAGGTCGGCGCCGTTGGGATCAAGATATTTAGCCTCGTAAGAATAAAATTCATGTTTAGGAACAACTTCACCAAGGCCAGAGGCTTTAAGCTCCGGTCCTTCTAGAAGAGCGCACTCAATCTCTCGTCCCGTAATACTTTCTTCGATTACAATTTTTGAATCGTGAAGAAAGGCGTCATTAATGGCTTTCTGAAAAGAGTCTTCGCCTTTCACTTTTGAAATTCCAATCGAAGATCCCATGTTCGCTGGTTTGACAAAAAAAGGCAGACCCAATTGATTTTTCACCTCGGTGAATGAAGGAGAGGTAGTAAAAGTCAAAAATCGGGCTTGGGGTATTCCCTTTGAAGCCATAATTGTTTTTGTCTTTCCTTTATCAAAACTGTTTTCGCAAGATAGAGAGTCGCAGCCCACAAAAGGGAGTCCGATTTCATTAAGTTCTATTTGAAGTTGACCATCTTCACCAAAAGGGCCGTGGATAATGGGAAAGGCAACTTCGACCGGTTGTGGGTTTTTGTGACGGTGATGGAGATCCTCGATATAAATATGATTGTTATTTTGGAATAACTTAATTTCTGATCCAACCTTGTTGAGATCAAGCGGGGTCACAAAGTTGGTTTTCAGAAGATCATCACCTTTTATCAACTTCCAGACGCGATTTTTTGTAATTCCAATCAAACTGACTTCAAGGGATGTTTCTTTGAGCACCTGATAAATATTTTTTGCCGACACCAACGAAACTTCGTGTTCGGCACTGGGGCCTCCAAAAATAAGTGCAACGTGTTTCATGACATCTCCCAAATTTCTTTAACCAGTCCTGATATTCCTTTAAAAACTTGATGGGGTAAAGCCTTGTCATCCATATAAGCGGGGGTTGTCACAATTTTATGGGCGCGATCGGTGATATAATCTTCAACTTCACAGCTCTCATGGATACAACCCAGCTTTTCAAGTTCTTGGGCTAACTTCTGATCCTGACCTAAGGTGAGAGTGATCTCATGTCGTCCAAGGACTTTTGCGAGAATGACAGGGGCAATACAAATGGCGCCAATTGGTTTGCTCTGTTGGTAAAATTCTTTAACAATTCTTTCGATTTCAGGCAGAACTTTGCAGCGAATCCCTTTTTCCAGCCAATCACAAAGAAGACTTGCAGCTCCCTGACCCCCGGGAATAATGAGAGCATCAAATGATTCGGGATTCAGTTCGGTGAGACTTTTAACCTTTCCTCGGCTGATACGAGCGGCTTCATGCAGAGCATTTCTTGCTTCTTGTGAGTCTTTCGTCAAATGGTCAATGGATGGATGAAAAGTATCGGGTGCAAAACAAGAAATATCAGCTCCCATCATTGATAGAGAAACCAAGGTTGAAACAGCCTCGGTTATTTCACTACCATCTCTGTGACCGCAACCAGATAAGATGACTGCAATATTTTTCATGTCCCATCCTTTATAAAATGACAATTCACTATTTCATAAAGGTTAAAAACATTCAACTTCAGTCTGACGGCAAGAAATTAACGGTGTTTGAAATCAACCACTTCTGAGCACTGCTTCACAAGAACCCGTGCGCTATCCACCGGGATAATTGTAGTGGCACATTGTTTGAGGATGCCCGCAAAAAAGGGAACCTGGTGACTGATGAACCACTCGACATTGTGAGTCTGAGTTTTTCCACTATTAAAAAGAAAGACCACATCGTAGGTGATTTTATCAGCACTCATTTGACACTGGCTGAGTCCTTGGCAGTCTTTAGACTTTTGAACACGCGGAGGAGCTTTCAAAGTCACCTCCTGAGATTTTAGATTATGAAATGCAATCCCTTCAATACTGTCTTCGGCCTGATTGAAGCTGTTGAGTTCAGAGTTTTTTTGATTTTGCTCTTTGAGAAAAGAAAGAAGCTCCTCCGAGTTGATTTTTAAAGGTTGAAGAATTTGAAAACCTTGAAGCTGTGGAATGGCATAGACATTTTTAACTTCATAAACAAATTGATCAGTTAAAGTTTTATCACTCACGGACTTTAAAGTAGTTAGTAGTCTTCGATTTTCAAAATTTTCAACTTCAGTGACTTCAACCACCCACTCTTGGGAAAGATTTTTAATTGGATTTTGAGAGCTAATCACTTCTATGGTTTCAATGCCATGAACACGTTGTTGGGGTTCAACGCTATAGGGATCAAGTTTTGAGATACTTTTAGATTGGACAAATTCAATTTCTTCGACAGTTGTGGGAGGACCGAGGGGAGAACTGGGACGAGGCTCCTTAATACAACCAAGAACCAATAAAAAGAGAAGTCCGTAAGTGTACGTCCCTCTGAGATTCATATTGAGTCCCAACCCCAAACCCAGAAGGGAAGGGGAAAGATCTCTTTGAGGGTGGCCTCAACCGAGGGGTGAAAGGGGTGCATCACGTCCAGAGACATGGGACCAAAAGTCATTCGAATAATATCTTGATCAGAATCTGTTTTGTAAACTTCATCGGTATTTCCAAAATAATAACGACCTTCGTGATAATCAAAAATAAAATCACTATAGCCTTGATGGCGAGCCCCTTTTTTTATTTTTTTGCAAAAAGAGACGGGATTGATCATTTTGATCATACCCAAAATACCTGTGGTTTTTTCGGCGCCTTGGGCTTGAGCTTGGCGAATCATGTTGGTGCACTGGGGAGGAGTAATTAAAGTCAACTCTCCTTGGGACTGTTGCCACTTGTGTTGAATTAAAGAAAGAACTGAAGAGACTTGTCCGCCCCATTCGTGAATGTAATTGTAAAAATCAGCCCCTTTGCCAATCACACAGTAGGCTTCGATTTCGTTGGTGAGTTGATTCCAGGCAGTAAGAAGTTGAGATTGGGGAATGGAGAGATATTTTTGTAAATCAGTCAGTGATCGAATACTTTTTAGACTGTGTTTGTTGTAAACTTTAAGCAAGGCCTCTGCGGAGACTTTATTGGTTTCAAGAATTTTAAGTTGGGGTTTGATATGTCCCTTAAAGTTTTTTCCGAAATGAAGGGCGACTTCATGTCCCGCCAGTTCAAAGCCCATTTGTGCATAAAAATTGTAGAGGTCTGTCCATAGAATGGCAAAGTCACAAGATTGATCATGAGCGGATTGCAGACATTCTTGAATAATTTTTTTGCTGAGACCTTGACCACGATGTTCGGGATCAGTAACAACACTTCCGATCAAAGCGACTTTAAACAAATGATATGGTGTTTTAATAATCATGGGTTCAATGACAGCGTGGGCAATGATTTTTTCTTGGTCACGAATCAGATGAACATTTTTCATGTTGGTTTCTGAGAACGCGAGGGGATACTCATCACGCAGGCTCCATGATGATTGTGGTCTTAGGTTTTTAACGAGAAAATCATTAATTTCTGGCCATTCGCTGGCTTTGGCTTTGATCACTTCCATAGGGATATTTTACGTTGAATTCCGCTTGGAGTCTTCTTAAGCAGCCCAATTCCCGACAAAAACGAGATCCGACTAAGGGTGGGGTAAAAAATGATTGGTGTTAAAGATGAAACATGAGAAAGTAGCCCCATATGCTAGCCTCGTTTTTTGAAAGTATAAAGTATGTTGGTCACATGTGGCCGGTGGCCCTGATTCGAATTGTTGTCGGCTATCAATACCTCTCGCTATTAAGTGCTCGTTTACAAAAAGGTTATCTTGAGCACGCTTATATCAGTGAACAACTCAATCTGAGCGAAGCCCATGTTTTGGCATCAGGGCTTTACTTCGAACTTTTCAAGAGCCTTATTCAATCCCAATGGCTGGTTATGACTTACGTCTTACTGACTATTGAGGGACTCATTGGTGTTTCTTATGTGCTTGGTCTTGGTGTGCGTATTACCAGCCTTCTTGGTGTTTTCCTTTCACTTCACATATTTCTCTATTTTGAATTGGTGGTTGGCTCAGGGCAAATTTATTTACTCTACATCCATTTACTTTTCTTTTTGATTGGCGCCGGTCGTTGCCTCGGTTTGGACTATTATCTTTTCAAGAGTCGTCGTGGATTACTCTGGTAAATAATGAACTACAAATCTTTAATCACCTATTTGATTGCTTTGGCGATAACCCTATTTCTGCTCTTTTTACCTGAGATTTTTTTTAAAGAAACAATAACAGAAGACGACCAATCTTTAGCGATCATGACTTATTCGTCCTTTTTACAAAAGTGGGGAGCGGGTCCAGAGATCGCTGAACTTTTTAAAAAAGAGACAGGACTGACAATTCGTTGGATCAACGCTGGTAACGCAGGCCTCATTCTTGAGCGATTAAAATTCAAAAGACATATCGATAAGCCCGATCTAGTCATTGGATTTGACCAATTTTCAATTCACGAGGCCCGAAAAGTTTTTCAGTGGCAGGATATCAGAGAGTTTAACAATCAGGTGAAAGATTCTATTCTTCCAAAAGGCTCTAAGTATCACGATTTTTTAGCTTACGATTGGGGCCCGATGACTTTTGTGTATCGTGAAGGCGTAGATATAATCCCCGAAAGTCTCGATGATCTTTTGAAACCTGAATTTAAAAACCGCCTTATATTGCAAGATCCAAGAATGAGTTCGCCGGGCTTACAATTTTTGCTCTGGGTACTCGCTGTCAAAGGTGAAAAGAAAGGATTCGAGTATCTGACCCAGCTCAAAAAATCAATCAAGATTATGCCGCCTTCTTGGTCAAGCAGTTACAGTCTGTTTAGAATGTCTGATGAAACTTTTGTGTTCTCTTATTTTAGTTCGCCCTTTTATCATCAAGTCGAAGAGGGTGATGATGGTTATAAGGCTGTTGTATTTAATGAGCCTCACCCCATTCAAGTCGAATACGCTGCGATCCCCAGTTTTTGTCAGCGCTGTGATCAAGCTCGGCTTTTTGCTCGTTTCCTGATGAAAGAAGAAGTGCAAAAAATATTAATGAACAAAAACTATATGTTTCCGGTCTCTAAAAAAGTTCTCCATGATTCTGATTTTATTGGGCCTGACAATGTCAAATATCTCGATCCGATTGAAAGTTTACGTCTGATTAATAAAAAGAAAGAATTAGTGAATCAATGGAAAACCGTATTCTACTAAGAAATCTTGTCTTTCTTTTTTTACTTTTTATCCTCTCTTTTCCAGTGGTCTACCTGCTCTTTTATGTCGAGCAGATTCAATTTATTTGGGATCCGACTCTTTTAACGGTTCTCAAAGGTGCTTTATTGCAAGCGGGATTAAGTACTTTTTTTACTCTCGTATTGGGTTTTTTAGGAGCCCTTGGCTTTCTTAAGCTCAGAGGGATGATCAAGCCCACTCATTTTGATTGGGTTAGCCTTTTTGCAATTGTTCCAAGCTTCTTACCAGTGATTATAATTATTGTTTTATTCTCTGATCTTTTTGGTTTTCTACCCACCGGATTATGGGGAGTTGTTTTTTTTCACACCATGATGAATGTTGGATTAGTTTCTCTCCTTATAGAGAAGTTGATTTTTAACACCACCTCGGATTGGTATAAACTTTCTCTGGTCAGTGGGGTCCATCCCACTCGTTTTATTTTGAAAGGACTGCTGCCAGAACTGAGAACCGAATGGATGAGCCTGGGCTTTTATTTGATGGTCCTTTATTTTTTTAGTTTCTCAGTTCCCTTAATTGTTGGCGGGACTACTTATGGTGGCATAGAGGTCTATATCTATGAGAAAATAATTTTTTCGGGCGATTGGGGATCGATTCTGCCCTACGTTTTAAGCCTTTCCATTCTTCTTTTTTTAGCTTCACGACTAATGAAAAATACGCCTCATTTTGAAAAGCAAAAAAATCAGGATGCCACTCTTTGGATGACCAGTTTAGGTTCTTTTACACTTTTGATTTGTGCATTAACCCCAAGTCTTCTTTTGTTTTTAATTCTCTTTAAGAATTTTTTTATTTTTACCAGCCTCTCTGTTTTAAAAGATTCTTTGCCAGCGATGAGGGTCTCTTTAATCATTGGACTCCTCACCGGTTTTTTTATGTTGATCTGGCTTTCAATGGTGAGTTTTTGTTTTCTCAGCACTAAAAAATCTCAAATTCTTTTATCGTGGATGAATCCCGGGTGGGTTGTGGTTGGTTTTTCTCTACTTCTGATGGGAGGAGAGGGGAGAGTGGTGAGTCTTTTTAAAACATCATTAGGACTTTCGTTACTCTTTTTTCCCTATCTCTATCGTCTTTCAATGGATCGCCACTTAAAAAGTCTTTCGTCCCAAATTCTTGTGGCAGAAACATTTCCAGTCCCATGGAATCGGATTTTTCTTAAAATTATTTGGCCTCAAATGATTCCACACATTTGTTTATTAAGTGCCCTTGCCGGCTTATGGGCTTTAGGAGATTTTGCATTGGCTGAAATTCTTCTCTCTTCTTCACAAACTCCCAGTCTTGCTCTTGAAATGAAGGATCTTATGACCAGTTACCGATTAAACTCGGCATTGGCCCTTGTATTGCCCTTGCTTTTTCCAGCTGTTTTTGTTTTTCTTGTCTTTCAAGGATTGTCCTATGTCAGTGGTCGAAAAATTTCATCGTGATTTTGATGAATTCTCTATTGAAATCAAAAATTGGGTGCTGCTCGATCAAGGCATTACTGTGCTATGGGGTCCCTCGGGTTCCGGAAAGACTACAATCCTTCATGGCTTATTAGGTCTTGATCCACAAGCCCAAGTTCAATGGAATTTTAAAGGAGAAAATCTTGGTATTAAGTCTCCTGCTGAACGCAACCTCGGAGTAGTGTTTCAAGATTTTTGTCTTTTTCCTCATATGAGTGTAGAAAAAAATATTCTCTTTCCGGTGGATACAAAAAAACACCAATATTGGAAACAGGATTTTGATTTTTTAGTGCAAACTTTAGAGTTGGAAATGATTTTAAAATCTTCAGTCGAAAAGATTTCTGGGGGAGAAAAACAACGGGTGGCTCTAGCCCGCGCCTTGATTTATCGACCGCAAATGCTTTTACTCGATGAACCATTTTCAGCTCTCGATGAGTCCCTTCGCTCTCGCTCAAGAACACTTCTTAAAAAGGTCTGTTTGGAGTTACAATGCCCTGCACTTTTGATCACCCATGATCGTGAAGACTTAATTGAGCTCGCCCATAAAGTCACCCACCTTGAAAAGGGAAAAATCATAAAAGAAGAAACACTTAAGTCCTAAGTACCCTGATTCTCATTTCAAATGATTTTTACTCAAGTATCTCAGCTTTTTTAAGTCGGCTTTGGCCTTCTAAGATCATTGATTTTCTGACTCAATGAAGGTACTTCTTGGCCATGGAAACACTCAAAATCGAATCTCAATTGCATGGTAATCCCAACAAACCTCTTCTTTTCTCTCGAGACATTAAAAATTCTCAGGGTGAAAAAATAACCCTTCCTTGTCCGAAAGCCACAAGAGCCATGGTGGCGTTGATGGATATGCAAGCCGTGATTGGTGGGGCCGCAAGCCATTTTGGTGGACCTTCAGCCTTCGCTGAGATTATGTCGGCCGTTCA
>JBGSSY010000286.1:0-18667 GCA_041736775.1 Bdellovibrionales bacterium | reverse complement strand
AGAGCGAGGGCCGTAACCATCTGAACACTCGCAGCCGCTATAGCTTGAGTGTGAGCCAGTGTTAATTGATGAAGGGGATGATCAATCAGCCTCTTAGAGAAGGCCGTTCGTTTTAGAGAGTAATCACGAATCAAAGATTGCAGTCGGTAAAGAGTTCCGGTCGCACAAACGGAATTGTAGAGACGAGAAATATTAAGAATTGTCGTTATGTTTTTGACCCCTTCTCCCCACTCTCCAATCAGAAAACCTTCGGTGCCATTCAACTTTATTTCTGCAGTGGGCATGGCCTTGGTTCCTAATTTGTCTTTCAGCCTAAGGACTTCAATTTGATCGAGCTGATTATTTTTATCTCGAAGATAGACTAAAAAGAGACTGAGTTTTTTTATTCCCTGCTTTTCAGTTTGGGCGAGAGCCATGGCAACATCTGCTGTTATGGCACTGGTAAACCATTTTGTGCCATAAAGAAAGTAACGACCCTGTTTGAATTCAGCATATGTTTCTGACTGGGAAACATCAGAGCCCCCCGCCTTTTCTGTCATCCATTGACCGGCCGTCCAAAACTGATTCTTCTTACGCGAGGTGAGATTTTGAAAAACCTCAGCAAAGCGAGAATCATTTTGTTGCTCCAACACACGTGCGGCTCCATCCGTCATCGCTAACGGGCAAGAGTAAAAGGCCGAAGAAGGGTGAAAAATGAGAAGTTTTAAAAACTGATGCAAACGAGAGAATTCTTGGGACTGTCTTTCATAACCAATCGCGACTAAACCCTCTTCTGCGCTCACTTCATGTAAACTCTGCCAGGCCGAATCCGTTTCTAAACGATCCACCCGTTTGCCCCAATGATCATACTGCACCAATCGGGGTAGGTTTCTTTCAGCTTGCCACATCCATTTTAAGATTTCATCAGACGCTCTGGGAGAAAAGTTTTTAAGATCAAAATCGATCGTTTTTGAGAACTTTTTATCAACAAATTGAAAGACGATATCGGAAAGATAAGTGTTCTCCTGATAGAGGTCGAAATAATTAAAATCTTCCTGTTCAAAAGCCATAAATATCTCCGGTTGATTAAGTTCCAAACCCCCAAAGAATAAAGGGAAGTCTCAAACTCTCTTTGTTTAATAATGTATCATTATGAGAAAAAAAAGACCAACCTCTACAGTTACTTGTGGCGGCAAGAGGAAGGGTTTATACAATTAACAAAATCGCCGATAAGGATTTATGGCCAGTCATAAGCTCAAGGAAATTCGGTTTTCCATAGAAAGAAGCGCTAAAAATTCTCGTAGGATCGATATTTATCTCATCGTTCTGGCTTTTGCCTTTATTTTGACTTTTCTCATGACTCAAATCCTCTTAGGGATCTATTACGTCTAATGACTAATTAATTTGAATCAAGGGCAGAAGAGTTATCCTACAATTTTTTTGACTTCAGTAGCGACAGGCCCTTTTTTTCCTTCTTTGATTGAAAATTCGACCAAGTCACCAGCCTTTAAAGTCTCACTCACCTGAGAAGAATGAAGAAAGACATCTTTCCCTTCAATGATTTCAACAAAGCCAAAACCTTTGTCTTCTTTATACCACTTCACTCGCCCTTTTTGTTTTACCGTCATAGAGCATCCCAATTCTCTTGGGTTGGAGGTGGACCGGGTGGGTAAACATTGACGGATTCACTCAACCAAGATGAAGCATCCGCATTTTTATTATAAAGCAAATTATAGAGGGTGTAATATTGTGTCACTCTCTTGACGTAATTTCGTGTCTCAAGAAATGGAATGTGTTCAATAAATTCATCCATCTCTAAATCACCAAATTGATGCAACCACAGATGAACACGATGAGGGCCACCATTGTAGGCGGCCGCCGCCAAAGGAATTTTTTGATCAAACTTTTTAAGAACTCTTTGTAAATAGGTTGTGCCGATTTCAATTCCAACAGAAGGTTCAAAAAGATCCGTGGGCTTTATTTCTTTGCCAATAAAGGAAGCGACTTTGCGACCAGTATGGGTCATCACCTGCATCAAGCCTCTTGCACCGACGGGGGACATTGCATCGGGCCTAAAATTAGTTTCTGCTTTCATAATACTCCACACAAACTCAGGAGGTACTGAAGATTTTTGGCTCATCTTTATCACATCTTTTTCAAAGGCTCTTGGGTAAACAAAGTGCCAAAGTGATGCTCCCAGTTGAATCCCTAAATGGGTGCGAGCTCTTCCAAAGTGGGTGGTTCCAATATAGGAGGAGCGATGAAAGATTTCATTGCGATGATATTCAAACATCAGTGTTTTTAAATAATCCTCATTTTTAGTTCGGCCTTCAACACTGTAAAGCTCCCACTTGGCAAGATCACTCATGCCAATGAGAGAAAGCTCCCGAGCTCTCTCAATATGGTCGCGGAATTTAGGCTCTGTCATCGTGGTGTAGATACGAGTGGGCTGATTCATATCCAGATATTCACGCATGTAAGGAAGCCCTTCCCATTCGGTGTAAAAAGCTTCATTGAATTTAGAAAGAAGGGTTTGATTTTCATCCTCTTTGATCACATTGAGTTCAGGGTGACGGAGATGAGGCAGCCAATTCTCGTTCAGGTTGGCCGACTGATGGACTTCAAGACTCGCTAGCCCTCTCGAACCGACAAGCTCTCGTAATCGATGAACGGCTGCAATAGAATAGTAACCAAGATACTGATCGTGAGAGACATCAAGAAAAAGCTCTTGGGCCAAAGCTTCATTTCCCAGCTTTTTCATATTCATCGCCATCCAGTATTTGACTTTATCTTCTCCCACAAAACTGGGGAGAGTTCGGCGACGATTTTTAAGCGCCGTTTTCAACATTTCATAAGACTTCTGATGATGACCTTTTAAATAATAAATCCAAGGTATATACCAATTGGCTTGCTTACCGTATGAGCTTGAGGGTGAGACTTTTTTAATATTTTCAAAGCGCCGAAGAGCTCCATCATAATCCTGATTCTGGTAACAAAGATGAGCGGCTTGAAAAAGATACTGCTGTCCTTTACGACCCTGGGAAGTCTTGTGGGCTTCATCGTAAATCCCCGTAGCCGCCTGAATCTCACCAGCGCGCGCGGCGGCTTTTGCAAACAGACTGATAAAATCTTCATCCCTTTTTTTGGATGGTTCTTTATAATATTTTTTGAGATTATTAAAGGCTTCAACTACCAAACCTTCGTTCACCAAAAATTCAGCCATCACCGTATCTTTGGTGAAAGAATCAATATTGGTTTTAGCAAAAACATCAAGTTCTGCTCGTGCTTTCTCACTCGCTCCCATCCATTGCAGTCGCTTGATCCTCTTTTTTTGATCATCTACTGAATCTTTACAGTCCATTTCTGAACCTTCTACTTTATTTTCATTCCAAGTCAGACCCCAGTGGGCGATGGGTTCGTAGTTGGGGTGATCTTTATAAAGTTTTCTTCCCCAAAAACAAGCATCCAATCTCTTTTTTAACTTAAGATCAATTTTAAGAAGTGCCCATAATACATCAGGATAAAATTCACTGCGACGCATTTTATGTTCAAGATTTTTATAGAGTTCACGGGCCTGATCGATGGATTGTGTGGTCGCCAAAATTTCGGCACGATGAAGTTTTGATTTTTCACGCAGAAAATCTGAAGTTTCTAGCTGCTCCACTTT
Organism: Bdellovibrionales bacterium; assembly: GCA_041736775.1. Lineage (GTDB taxonomy): Bacteria > Bdellovibrionota > Bdellovibrionia > Bdellovibrionales > JAGQZY01 > JAGQZY01. The sequence continues at coordinate 15,021 of JBGSSY010000286.1, read as the reverse complement.
TTCAAAGGATTGGATAGCCTGCTCATTTTTATTAAGCTTCATCAAAGACAAGCCGCGATAGTAATAAGCGATATCTTCAATGCGAGTTCCGAGTTGAATACTTTTATCAAAGTGTTTTATGGCAAGTTCGTGTTTATTTTCTTCGGAATATATTCGCCCACGAAAAAATTCAACCAAGGCCATCCTTTTGGGGTCAAGTTCACCAAAAGGTATTTCATTAAGCAGGTTGTGAGCTTTTTTAAATTTCTTTTTTTCAAAATTAATTCTTGCACTTTCCAGTTTAGAATTTTCAGCGAATACACTAATTGGCGATAGTATTAAAAGTAAAAGCAAAAGCCCACAACTGGCGTTTTTGAAGGATTTAGGGATTTTAATAAGGAGGGCCTTAGAATTTTGTTTTTTCATCTTTTTAATGATACCCAGAGATTAGGAAAAAGCTAAGACCAGTTGAAAATTTGTATGCCAAAGTTGTGGTTCTCAGTGTCAGACAAAAAAGTCTTTGTTCTGAGTCAACACAGAGGACCTGTCAGAATAAGTATTAACACCAGAACTCAGTGGCTCAAAAAATCCTCACTGACAGGATATAAAAATCATAAGGACGCCACTAGACCATGGTCTAGCTTGGTCAGAGATGAAATGAAGTTGTCAGTTTCATTCGTTGATCAATCCATTTTTATAAAATTTTAAGCACCGTGATAGGTTCTTAAAGCTGTAATGGCTTTGTACCACTCTTTTGTTCTCAAATCCCGATCACGAACACTCATCTGTGACGTAAAAAGTTTATCGACCCGATCAATTTTACGAATATCGTCGACATTGGTCCAAACGCCAGCTCCCATTCCAGCCATCAAGGCCGCTCCGAGTGAAGTGGATTCAACCATTTTAGGTCGTAAGACTTCAACACCCAGAAAGTTGGCTTGCATCTGCATTAACAAATTATTGCTAGAGGCTCCTCCATCAACGCGAACTTTTTTAAGAGAAATGCGAGAGTCTTTTACCATTGTGTTTACTACATCGTAGTTTTGTAAAGCCATGGCCTCAAGAGTAGCCCGAGCAATGTGTTCGCGGGTGGTGCCGCGGGTTAGGCCTAGAAAACTACCTCTAACTTTTGGATCCCAAAAGGGAGCGCCGAGACCGGCGAAGGCCGGAACAAATTGTATTCCTCCACAATCAGGTACTTTGTTGGCTAATCGTTCAATGTCTTTGCTGTTTTTAATAAAACCGAGGTTATCGCGAATCCATTGGACAGCCGCACCACAAATAAAAGCTCCGCCTTCTAGTGCATAGTCAACGGCATTGCCGTCATGAATTTGCCAAGCGACTGTGGTTAGTAGTCCTTGATCACTAAAGATTCGACGATTTTTAGTGTTCATCAAAACAAAGCTTCCGGTACCAAAAGTAATTTTAGCCTCGCCCAATGCAAAACAGTGCTGGCCGAACAAAGCACTTTGCTGATCTCCAATAGCACCTGTAATGGGGATGCCTGCCTCAAGGGGGCCGACTTTATCAGTCGCACCAAAAAGGGTTCCAGAGGGCCTAATTTCTGGAAGCATTTCTGGCTTGAGATCAAAGAGTTTTAAAAGATCAGGATGATATTGGAGAGTCGAAAGATCCATCAGCATGGTGCGAGAGGCATTGGATACATCTGTCGCAAAAATTTCTCCACCACTGAGTTTCCACATGAGAAAACTATCGATGGTTCCGAAACAGAGTAGTCCCCGTCGCCCTAGATCTTTGGCTTCAAAGTTATTCTTTAAAAACCACTGCATCTTAGACGCTGAAAAATAAGGATCAATCACTAGGCCTGTGATCGATTTAATTTTTTTTTCATAACCACTTTTTTTAAGCCAATCGCAGGCTTCAGTGGTTCTTCGACACTGCCAAACAATGGCATTTCCCACCGCTTCACCGGTCTCACGATTCCAGGCCACCACAGTTTCTCTTTGATTGGTGATACCGATCGAGATAATACTTTGTGATTTTATTTTGGCTTTGCTAAAGACAGCCTTTAAGCAAGTGAGAGTTGAACGCCAAATATCATTGGGATTGTGCTCCACCCAACCGGGCTGAGGAAAAATTTGCCGAAATTCTTGGTTATGAGAAACTTTCAGCTGCCCCTTAGTGTTGAAAAGAGATACGGTAGTTCCGGTTGTACCTTGATCGATGGATAATAAATAACTCGGCTTCATTGTGAGGACATCCTTTGAATGGGAATATAAAATGGCATGGTTTCTTAAAGATAACGAATATTGGGAAAATCTCAAAGAGTTGGACTCAAAACAACTAATGTATCGAGTCATGCCTCAACTCTTTGCTGAAATGATGAGCCGATACTTTCGGATCAAAATTGAGGGAAGCGAAAATATTCCTCAAGTGGGTGCTGCAATTATTTCTCCCAATCACTCCGGTTATTCTGGTTTTGATGCTCTTTTATTAGGTCACCATGTTCATAAATCCACAAAACGAATGCCAAGAGTCTTGACCCATAAACTTTGGTTTAAATCTAAAACCACAGCAAAAATTATGAAACGAATGGGTTATATTGAGGCCACAAAAAAAAATGGCCTAAAAACATTAGATAAAAAACAACTTCTCGTTCTTTTTCCTGAAGGGGAATATGGAAATTTTAAGCCCTCACTAAAAGCCTATCACTTACAAACTTTTAAAAAAGGTTTTGTTCGAATGGCCATTGCCAAACAATGTCCGATCATTCCCACATTAATTTTAGGTGCTGAAGAAACTCATATTAATTTAGCTCGCTTGAAACTCAGTAAATATCTTAAAGGGATCGTTATACCTGTCCCTCTCAATATCATTCCTTTGCCGGCAAAATGGCATATCATTTTTATGGAACCCATCTCCCTTCCCTATTCACCCGATCAAGCGGATGATCTTGAATTGGTTGAAGAGCTCTGCTCTGAAATTCGCGAAAAAATGCAAGCCCGTTTAAGCCTAGAAGTCAGTCGACGTAAGAATCTTTACTTTTAAATTCTCGTGACGCACTCACAAAAAATTTGGTCCAGTCTAGAATTGGGTCTACACTTATCAATAGAGTTTTTAGAAAAGGAATTCTAAGCAACATCTCACGGAGGGGACTATATGGGGTCTATTCTTAAGGGCCAGCGTTTACGCTGGATCAGTTTAATCATCACACTATTGATTTCAATCAACGTTTTTGCTGAAGGAAAACGTTATTTGATTCAGCTCAAGTCTCCCGAAAGTTTTCGTGCGGCAAAGGCCGAGTCGATCCAAGGGGCACAAAGAGGGATCGGTCTTTTTGGCACACAAGCAAGAACTCAAGATTATCTCGATCATCTTGATATGATGGTGATCGAATCCAGTGATCGTTCATCGATAGATACTTTGGCTCAACATCCCGATGTTCTGGCGATTGAAGAAGAAAAGTTTTTTTCAATTCCTCGAACAGATTTACCGACCTCGTGGTCTCTTGATCTCTATAGAGAAAGTTTTACTTGGGGCTTAGAAGCCATAAAAGTAGAAGCCGCATGGAACGTGACTCGAGGCAAAGGAGCCCGTGTGATGATCCTTGATTCAGGGATTGATCAAAATCATCCTGACTTGATCAACCGCTTTGAAAAAGCCAGAACCTTTATGGGGCCAGACTTTAAAGATGCGATCGGACACGGAACTCATGTGACAGGAACGATTGTCGCTGACGGAACCGGATCTGGTCTTCTTGGAGTTGCTCCTGAAGCTCGCTTTCTTATGGGTAAGGTTTGTGACACCTCTTGCAGTAGCGTCGGCATTACTCAAGGCGTGAACTGGGCGATCGAAGAAAAAGTGGATGTGGTGAATATGTCTCTGGGTGGAGCTTTTCTTTTTGAGACCGCTGTCTATAACAAAGCGGAGCAAGCGAACATCGTTATTGTCGCTGCCGCAGGCAACGGTGGGAATGGTAGTCTTTCATACCCAGCAGCCCTAGCAACAACCTTCGCCGTGGGAGCCGTGAATCCTGACTTAACTAAAGCGAGTTTTTCACAATGGGGTCCACTTCTTGATGTCGTTGCACCCGGTGTAAATGTTTACTCTTCTGTCCCCCAGGGAACCGGGAGTCGTTCATCTGTTAAAATTAATTTTGGTACTGGCCTTGAAGAAGTCGCCAGCGAGGGTTTTCAAAATTCTGATCCTGGAAGCTCAATCACCAATGCAGAATTTGTATTTGCCGGTCTTGGTAAGCCCCAGGATTTCTCAAACACAAAAGCCAGTGGCCGAATTGCCCTCATTCAACGTGGAGAAATTACTTTTCAAGATAAAGTGTCAGCTGCGAGTAAAGCCGGAGCTATTGGGGTCGTCATTTTTAATAACGAACCCGGCCTTCTTACGGGTGGCTTAGAAAGTAAAACCAATCTTCCGGTTATGATGATTGAAAAAGCTGTGGGTGACAAAATTGCGGCTCAACTGGCCAATAATTTAAGTGTCAGCGCTGAACTCAGTATCGCTCGTTCTGACTATAGTTCCTTTTCAGGAACTTCTATGGCCTCTCCACACGTCGCAGGGTTAGTTGCCCTAGTTCGTGCTACTAATAAAAAATTAACGGCGGCACAAGTGAGAGAGCTTGTTCGCAAGACAGCGACACCACTGACGCCCAATCCAGAGAATCAACTCGGACGTGGTTTAGTGGATGCAGAGGCTGCCGTCAACGCCGCTCAAAATTAATTTTCTGGGTTAAATTTATAATTATTAAAAGGTTGATTCATCTTGGATCAACCTTTTTTGTTTGAGATTAGGTTGATTTCGAAAGAAAAATATCAAAGAGAAAATTGTCATTCTTAAAGTGAAGAAATCAATCCCCTAAATCTTGTCCCACCATTTGTAAGAGGGCTGCCCACTTTGTAATGATAAGACCATTATTACCTTCACTTCGACCAACAAGAGATTTAGTGAGGAGAGTCGCAATCACAACCGCGATAAACATGAGAAGGACATACTCAACCACTAATTGTCCCTTATTTTGACGAACGATCGAACTCAGAGTAGACTGATGGAATGAGTTCTTTAAAAACTTTTTCACCACGATCCTCCTCTTCTCACAAATTCCCCCTTTGGGCTCAACTCAGCTTAGGTCTAGGGCTTGTGTTTATGGTCTATTGGGTCGGCATCCGATCCAACTCTTACCTATCGGATTGGACCGAAGAGGACTCAAATTTTTATGAGTCCGCCCTCGGGGCACTCAACCATCTCTCCATTAACCCCACCGCCCCCACTGCAATTATTTTTTGGAAAACCGACTGTGAAACTTGCCGAAAAAGCATCCAATTTCTCTCTCGCTCTCCCGGGCAACTCAGAATCTATGGGATTCACCTTTCGGAGCGAGAGAGCAGTGAATTTGAAATCCGCAAAACTTGGTATCAAGACTCTCCCAGAAGTGCCAATCTTCTTATTGATCAGAACGAGCTTTTACAGACGAGCTTCAAAGTCAAATCAGTGCCTGAAACATTCATTATTTTGCCAAAACAAAAAAGAATTTGGAATTACTACGGCAATTTAGAGCGTGGTGAAAAGGAGATGTTGAAAATTATTTCTTCAGAGTGAATCAAAGCCCCAAACGACTTTTTGAGTGTTCATCAAAGATTCAAACGACTTTCTTCGGGGGGAATAAATCCGATACGCTGATCCACTTCAGCAAAGAACTGGTCCACTGTGGTCGGTGTCATTGGCCCTTGGATTCCAATGACAAAATCCTCCCCCATCTCACCGGGAGCAAAATAACCTTGAGCATTTTCAAAAGAGTTTTTAAAATCTTTTGCATTGTTATAAAGCATTATGTAGCAGTAATTCATTGTTCCCCGTTTTCTTAAAAACTGCTCCCACTGATTTTTACGAGACTGTAATTTAAAGTAAAGTTCAAGGGCTTGGGATTCTTGATCATTTGAAAAATAGATTCGAATGGGGTCTGAAAAGATCGCAGTATTAAAATCTGAAGAGAAGTATTTCGTCTTTGTAATGTAACGATCCATAAATTCCCCCAATATCGTTACTCAAAGGCTAGAACCGACAAAAACTTCTAGGCAAATCATTTCTTTTTTTTAAACAAGGCGTTATTTGCGTTGAAAAACTTTTTGGCCCCCCACATAGGTGGAAAGAGTCTGAAAATTATCGAGATCATAAAACCAATCTTGGTGATTTTTATCCGAAACAAAAAAGTCAGCTTTGTAGTCTGGTAGCAGAGCTCCTTGGTTTTTTTCAAGGCCCAGGGCCCTGGCTCCACCGTAAGTGAGAGCAGCAAAAACTTCTGCCAAACTCATTTTCATATTAAGGCGAGCCAGCAATCCCACCAAAGAAATATTTTGGGTTGGACTACTCCCAGGATTAAAATCGGAGGCTAAAGCCACACAAGCTCCCTGGTCAATAAGGTCTCTGGCCTGAGGATAGGGACATTGCAAATAGAAATCAGCGGTTGGAAGAAGCACAGCGACTGTTTCTGATCGGGCTAATTGAACGCGGTCAGAATCATTAAGAAAAATCACATGATCGGCGGAACGGGCTTGAAGTTGAATCGCCAATTCAGTAGCTCCTGTTCGACTCATTTGATCGGCATGAAGAGTTAAATCAAAACCAATTGATTTTGCAAAATTCAGATAATCCAGAGCCACAGAAGGCGAGAAATAGGATTTTTCAATAAAAATATCCACTCTCCGAGAGAGCTTCTTTTTTTGAATCACTTTTAAATCTTTTTTAAGTTGTTCAACATACTCATGTTCATTTTTAAATTCAGTGGGAATGGCATGGGCACCCAGATAGGTGGTTACGATTTTTGCTTTTTTGAGGGACTGAGCCACCTTGAGAATTTTGACCTCAGTCTTTAACTCCAAACCATAACCACTTTTGACTTCAATCGTTGTCACTCCTTGTGAGAGATGCAGATCGACCCGGGCTTGCGCCAGCTTTTTCAACTCATCGAAACTCGCTTTTCGAGTGGCTTGAACGGAGGCTTTAATTCCACCCCCGGCCTCGGCAATTTGCTGGTAAGAAACTCCTTGATTGCGAAGTTCAAATTCATTTTTACGATGTCCGGCAAAAACCAGATGAGTATGACTGTCAATAAAGCCGGGATAAACAAAATTTCCATGGAGTGAAATTTTTTGCGCTTTTCCCAGAGATTTGGGGAGTCGAGATTGGGTACCCACCCAAACAATCTGATCGCCTTCAACCACCATGGCTGCTTTTTTTATCAATGATAAATCATCAGTTTGAACCTGACGACCTTGTTTTTTCACCACACCCGCCAAAGTCATCAGCACACCAATATCTGTGAATATCTTTATTTTCTTTTGAGACATGGACTGAGACTAACAGACACTCTTGTTCTTGAGAAGGTGTTAGGATTAAATTTGTGTCATTCGAGTCACGCCGAGAATCCCTTTAATTTTAGAGAGATTCTGGATGGCTTGCGAAAGTTGTGTGGTGTCTTTCACGGCCACATCAAACATACAGACGGCTTTTCGATCTTTCGTGGTTCTGATTTGGGCATTGAAGATATTAATTCCGAGAGAAGCAAAGGCTTCACTCATCAATCGAAGGAGTCCTGGAACATCCTGAGCCACAACTCGAATTCGTACAATTCGATCAACCCCTTCGGGAGCTGATTTAACCGTCCACTCCACATCCACAGCTCTTTCGTTATCAATCGCAAAAGTTTTTTCACAGTCAGATTTATGAATCGTGATTCCACGACCGCGAGAAATAAATCCTTTGATGGGATCTCCAGGAATGGGGCCACAGCATTTTCCGAATCGAACAAGAATATCATCCATTCCGTCCACACTGATGATTGATCGAGCCTTCTTCTTTCTCTGAACAGCGGATTTATAAGCTTTTGATAAGAAACTCTCTTCGGTTTTTTTCTCTTCAACACTTTTAGCTTCTGGCTCTAATGCTTTTACCACCTGGCGGGGTAGAACTTTTCCATAGCCGACCCGAACATAAAGATCTTCAAGATCATTGGCTCCTGATTTTCTCAATTCGTCGTTGCTAAAGATCACTTCGTTATTGAGTTTTTTACCAACACTCATGCCGTATTTGCGAAATTCTTTTTCAAGTAAATCGGCACCAATTTCTCTCGCTCGTCTTCTTTCCTCTTCTTGAATGAAAGCTCTGATTCTTGATTTGGCTTTTGAGGTAACACAGTGTTTGAGCCAATCTTTTGAAGGTGTTTTATTTTTTGAGGTAATGACTTCAACCGTATCACCACTTTTCATCACTGTCCTGAGCGGTACCATTTTGCCGTTGATTCTTGCGGCGACACAGGAGTTCCCAACATCAGTATGTATGGCGTAAGCAAAATCAATCGGTGTTGCTCCTTCACGAAATTCTCTCACCTCACCCTTTGGGGTGAAAACATAAATATGGGAATCAAACAGATCGGTTTTAATATTTTCGAGAAACTCACCCGAACTGGCCGACTGTTGATGAATGCTGACAAGCTCTTGTAGCCATTCCATCTGTTCTTCAAGTTTTATATCGACTTTACCGGAGTTTTTATATTTCCAATGGGCGGCAATCCCCTGCTCAGCCACCAGTTGCATTTCATGGGTGCGTATCTGAATTTCAATCCGCTCTGCACCGGGTCCAATCACAGTGGTGTGCAAACTTTGATAGTTATTGGCCTTGGGGATGGCGATGTAATCTTTAAAGCGCCCTGGAATGGGTTTCCAAAGTGTATGAATATGACCTAAAACTTCGTAACAATGCGGAACCGAATCCACCACCACTCGAAAGGCAAGAATATCATAGACTTGCTCGTAATCGAGATTGAAGGCGGCCATTTTTTTATAAATGGAATAGAAATGTTTAGGTCGACCTTGAATTTCAAAAGGGCTTCTAAAACGTTCGGTTAGTTCTGTATCCAGAATTTTTTTAACCTCATCAATGTACTTTTCCCGCTCTTTTTTCTTCTTAGCGACTTTTTGAGCGAGTTCATAATAACGATCCGGCTCGGTGTAACGAAAACTGAGGTCTTCCAGCTCCACTTTTATTGAACTGATCCCTAAACGACTGGCCAGGGGTGCATAGATATCGAGAGTTTCTTGACCAATACGACGTTGTTTTTCGTAGGCCATATGACCAAGGGTTCTCATATTGTGTAAACGATCAGCGAGTTTCACTAAAATCACTCGAACATCTTTACCCATAGCCACGATCATTTTTCGAACGTTCTCACCTTGTTTTTCATGGGTGTTTCGAAAACTGAGCTGAGTAATTTTAGTGACGCCATCAACAAGATCAGCAACCACGGGTCCAAAATTTTTTTCAATTTCTTCAAGAGTCACAATCGTGTCTTCAACCGTATCATGCAAAAGACCCGTCATAATTGTGGGTAAATCCAATTGAAGTTCAGCGAGAATTTCAGAAACACCCACAGGATGGGATATATAGGGCTCACCACTGCGACGAAATTGACCTTCATGAGCTTTTTTAGAAAAAAGAAAAGCTTTCTGAATCAGCTCAATGTCTGCAGCGGGATAATAGGACAAAATCTTATCACAAAGATTTTTGATCTCAGCACAGTCTTTAGGAAGTTCCTTTGTGCTCTCTAAAATTTCTTTAGCCATTGATGGCAACACTCCAATTCCTCAGTGGTCATTCAAGTACGAATGAACACAGACGATTCTGTGGATACATAAGCCTTTTCGGTCAGGCTTGAATCAATATTAACCCATAAACTCCATTTTTTCGATCTCAGTCTCAGAAACGACCTAAAATGAAGGAAAATAGGGAATGAGCGTCTTCTCTCTGTTGGATTTGACCTATTTAATGATTTCTAGAAGGGTCTTGCGGAAAGGAGCCATGAATGTGAAAGCTAAAGACGACCCTGTCAGGTCGCCTTAGGAATTTTAAAGTTAGTGAATGCTGTCTTTGTTAAGGTCTTGCTCGATGGCTTTTTTGTAATCCTCGCCTCGAGTTTCAAATTGAACTAGACCATGGGCCACTTCGCGAAGAGCTGTAACAATAAACTTGTTACGAACTTTGGTGATAACGGGTTGTGAACCTTTGAGGAGTTGTTTGGCTCTTTTAGTCACCAAATGAACTAATGCAAATCGGTTATCAACTTTATTCAAACAATCTTCAACGGTCACGCGCGCCATGGGCACCTCTCTTGGAATGTAACCTATTCAAATGACAACAATTTTTCAAGAATTTTCTTGAAAACCTGATAGGATTTTTCAAAGTCGTCGTTCACCAGCTGATAATCATACTTGTGAGCCATGCGAATCTCTTTTTCAGCGTTCTCTAGCCTTATAGACATATTTTCAGGGGCCACCTTGTCGCGAGCTAATATACGACGTTTAAGCTCTTCAATCGAAGGTGGAAGGATGAAGATGCTGACGGCATCGGGATAAATCTTTGTAAATTTTTCGACCCCTTGAATATCGATATCCATGATGGCCACTAAATCCTCACTCCATGCCTCTTCCAGACTGTTTCGCGACGTTCCATAAAGTGAGTCATGAACGGGGGACCATTCGACAAAAAAACCTTGGTCTATTTTCTTTTTAAAATCCTCTGTGGATAGAAAATGGTAGGGATTTCCCTGAACTTCGCCAAAACGCATTTTTCGAGTGGTGTAGGTGATAATATCTTTGAGTCGCGGAAAATCCTCAAGGGCTCTCAACATAAAGCTGTTTTTGCCAGCACCGCTGGGAGCGGCAATGAGAATCATCCGAACTTTACTCAACGTTTTGCACCTGTTCCCGATACTTTTCTATGATCGATTTACACTCCACCGCCGCTTGTGTCACGGCCGAGTCTGAACTTTTTGAACCAATGGTGTTCACTTCTCGGAGTAACTCTTGAGCATAAAAATCGAGCTTTTTTCCGATGGGCTCTGAGGCCTTTAAAAGTTTGTCTAAAACAACCAAATGGGTTTCTAACCTTTGAATTTCTTCACTGATATCTGTGCGTTCAATCAAGAGACTTATTTCATGATAAATACGTTGAGGTTCAAGATCCATTTTTGCACCTAGTTTTTCTAAACGATCTTGGAATTTTTGCGGGAGATCTTGCACGACTGTCTGTCGTAATTTTTTAATCACTAAAAGTTGCTTTTTAAGAACGGCAAGGTGCATTTTAATGTCTTTATTTAAGCTTTCGCCCTCTTGAACTTTGACTTTCAAACAGTTTTTAAGAGCCTGGTCTAATGTTTTAAACAAATCATTCTTTTCAGTTTTTCCAAGGCTCTGAGGTTCTTCAAAGTGAACAAGCTCCGGGATGCTAAGCAAAATACGAGGATCGCGTACTTTTTCAAGACCCAGCTCTTGGGTCACTTTATTAAAACCTTGAAGCCATTGCTGAGCGAGCTTTTGATCGAACTGAATTTTTTCTTTGGTTTTGAAACTTTTTCGATTGATGAAAAGATCGACACTTCCTCTTTTGATTTCTTTTCCAACGATCTTACGGATTTCAATTTCGAGAGGAGTGTAAAGTTTGGGAGAAATCAGTTTTATATCGAGGTAACGACCGTTGACGGAGCGAACAACCACGTCCAGCGAATAATCGGTTTGCTGGGAGTCTGCCTTTCCGTAACCTGTCATACTTTTCATGAACTTATATTACGCTGATGAGAGAGACAGTCAATGAATTCAACTCTGTTTGGACCAGAGTAAGGCCTGTTCGAGGGCTTGAGGCGATTGATGAGGCTCAAACCATAATATATTCGGATCACGACGAAACCATGTCATTTGTTTTTTAATCAGCTGCATGGTTGCTGTTATAATATTCTCCTTGAGCTCAATGAGAGTCTGTCCGTAGTTCAGATAATCATTCACCTGTTTATAGCCCACACTTTTTAGAGGAGCCCATGTCTGAGCAAAATCTTCAGTGAGGAGCGAGCGAACTTCATCGATCAAACCTTCTTGGATCATTTTTTCGGTACGACCCATCACACGCAAAAGCAAATCTTCTTTATTCATTCGAAAACCAATTTTTAAAGCTCGATGTTCAGGCAAGGGAGAGCGATGATGAGTCTCCATTTCTTTTTTAAGTTCTGTGACAGATTTTCCTTGGGCCATCATCACTTCAAGGGCTCTTTTAATTCGGTAATGATCATTGGCACTCATTTTTTCAGCATACTGGGGATCTTGAGACTGAATCCACTGATAAAGTGCCGGAAAACCTTCTTGTTCAATTCTGTTTTCCACCATTTTTTGAACAGCTTCTGAGATGGGCGCTATGGGGTAGAGACCTTTTTCGAGAGCTTGAATATAAAATCCACTACCACCCACAAAAAGAGCATGAGAAAGTTTTTCTTTCTTCAAACATGCAACGACGTCTTTGGTGTAGCTTGCCGCTGTCAGAGTTTGAGGAGGAAAAATATAATCAAAAAGAAAATGCGGTACTCTTTCTCGCTCACTGGCAGAAGGTTTTGCCGTTCCAATATCGAGAAATTTGTAAACCTGCAAACTATCGGTGTTAATGATCGGCCATTGTAGAGATTCAGCGAGCGAAATAGAAAATTGCGTTTTGCCAACAGCCGTGGGACCAAGAACATAAATGAATCGGTCCATCTTCTTAGCCACGCCGACCAAAATCTTTTTCTAATTGTAAGAAAGGAAATTCCAAAGACACTGACCGGCCATGGGGACAAAAACCCGAAAGGGGAAACTCATCCATATCGACAAGGAGTTGTTTCATTTCTGGTAAGCTCATCGCCTGTCCCGCTCTAACGACAGAATGACAAGCCATTGTCGCAAAAAGATCAGTGATGGTTTTTTCAAGGGCAAAACTTGAACCTTGTTCCAATGATTCCATCGCCAATTTTTTTAAAGCTTCGATCAATCCATTTTCACTGACAAAAGCGGGTAAACTATTAATAGCAAGACAGCTGGGGCCGGCTTGTTCAATTTGAACCCCCATCTTTTCTAACTCCGCTTGTAAACCGAGAAGGGCTTCGACTTCGGGTTCTTCAAGATCAAGAGTAAGAGGGAATAACATCGACTGAACTTCAAATTGATTGTTTTTCCAGGCTTTCATCAAACGCTCAAAGGCCACTCTTTCATGGGCAGCATGTTGATCGATCAAAAACATTTTATCTGAGGATTGAGTCACAATATAGGTCAGATCCACTTGTCCGATCACTTGCAACTGAGACCAAAAGTTTTGGGTGTTTTTAAAGGGAACTTCTTCATCAGAATCAATATCCCCATTGTTCTCGTCGGATATTGAAGTTGAGAGATTATTTTCAGAAATCTTTTCATTGAAAGAAGGGAAATCTCTTAATCCTTCTCTTTTAAAATCTTCTAAACCCAGTTTAGGTCCATTTTGAAAATCATCGAGTGGGTAAGAGTTCATTTGTTTTTGTTTAAACTGGGTTCGGTTCAGTTCTCGCTCATTCATTGAAAGTGCAATGGGTGAATTTGCATTCCTATTATCTAATGCAATCGAATGAATAGAAAAATCTTGATTCAGATCTTGAGAAGGGTTTTGACTATTTGCAGGCTTTTGATGTTTGAGCCAAGGTGCCTGTTCAATGGCATTTCTCAGTCCATAATAAACGGCTCGAAAGGCTTTTTGTGAGTCGACAAATTTAACCTGAGATTTTGTCGGATGAATGTTCACATCCACTTGGTCAGGGGGGCAAGTCAGAGAAATAACACAGATTGGGTACTGTCCATGCATTAAAAGACTTCGATAGGCTTCAAGGACAGCTGCTTGTAATCCCCGATCCTGCACCCAACGATTCTGAACAAATATCCATATTTGACGTGAAACTTTAACCACGGTTGAGGGATCTGAAAATACGATATTGACCTTGAAGTCTTCAAATTCAGATTGAGTTTCAAAAAGCCCTTGAGTCTCTAAAACTTTTTGTGCTCTTTCAAGTTGAGTGGAGGCGGGCCAAAAAGACACCAATTGACCTTTGACTTTAAGCCTCCACTGCCTTTCAGGGTATTGGAGCGCCATCGCTTTAACCACATTTTTAATTTGAGAAATCTCAGCAGAATCCGATTTCAAAAATTTAAGACGAGCTGGAATATTTTCAAAAAGGGACTCGATCAGAACTTGGGTTCCTTCGGCAGCTGAAGTCTCTAGGACCTCTCCTAATTTTCCGAATTCAGAATGAAGTTGATAGGCTTTTTTTTCTCCGCGACGACGAGTGATAAAATCCAATCGACTGACTGAGGAGATACTGGCTAAAGCCTCTCCACGAAATCCAAAAGTGGAAAGACGCCAAAGATCATCAGATTCTTTGATCTTACTTGTTGCATGTCGGGCAAACACTAAGGGAATTTCTGATGAGATAACTCCTTTACCATTATCGATCACCTTGATCGATCGCCCACCATCATCGATTTCGATATCCACTTGAGTCGCTCCGGCATCGACACTGTTTTCAAGAAGTTCTTTAAGAAGATGCGCCGGTCTTTCAACCACTTCACCGGCAGCGATTTTATCAACGACATCTGAGGAGAGTTGTTTGATTTCCACTGAATCACACCAAGAAACGAATTTGCCAGACTCGATAAAAAGCCTCGATCACAATTCGCAAACTCATTTTGCTGGAACCTTCTCTTCTCTCATCAAAAAGAATAGGAACCTCTTTAACTTCAAAGTTTTTCTTTAAGGCCCGATATTTCATTTCGATCTGAAAACTGTAACCCTCTGAACGAACCTCACTAAGACCAATTTCGTTGAGAACATGGGATCTCCACCCATTAAAACCGCCCGTCCAATCTTGTAAAGGATAGCCTAAAATCATACGAGAGTAAAAACTGCCAAATTGACTAATGGCTTTTCGATACCACGACCAATTGAGAGTATTGCCCCCAGAGATGTAACGAGATCCGACAACCACAGGTTTTTCAGAGAGAGCGATTACAAGTTTATTCAAATCCACCGGACGATGAGAGAAATCGGCATCCATTTGAATGCAAGCATCATATCCTTGCTTAAGCCCCCATGCAAAACCCTGTAAATAGGCTTTGCCTAAACCACCCTTGCCTGAGTTAACAACCAGATGAATGTTAGGATTATTTATTTGTTCTCCTCGCACTCGATCAGCAG
>JBGSSY010000260.1:0-14130 GCA_041736775.1 Bdellovibrionales bacterium | reverse complement strand
CCGAAAACGGATTGATGTGTGTTCTTTTTGTTCACCAAAATCTCAAAAATTAGTTTACAAAAAGAATGGAGGCCTGGGCCTCTTCTGTGGCTTGTTGCGCATTAATGACGCGACTTGAACTCACAAAGCTTCTCAGGCCCTCATCTTCTGTTCCTGATCTCAATAAAATCTCTTTGACCTCTTCTGGACTCAAGTTGGGATTGATCGAAAGAACAAGGGCAACAATACCAGAGACAATAGGTGCTGCCATTGAAGTTCCACCGCTGCCGACAAAGTTTTGATTGTGGGCATTGAGGGTCGCTAAAGAGTAAATGGGTTCAGTTTGATCGCCTCCAGGGGCTGCGACATGGACTTGTTCAGAGCCAAAGTTTGAGTAACTGGTGATCTGATTATCAGAACCTGTTGCTCCCACATTAATCACATTGGCCACATCCAGCTCTCCAGGATAGATATCATTACCCGGCAAACTCAAATCAAGGGCGTCATTCCCAGAGGAAGAAACAAAAACCACTCCTTTTGAGTGGGCATACTCGACAGCACGAGCGAGGGCGTTTTCTTCATTATTAAGCCTTTGTAAAGAGGCATTGATCACTCGAGCTCCATTATCAGTGGCGTAGTAAATACCTGCGATGACACTTCCCACATCTCCACCGCCGGCGGCATTAAGAACTTTAATGGGTAGAATTTTTGAGCTTTTAGCCACTCCAAAAATATGAGAGGAAGTGAGTCCTCCAACGTGGGAGCCATGTCCCTCGTCATCAAAAGGACGATTATCACCATTCACAAAGTCCCAACCTAAATCGTCATTATCAAAACCATTTTTATCATTGTCGAACTGTTCATTTCCTTCCTGCTCTTTTTGATTGAGGGCAAGGTTGTATTGAATCGCTTTGTGATTGTAGTTCAGCCCAGTATCAAGCACGGCAATAATGATTTTTTCACCCGTGGTTTGTTTCCAAGCTGAATGGGCATCGACTTTATTGAGGTGAGAAAAGGGTGTGAGATCTAAACTCGGTTTAATGGCCATCCAATTCACTTCTTCAATTTCCGGATTATGAGTGACAAGAAATTTAACCAGAAGAGCGGCACAGGCTTTTTCAAAATCTTGAACGACAAGAGCCACTTGGTAATAACCGACGGAGTCAGGTGTAAAACTCAAACGGGATCCTTGGGTCACTCCGGGAGTCTGTTGAGAGTGAACAGGAGTAATGACATCCCAGCGAAATTCCAATTGAGGATCTGATTTATTAGTGAAGCTCTTCTCACCACCGAGTTCTAAAGTTTCACCCAAGTTCATGGTGGGTGATTTTAAGAGAACTTCTGATAAAACATTAACCTGTGGGGTTGGCCGTTTATTATTTTGTAGATCACAACCGACCAGTGCTGGTGGAATGGAAGGAATATTGGAAAGGGTTGAAGAGGAATTATTTTGCTGAGTTAAAGTCTTGTAAGCTTCAAAATAATTTGAGGAATCCGGTGATGAGCCCTGAATCATGCCTTCATAGTAATGATTTTTATTGGCAAGAATCTGAGGAGAAATCCTTTGAATCTCTTCAAGACTCAATCCCTTGATTTCATAGATGTGGTGGTTTGGATTGATGACTCGAAAACTTGTACTTTGATCGATGACTTTTTGAGTCTCAGATTGAGTACCCTGGATCAGGAAGCCGACATCCTTCTGACTCATCGGTGCTGTTTGGATTTGCACCGGGCCGCTGCAAGCTGTCATTGCCCCCCAAGCCAATGGAACTATAAAACGACTGATCAAATTCATCAGCATCCCCCCCTAATTTTGTAACTAAGCCTTCCCCAAGGCTTGGGGTTAAAAACCACATTTTAAAGCGGTCTGTAAAGACAGCTTTTTGTTGAGTATCCATAAGAAAAGCTTATATTGTTGAAAGGGATCCAATAAACGGGAAGGTTTAGTTATGAATTTTCAACAACTTACCACTTTTTGTACGGTATTGAGTGAAGGCAGTATGACGGCGGCCGCCGAAAAACTATTTTTGACTCAACCAGCAGTCAGTCAACAGATCAGAAATCTTGAAGAAGAATTAAACGTTGAACTTTTGATGAGAGGTTCTCGTCAAGCTAAAGCCACAGCTCAAGGACAGATTCTTTTTGATTATGCGAAACGAATTATCGCCCTCAGCCAGCAAGCCCAAGTCGCCATTCAAACCATCGGTGAAACTATCCATGGAACTCTTCGTATCGGCACACTCAATTCTCTTGGGCTTTACATCATAAGCCCCGTTGTGGGTCTTTTTTTAAAACACAACTCTAAGCTCAATATCAAACTTGATTATGAAGACGGGGCAACACTGATTGATCAATTTAACAAGGATCAGCTCGACGTCATCATTATCCCTGATGCACTCAGTGAGTATAATACTCCTTTGATCAATGCCGATAAAAAATTATTAATGAAAGATGAGATGTGGTTGGTGAGTACCAGCAAAGACACCCATATTCCGTCTGAAATTCAGTTACAAGATCTCGCTTCAAAACCAATTGTTCGACTCTCTGAAAAGTTTCCGACCTTTCAGCAAACTTTGGGGGAAAAACTCACTTCACTTCGCGTTGATGTGACTCCGGTATTTGAAACCACCAATGTGGGTACGATTAAAAGAGTGATCGAATCGGGTTTGGGCTGGGGCTTTTTACCTGCTCACAGCATTCGCAAGCATGTAAAAACGGGTCGTATGATGTCAATTCCCATTGTTGATTTTCAACATCTTATGAACGTTCAGTTTTATGCTAAGAAAAATGTCACCCCTGAACAGGCCCGAGTTTTTGATGTTTTTTATCGCGCCCTGCTTCAGCAGACACAAAACAAGTAGATTTCATGCTGTTTCAGCATTAACAGAAAGATAAAATCTAACGTTAATTCATGAGTCAAAAAATAGATAGATTTCGTCTTTCTTCAACAGAACAAAACAAATTAATCGGTTTTGCTTCATGTGAAAGAATAAAAATAAATTGCGTTTTGTTTCAGTCATCAAACTAAAATTAAAATTGGTAATTTTTATTCTTGATTCCCATTCTTTGACAGACAATGCGGGTGATCTCTGAGGCGGTTTCTTCGAGAGCTCGGTCCGTGACATTAAAGACGGGCCAGCGTTTATTTTTTTGAAATATAACTTTGGCGTATTCAATTTCTTCGTAAATATTATCAAGTCGAGCGTATTCACCGCCGGGATCTTGACCAAATTTCTCTAAACGACTTTGGCGAATTCTTTGTAAACTGTCGGGTTCGATGGTCAGTCCAACAATTTTTCGCTGATCAATTTCAAAAAGTTCTTTAGGGAGGGGAGTGCCTTTGACCAATGGAATATTGGCCACTTTCCACCCTTTATATCCTAAAAATAAACTCAAAGGCGTTTTGCTCGTACGACTGATACCAACTAAAACAATATCAGCTCGATCCAGATCCACAGAAATTTTACCGTCATCGTGTCGCACTGAAAATTCAATGGCTTCAACACGGCGAAAGTAAGTTTCATCAACGGAGTGAAGTTTTCCAGCTTCGCGATCGTTGTTTTGAACATTTAAAAATAAATCGAGTCTTTCTAATAAGGGTCCAAGGAGATCGACTTGCAAAAGATTTTTTTCAGCCGCTTTTTCTTCAAGGTACTTTCGCAAGCTCGGGCTCACCACCGTGTGAACGATCAAGGCTCCTTTTTTGAAGGCTTCATTGATCACACTGTCGACTTGAGACTCAGTTCGAACATTTTTGTTTCTAAAGATATGAAAATCAAATTTGGAATAATGGACAACAGCAGCACGAGTCATTACAACGGCTGTTTCGCCGGTTCCATCAGAAATTATATATACGAAGGCTTTTTTATCTTCTTCTTGATCCATAGGGGAGTGCTCAGCTGTTAAGATTCAGTTTCAAACTTTTTGTTATAGATTTGGTCTAATATCCCGTTGATGAAATTTTTAGAGTCCAGTGAGCTGTACTTTTTGGCGAGATCAATAATGTCTGTGATCAAAAGTTTGGGAGCTGTTTCGGTTTGTTCTGAAAAACAAAGTTCAAAAATTGCAATCTGTAAAAGGATTTTATCAATAAGAGCGATACGATCAATTCGCCAGTTATCGCTCTGTTGAGTGATCACTAAATTAATTTCATCTTCTTTCAAGATGACATTTTCGGTGAGAAAAAAAGCATAATCTCTGGTTTCTTGATCAAACTTAAAATTATCTGCGAAAGCAAAAAATAAATCTTTAGCAGAAGGGTTGGTTTGAAAATTCTTTTGAAACAGAACTTGGAGAGCGACTTCTCTTGCTTTTCTTTGGGACTTCATAATTCCATTTCTTTAAGGGGTGGGTTTTTATCAGAAATATTTGCAACAAATTCAGAAACATCTTTAAATGTTTTATAAACACTAGCAAAGCGAACATAGGCCACTTCATCAATTTTCTGGAGTTCCTTCATGACGTATTGGCCAATCATATCGGTTGAAATCTCTTTTTCTGAGTTTTCAGTGACCCAAGTGGTGACGGTTTCAACCATTTGCTCGATTTTTGAAGAGCTGATCGGGCGTTTCTGACAAGCTGCTTTTATACCGCCCAGTAGTTTTTCAGGACAAAAAGGCTCTCGTCGACCATCTTTTTTGACCACCATAGGCAAATTCACCAGAACAGTTTCAACAGTGGTAAAGCGAGATGCACACCTTTCACACTCTCGACGTCGCCGTGTCGACTCACCATTTTTTTGGGTACGAGTATCAAGGACTTTAGTGTCTGGGCAGTGGCATGAGGGGCATTTCATCACGACAAAAGTATGAAATAAGTGACTTTCGGTCAAGCTCTTTGGGTCTTGATTTGTGACTAAAACTTACATTGAAACGTGAACAGTTTTAAAATGATCCTATGAAACTGATCCGAAGCTTCCGTCTTGTGCTGACCCTCGTGTTTTCTTTTGCATCTCAACCAGGTTTTGCAACTGAAATTGGAAAAGAAGCGGCCATGAAATATTTCACGGGTCAATCCCGTAAACCGGCCACTGTGATCACTCAGAATCGAGCAGAGCCCGATTCTGAGGGCGTACGATCCCTTTCCTTGGCTTTGGGCGGTTTGGTTCAAACCAAAAGCTACGGTTGGGCCGATGAATCTATGGGGGGGTGGAGTGGTGAACTGGCCTATCAAAGCCAGACAGAATATTTTCGCACCGGATATGCTTTAGACTTTCAAAAGTTTGTTGATGATGAACAAGAGCTCAGCAAATTGGCCTTTCTTTTCAGTGTTAGTTTTCCTCGACGTCTGACATTTCCCGTGTATATTGGGGCCTCTGTTGGACCTGGTTATTTTTTGAAACAAAAACGAGATGAATCGGAACTGACTTTAGACTACAAAGGCTATATGGGTTTGAGATTGAGTCAGAATAACAATTTATTCTTTTTAGAAGGTGGAGTTAAAAACCATCTTAATGTTCTGACCGACGGTCAATTTATTGGTTGGTTTGTGTCATCTGGCGTGGCGTATCGATTTTGAAATATCACAGACATCTTCTTTTAACTTCTGTACAAGCTCTTGAGGCGATTTTTTTTGAAGATCGACATGCTGACAAATGCATTGAGTATTATTTGCGAAGTAATAAAAAGTGGGGAAGTCGCGATCGCCGTTTTTTTGCCGAGACAGTTTATGATTGTGTTCGCTGGTGGAATCTTTATTGGTATTTAGTGGATGAAACACCCCAAAGAGAATGTTTTTCAATCATTAACGCCTCCTTGTGGCGTCGCGATTTACCTCAGCCGGACTTTGAACCCTTTGAGCCCATTGAAATTTCTTTTACCGAACGTCTACAGTCGCTCAAAGATCCTGCCCTAATTCATGCTTTTCCAGAGTGGCTCTTTAATAAACTCAAAAAAGACATGGGACCCTTGTGGCTTGAGCAGCTTGCCTTTTACAATAAACCCAACTCTCTCGTTCTGAGAACGAACACCACAAAAATAACTCCAACTGAACTCAAAAATAAGCTTTTTGAACTTGAAATTGAAGCTGAATTATTAGACGGTACTGAAACCGGCTTGATCATTAAAGAAAGAGCCAATGTTTTTTCAACACCTCTTTTTAAAAATGGTTTTTTTGAAGTCCAAGATGGTTCCAGTCAGCAAGTGGCCCCTTATCTTGATATTCAGCCCGGGATGCGAGTGATTGATGCCTGTGCAGGAGCGGGTGGTAAAACTCTTCATATTGCCGATATTCTTAAAAATAAAGGCAAAGTCATTTCAATGGATATTCACCAATGGAAACTGGATCAGTTAAAACTCCGAGCTCGACGCAACACCTATTCTAATATTGAAATGAAACTGATTGATAATCTTAAAGCGACGAAGCGCCTGAAGGACAGTGCCGATCGTCTTCTCTTAGATGTTCCTTGTTCAGGCCTGGGAGTGCTTCGTCGCAATCCTGATACCAAGTGGAAGCTGACAGAAGAATCTATGAAAGAACTTCTCGATCAGCAAAAAAATATATTGAATAATTATTCGACGATGCTGAAGCCCGGTGGTCTCATGGTTTATTCAACCTGTAGCATTTTGCCCAGTGAAAACACAGAACAGGTTCAAAAATTCTTAGAACTTAACCCTCAATTTAATCTTCTCAAAGAGAAGTCAATTTATCCCATCCGAGACGGCTATGATGGGTTTTATATGGCATTGATCAAAAAAAATTAAAAATGAGGTTTTAGTTTTTAGTAAATTTCCCGGCGAATAAATGAGAACGCAGAATTTGAATTCTTTGGTCAATAATTTCCTGATTATGACTTAACGACGCCCCCCAAATTGGCCCGGGCCAAGACTTATCGTTTTTATACCGACAAATAATATGGAGATGAAACTGGGGAACTTTATTTCCGAGGGCTCCAATATTTATTTTATCGGGTTTAAATAAAGAAGTCAGGGTTAGGCTGACTAAATTCATTTCTTCGAGGAGTTGCTTTTGATCCTCCATTGTCAATTGGTGCCATTCTTCAATTTGTGGAATACGAGGAACGAGAATCACCCAAGGTATATCACTATCAGGCATGAGAAGTACTTTTGACAGCTTAAAGTCTCCCAAGTTGAGTAGATTTTCTTTAAGTTCTTTATGCAGTAGAAACATGTGAACCTCTTTGTGAAATTGAGGATTAAAAATTACCAATGGCTAGGTGAAAAGCCACATCGCTTTCGCGATCGTAAAGACTATTGTTTCCGCCCAGTTTTCGATCCAATTTATAACCGATTTCAACCACAAACGCTCCAACCGGAGTATCATAACGTAAACCCACTCCCACAGAGTCACGGTAGGGGTCGTTGAGTTTAAACTCGCCAAGAAAGACTCCTCCACCATCATAAAAAACAAGACCACCTAAATTACCAGAGAGAGGAAAGCGCACCTCAGACTTGACGAGAACAAAAGTGGAATCATCTCTCACAAAGACGTTATCGAAAGTGCATTGCTCAGTACCTTGCCCGATAGTGATTAGACCTTGTTTCAGACAAAGCTCACGTTTACCAGGAACAGTTTCCGTTGTACCGATTGAGAAACCTCGAATGGTCGAGCTACCACCCAGAAAAAACGAGCGAACTCGAGGAACTCCAGAGTCATCGCGGCTACTGATGTTTTTAAGGTAGCCACCGTGGAGGGAATTAACCCAAACCCATTTTTTATTATTGGTGAGAGGAATATAGTGGGTGGTTGCAAAAGTCGCTTTATAATAATTAATCTCGTTGCGAGCATCGGCTCTTATTCCGTTCACGAGTAAGCCTGAAACTTCAGGATTATCTCTTGAGCTTCCTAAGAGTGGGTCAGAGTACTCGACCTCAAAACGAGAGTAAGAGCCTTTTGTGGGTAAGAAGGGGTCATTTCTATAATCCAATTCAAAAACAGGACCAGTGGAGCCAATATTGATATTTTGCACAGTCGCGAGATCACTCACTCTAAAACTTTCTTGGTTGGCAAAACGCCAAACGTTAAAAGAAAGTCGGGCTTTTTGAGACAATTCTTTTTCAGTGGTCAATCGAACCTCATTGGTCGAAAGGATAATAGATTGATCAGCTGTGATTTCCGAAAGTTCTTGTTCTCGGACCAAAGACACCCGACCGCGAAGTCGAGTTTTCATAAGATAGGGTTCATAATAGGTGAGAGCAACTCGGTTTTGCAGATAATAAACACTCTCTTGGTAACGTAAGTCCGCGCGAGTACTGATAGCTCGCCCCTTACCTCCAATATTATTATAAATCGCACCGACATATCCACGGTAAGTGAGAAGACCTTCGCTCAGAAGACCTACGCCCGAAGAGAAAAGACCTGGTTTTCGTTCCTCGAGCTCAATGACTATAGTGCGTTCCGCGAGAGGACTACCTTGTTCTAAGGATCGTATATTCACTTTACCAAAGAGTCCGGTTTTCTCAAGTCGATCAATCGATAGGGTGACCTTAGAGTAAGTCAGCACATCTTCGGGTGAAAAATCCAGCTCTCGAGTCACGACGTGTTCCTTTGTTTTTTGGAGTCCTCGGACTTGAATGGATCGAACTCTAATTTGGGGACCTTCACTCACTTGAAAAACAATATCGGCATAGGGTTGGCCACGTTGATACTGTATAACGCTTGAATCAGGATTTTTAATTTCAAATTCTAGAAAACCCTCTTCCTTATAGAAGTCAGTGAGCTTAACAAAACTTTCTTCGACTTGAGCGATTTGTAGAGGTTTGTTGGGTTCTATGCCGATCACATCTTTCAGTTCCAAGTTACTAAATGACTTAGCTCCACGAAACAGAATCTGTCTGACATAAGTCAAAATACCTTCGTCAATTTGTAGAGTGATAATGGCATCATTTCGGGGGGTAATTTCATAACTCAATGAAACAAGCTCCGCCATAAGGTAACCTTCGCGGCGAAGATGGTTGACTAATTCCTCAGCGGCAGCATTTATGTTTTCTTTGACGAAATAAAGGGTGTGGGTTTGTTGAGCCAGATATTTTTCAAAAAGACTTGAGTAGTAAGATTTATTTCGCGTCAGTTTTCCTTCAATATTAATTTTTCCGATTCGAACTCGAGGTCCTTCATCAATATCAAAAACAATAACTCGCTTAAAAAGTTCTGGGAAATTATTTTCTGTGGTTGTAATTTGAATAGAGGGAAAGCCAGAGTTCAAATAGAGCTTGATCATATTTTCAGTCATCTCAGAGCTTGAACCGTTCAAATAGAGAAACTTGCCATTGATTTGGCTGACCTTGATGAGATCAAAATGAGAAAAACTTTTATTTCCATCAAAAACAAACTCAAATTGAATGGGGTTGCTAATCGTAAAGTTAAGTTTAACTCGGGTTTTATCATCATTAAATACGGTCGAACTATTTGAAATTTTTGAAATGAGAAAACGGTTATGGTCCAGGTATTCGGTCACCTTTTTCTCGATTTCATTGGTTGTCGTTTGAGTGTAATTTTGTTTTAAAAATGGAAGTGTTAGTTGATTAAGTTCGTTATTGAGATTTTCATTGTTTGAAAAAAAACGAATTTGTTCAATCAGACAGTATTTGTTTTCGTCAATGTTGATTTTTAAAAGTGTAGAGTCATTTGAATTGATAATTTCATGGGTAATATTAAAGTTATAGTATCCGGCGTTTCGATAGTATGTTCTCACTCGCTCAATGGCTTGGTTGATTTCAATTTGACTCAGAGTTTGCCCCAAGCTGATTTTGGTTTTTTCGAGGACTTCTTTGTTATTGTAGGAAGAGTTTCCGGTTATTTCGATGTTAGCTATTTTAAAAGTTTTCTGAGCCCGGATCCTCACACTACTTTCGCCCGTTTTTTCAACAGAGAGAACTTGAAAGAGACCGTCTTGTGAGATTTCTTTGATTAACTGATCCAACTGAGAAAGGCTAACCGATTGGCCTATATACTTTTGTGTGAGTTTATCAATGATGGGGTTGTCAGAGGGCTCTAAAGTGTACTGGGCCCAGCTGAGTTGAGGATGGGTACTCAATAGGAGCAGTATAAAAAAGAGAAAAAATATCTTTATTCGCATCAGTCAAACTCTTTTTTGTATTCGAGGTCAATACCAAAGGGATTGTTTTGTCGAATCGGTATGTTGTTATTCAAATTGTTGGTGTTTGACTGACCGTTTGTCACCCTGAAATTGGTTGAGAGCTGATTATTAAGCTCGTAAGTGACTCGTCCTTCTGATTGTGAAGTGCTTCCGGTCGTCTGTGAAACAGAAATGATGAGATCTTCACCAACCTTGCGACGAACGGTAACCTTTGGTACGGCTGTGTTATTTTGGTCATCGAATGATGAAGAGAATTGGACATCTAAATTATATCTTTCCTTTAATTCACGTCCGAGGGGATTATTATCAAAGATATTTGTGCCAATTTCAAAGCCAGCTTGTTGCCCACTTTCTAAAGTGGTGCCGCTTTGGTCAAATTGATTAGGAATTGTTCCAAAGGCGAGCATTGAAATAATTTGATTTTCCGGAAGAGGTGGTTGACTGCTTGCTGTTAAAATTGGTTTATTGGCTCGGCCCTGCAGAAAAAGCTCCACATCGTAATTGTTCAAGCGCGTTTTAGCCCGCATCGAGAGTTTAGGATTAATAGGGTTTTCATCTTCAAAAATAAAACTGGATTGAATCACGCGGAATTCATTGTCTCTAAAGCGAATGATAGAATCTTGTTCAAATTGAGCTTCTCCTTTGATTCTAGGGCTTGAGACTTTATCGGTGATTTGAAATTGTCCATTGATGTAACCTTCAACCAATGAATTTCTCACCTCAATACTTCGCTCAGTTTTAATCGCAATATCCAGGGTCAGAGGTGAAGTCGTTTCATTGCGTAAAAGGCCTTCGAGAAGATCAGAGCTATTGCTTTTTCCACCGGAGGATCCAAAATTACTTTCAATCAATCCCGTTTTAATCAAATAGTCGCCACTTAAAAGATAGGGGGCTTGGCTTCCTTTGATTTTCAAATGTCCATCTCCTGTTGTTTTAAAACCCTTTGGAAAGTCGAGGTTCACTTTCTCCATTTCAGTGCTGATGGAGAGGTCCAGTTTACCTTCAGGTAAAACTTTGACCTCTCCACTCCCGATCATTTTTCCTCCGGCCATTTCTCCATTGATTGAGTTAATTAAAATTTTATTTTGATTAAACAGAATGTCAGCGGAGAGATTCTCTAGTGCATGGGGAAAGCCTGGAAATTTAATAAAGCTATCAGAAATAAATGAGGATCCGATTAATTTAAAATCATTATCAGAAATAGTCAGTTCCAGTCGGATCGTGCTCAAACCATCTATTTTTTCCACAAAGGGGGCAAAGAGTTTAAAAAAAGCGATATTGATTTGTGAATTGATAACAAATCGTGCTCTCTTTTTTTCAGAAAGGGGTTGAGTGACTTTAATAAATTGTCGATCTCCGATAAAACTAATTTCATTCAAAAAAACCTGTTGATTTTTTAGCTCTAAATTGGTGGGGATCGTGGTCGTTACTTTGTTTGTTCTGTAGTCAAAAGTGACCTCATTAATAGTTGCAGAAAACTCGGAACTCCAAAAATCCTCCGGATTGATCTTTCCTGACATTTCTCCGGTGAAGAGTATGGAATAGTTTCGGGTCGTGACATCAGAGACGAGGTGACTTAGAAAGGGGGCGAAATCAAATTTTTTAGCCGTGAAATTAACAAAAAATTCTTTTTGATTTTTCGCTGGTAAAACAAATAAAAAATCCAGTTGGTCGGTGAGATTCAATTGAACCGTGGTTTTTTCATTGGCATTGTCATATTTGAAGAGCGCTTTTCCGTAATTCTTTTTATTCCACAGTAAACTTTCAATTTCAGACTCAACGATGATTGTTGGTGCCACCAAAGGTCCAGATAGACTTCCAATAGCTTTAAATTGTCCACCGAGTGGAAAATTAAATTCTTTGAGTCGAGAGGACTGTTGCAACTGACCTTTTAAAATACTGAACTCAAGTTGGCTTTTAAGATCTGTACTGATTGTCCCTCTCAGAGTGGCTACAGTATTTTCACGTTGTAAAAGGGCCTTTTGAATAATTATTATTCCCTCGACCGATTCGGCTTTGATTTGAGCCTCATTGTATTCTTCACCAAAAACTGAACCCTTAAAAAGGCGAGCCTCAACTAGAAATCCCAATTGATCGATATTAAAAGGAGTGTCAATTTGGACACGGCCTGATCCAGACCCTAAGAACCTATTTTCCAGATTTACTTTTTGAAGAATGATCTGCTGTATATCTTCCATTCTAAAAAAGGGAAGCTGCAAGTCGGCAATTATTTTTTCTTTTATGAGATCGACAGAGAGGCGACCCGAATAACGTGTGGATTCGACACTACCGTCCATGTTATCTAAAAAGAGCGTTCCCTTTTTATAGGAGACCTGTGATTTTAAAGTTCCAAAATAGTATTTCTCAAACTCTGTGTTTTCTGACTCAATATTGATGTTAAAAGTGGCGGCACGAGAGTCACCTTCGGTAAATCCATTGGCCGAGGCGGTGCCTTTAAACTCGAGGTCAGCAATGGGGCCAACATCATTAAAATCGAATTTCGGTGAATCATAGAAAATTTTAAAACCTTTAGAAAAATTAATTGTACCAGTTGAAGTGACCTTAGAATTTTTCACTTGAGCTTGGGCATTATAGCTAATTTCATTTAATCCTGCAGTGATCGTCCCAGCCAAATCAATTTTAGGGGCTGCGACTATGACTTTTGATCGACCGGCATTTTTGACCTTTAAATTCTCTACCGTTAAACTCCCCGGACAAACAACAGAGAGTTCTTTCTCAAAACTGCCTGTGCAGTTGATCGTACCATCCACCAAAAGCCAAACTGGGATATCTGCAATATTGGATTTTTTCAGAAAACTTTGAAGCTGAGCTTTTTTAAGACGAATTTCACCTTTGAATTCTTTTTTATCAGTCAGATCTATCGAAACATCATTGATTTCAATTTTATTTTTTCCAGGGAGAACAGCTTTTATTTGTTTAAGTTTAATTTGTTTTTGGTCTTTCATTTGCGCCGAGATATTTAGGTCACCCAATTTGAGCTTTTCAAACTGAAGGTTTTCAATTTGAGTTTCGTTATTCACTTGAACACTGGGATCATTTTTTGTTTTTGAAAATTGAAAATCAGCTTTAAGATCTCCCTTGAGTTGGGAGAGCTCCTTGATTTCATAAAAAGGCTTGACCCAAGTGTAAATGTTTTCAAAAGAGGAGTTCATGCGAGTTTGTATCTGTACGTCAGTCATTTTTTCAGGAAAATTGTTTTGATACAGCCAATGACCTGAAGCTATAAAGTAGGAGTCGTCTTTAACCACTTTTATTTTAGCAATAGAGATGGTGTTTTTAGTCATCATCATCTGAGACTCTAGAATAAATTGAATCGATCCTTTTGAATCTTTGTACCCAAAATGAGGATCTTTAATACTAAGAATGAGACTGCTCTTTTCATTGAAGGCAGCAATATGGAGATTTTCTGTGGTGATTGTGGCCTTGTTATCAATGATCAGTTCCATTTTAATTTTTTGAAGGATGAGTTCAGATAAGGGTATTTGACCAAGGATTTCATCGAGCTTAATTTCACCAATAACTGAGTCTTTTGTTTTGTTGGGATCAGAAGTTATTTTAAGCTGGATATGGGCTTCTGTAATTTTGAGAACCTTAATCCAAAATTTACCCATGATAATGTCTAGCAAGTCCGGACGCAGAGTCACAGAGGTTATTTTAAAAGGTTCCAACATTTTTTTGAGCTCACCTTTGGGTTCGAATGAGCTATTAACAATTTCGAGCTCGAGCGGAAGAAGAGAGATCCTTGCACGCTCAATTTTTATGTTTACCGGAAAGCTTTTGTCTCGGCTCATCGATTCGACATAAGATTTTGCCCAGTTTTCAAGTTTGGGTTTTTCCCAGATGTAGAGGTAGGCAAAGCTTGAGGCTAATACGAGAGCTATAAAGTAGAGTATAATCTTCTTCCAATTAATCAAAACTTTCCTCTTTCCAAAGACGTAAGATTTGATCAACGGATTTAAAGTCTGGTCTCATCAGAGAGATTTGTTCCATGACCTGTGTTGCTTTCTCTTTTTCCCCCAGTTTCCAGAAAGCTTGAGACTGAGTGTAGAGTATTGTAAAAAGAGCATCGGGTT
>JBGSSY010000239.1:0-1697 GCA_041736775.1 Bdellovibrionales bacterium | reverse complement strand
AGTATCTGCACTCTCAACGACATGAAAAAACTCTACAGTGGTTTTGATCTTTGTTCGCCCTCAACGTCTGTCAGTATGACGATCAATGGACCAGCACCCATTATTCTTGCCTTCTTTTTCAATACAGCCATTGATCAAATGGTTGAGAAAAAAGAAAAAGAGCTCGGTCGCATTTTGAAGGTTGAAGAATTTCAACAGGTTCGACAAGGAGCTCTTGAGGCGGTCCGCGGTACCGTTCAAGCCGACATCCTTAAAGAGGATCAAGGCCAAAACACCTGCATTTTCTCCATTGATTTTGCTTTAAAAATGATGGGCGACATTCAAGAGTATTTTAATGAAAATCGCGTCCAAAATTTTTACTCGGTGAGTATTTCTGGATACCATATTGCTGAAGCAGGTGCTAACCCCATCAGCCAAGTGGCCTTTACCTTAAGTAATGCCTTCACATACGTCGAATATTATTTGGCACGAGGAATGAAGATCGATGACTTTGCACCCAATCTTTCTTTCTTTTTTAGCAATGGAATGGATCCTGAATATTCTGTGATCGGAAGAGTCGCTCGAAGAATTTGGGCGATAGCCATGCGAGATCTTTATAAAGCCGATCCTCGCTCGCAAAAACTCAAATATCATATTCAAACTTCAGGTCGCTCTCTTCATGCTCAAGAAATTGATTTTAATGATATCAGAACACCACTGCAGGCTTTGCTCGCCATTTATGATAATTGTAATTCACTTCACACCAACGCTTACGATGAAGCGATCACAACACCGACCGAAGAATCGGTTCGCCGAGCGATGGCGATTCAAATGATCATCAATAAAGAATTTGGTGTCGCCCGAAATGAAAATCCCAATCAAGGATCTTTCTTTCTGACGGAGCTCACAGAATTGGTTGAAGAGGCTATTCTCAATGAATTTTTAAGTATCAGCGAGCGAGGCGGGGTTCTTGGTGCTATGGAAACTCAGTACCAACGGGGTAAAATTCAAGAGGAGTCCATGCACTATGAACATCTTAAACACTCAGGCGAGTTACCCATTATTGGTGTGAATCAATTTATTGATCCCAAAACGATTGGGGATGATTATATTCCACCCAAAATTGAAATGGCACGAGCCTCTTTTGAAGAAAAATCACAGCAGCTCAACTCACTTCTTCAATTTCAAAAAGACAACGAAGCTCAGGCAAAAGTTGAACTGGAGAAACTCAAAGCCGTAGCACTCTCAGGAGAAAATATTTTTGCAGCCCTCATGAGTGCCTCTCGCGTTTGTTCCCTCCATCAGATGACCCAAGCTCTTTTTGAAGTGGGCGGACAGTATAGGCGCAACCTTTAATCCTGCAACCAAGTCATCATTTTACGAAGATCTCGGATGACTTAAGTCTTTTCAAAAGTTCCCAATAAATTGACCCCAGCTCGATTTCACAAAGGTTCCGGGTGAATTAAACCTTTTCAAGAGTCTCCCCTCAATTGACCACGGCTCCTGCCTAACCTCCATTTTGCCCTGCGGGCAAAACCGCGTCACGCTTGGAGGAGATCAATTTAGGGGAGACTCTTGAAAAGGTTTAATTCAGAAATCTTTGTTTCATTTGGGAAAGAAGATCTAATTTTAATTTTCTTTTTTTACTGAGCTTGAACATTATGAGCATTCACTTTACAGCCTAAATGATAGAATAATTTTCATGTCCCTTGAGAGTG
>JBGSSY010000195.1:0-12602 GCA_041736775.1 Bdellovibrionales bacterium | reverse complement strand
ACATTGCGAGGACATTATCAATAAAAAAAGTTCACTAAAAGACTACAATGAATTTCTAAATACTCAAGAGGTCTCTGTTCCCTCACGTTTAACTGATAATATTTTTAAGTCGATTAAAGACGACTTTAATCCGTCGCCATTCAGTGTTTTTTCTAAGGTTTCATTAATTCATTTTCTGGTCGGTGGAACCACCCTTTTCTTTTGTCCCCAATTTGGAATATCGCTCACCTCACATTCAGCATTGATGCATTTTTTTATGCAGTGGGGTGATTTTGTTTGCATGCTCGCTTGTGGATCTTTTTTTATTAGCTTTAGCTTTATCGTTGCGGCCCTGTCATTAAGACCCGAAGAAGTCAGGGTTTTGAAAAAAAACAGTCCACTGCAAATTGCCCTTCTCACCACCCTTTCCATTGGATTTTTTCTTAGCCTCGGCGGTGAAGTTGTTCTTACTTTGGGTTTATTTTGGGCTTTAGGTTCCCTTCTCGGTGGAATAATTTCTCTAAACCTCACTTGGACATTGCGTGAATTCTATTTGAAAAAGTCATGGGCATGACAAAAATAATCTCGCTCTTTCTATTTCTTTTTTTCTCTCATAATGCTCAGGCTCATCCGGTGTCTTTTAAAAATGCCGTGAGTGTCATGAGTTGGAACCAACCTTTTATGACCGATAACTGGATCACATACAGTTTGAATCATAGGTCGGCACTGGCTGCTCGCACCATGAGACTTGAAACACTCGAAGGTCGGCAATCCTACTTTGGACCCCAGTTTGATTATCTGGTTAAGCGTTGGAACAATATGCACTCTCAAGCTAATGTTTATGTCTATGGATCCTATGGGGTTCTCCACGCCCAACAAAGCTCTCGAGCAGCAGGCCTTGGCGGAATTGAAGTGGATGCTGAAAGCCGAAAACATTACATCGCCTTAAAATATGAAAAAATGTGGTCTGATTTTTCGAACATGGATCGTGTTGAAGCCCGCCTTGGTGTCGCACCCTACGAATCAGAATTTCACGAAATTTCCAGCTGGTTTATGATTCAATACCAATATCATCCCATGCTCATCCGAAAAGACGTTATCACCCCACTCATCCGACTCTTTTATAAAAGTGTCATGTTTGAGGGAGGTGTTTCAACCGATGGCGATTGGATGACTAACTTTATGTTTCACTTTTAAAAGAAAGGATTCTTATTATGAAAACATTTTTGTTTATTTTATTATTTTCAACTTCTGCAATGGCCGCCCCAGAAAATATCAAGGTCACGGTCAAAGGCATGGTTTGTTCATTTTGTGCCCAAGGTGTCACTAAAAAGCTCAATGCTGAACCCGCCGTGAGTAAAGTCGATGTCAGCCTTGAAAAAAAAATTGTAAGCATAGAACTTAAAGAAAACTCAAAACTTTCAGACGAAAAAATAACCACTCTTCTGACTGACTCGGGCTACAACGTTGAACGAATCGATCGAAACTAAACTATGACTCGCTTAGTTTCATTTCTTTCTCTTTTCACTTCGGTAGGCACTCTTCTTTGTTGTGCCCTACCAGCTCTATTGGTTGTACTCGGATTTGGTGCAACCTTTGCTGGGCTTATTGGAACTTTTCCGCAACTCATTGTTCTCTCAGAAAATAAAATATTACTTTTTTGGGTCGGAGGAGGACTTTTAGCCCTTGCTGGTTTTTTTCAGTGGCAAGCCCGCTACCAAAGCTGCCCTATAGACTCCCAAGAAGCATGCAACACCACTAAAGATTGGTCGATAAAAATTTACTTTTTATCTCTTGGCTTGTATTTGATTGGTGCCTTCTTTGCATTCGCAGCGCCTCTTGTTTTTTAGTTTTTGGCAACCGAAGAATAGGCTTGGGTCTTGGCTAGTGCTTTAAAAAGCAAAATATCAATCACCATTTAACTGGTTATTGAAAACACTCAAGACCTCTGGTTGATTTAATACTCTGTCGTAGACAAAGTTTTCAGTGACATAACCTCTGAAGTTTCTTCATGCTTAGAATAGAAAAAAAGTTAAAATAACGACTCCGCAGCGGAAGTGAATTCCCAGTGGTGAAGCACAACAGCAAGATAATTAATATTTTCAATATCGTAAAATCTGAAGCTCATTCATGTTTATAATGGAGAAAAAAACAAAAATATCGACTCCGCAGCGGAAGTGAATTCCCAAAGGTAAGTCTTAATAGTTTGTAATTAAGCAAAGATTTCCCTCCTTAGGAACTTTTTCGGACGATATGACTGGGGTCCGGATTGCGTATTCTTAAAAGTAAAAGTTTTTCTTGACTGATATTTTCTTAGAAATGCTAATTTGCTTTTTAATTTTTCAGTCCTCTTTTTACGGCCTGCTCAAATGTTTTGGCGGTGGGCTCGAACGACAGTCTATAACAAATGAACTCCTTCACACTATTTTTTTAAAGTCTTCGTAGAGAGCCAAATTGACGACCAAATTGGGTTTGCAAAAACAGGTGTATAGTTCTTTTAGAACAGATTGACCCTGCTCTAAGAACAAGGTGTAACCATGAGAATAAATGAATTAAAAGATGATCAGCTCGAGGAAAACCTGCTTCATTTGACATCAGAAGAGCGTCGCTGTACGGCGGCCGTACTTGAACACCTCAGAGAAGTTGAGGAGCGGAGGCTCTTTGCTCGGCGAGGTTATTCCTCTCTTTTTAGTTATTGTACCGAATACCTTCGCTACAGTGAGGGGGCGGCATCAAGAAGAATTGGTTCGATGAGACTGCTGAAAGAATGTTCTGAAATAAAAGAGGAAGTGAGAGCAGGAACAATCTCACTCTCGAATGTAGCTAAGGCAGCCAGTTTCTTTCGACAAGAACAAAAGCAGAATAAAATCTATTCAAAAGTTGAAAAAATTGAAATACTCAGCTCTTTAAGCGGCAAAAGCCAAAAAGAGGCTGAAACCACATTTATAAAACTCAGTCCCCTGTCCGCTCAAGTCCAAGAACGCCAAAGAGTGATCAATGAAGAACTCACTGAACTCAAAATGACCATCGACAAAGAAACCTCTGAACGTCTCGACAGGCTTCGTCAGTTGAAACCTGAGATGAGTCTCGCTGAACTTTTAAACTGGATGCTCAGTCGCTGTTTAAAACAAATTGATCCTTTAAATAAACCAAAGTCACTTCCGCAGCGGAGTTCAAAAAAGAATAAACATATGGAATTTGAAAAAAAGAGGACGCCTCAATCAGCTGAGAAGCTTGAGATCTCTAAAAAGTCGCTTCCGCTGGGGAGTTCCGAAAAGAATAGAGCTTTGTCGGCAAAAAGGGTTGAACCTCTTAGAAAAGTATTAACTAGAAAACAAAAATATGAGGTCTGGCAAAAAGCTGAAGGAAGGTGTCAATTTGTTGATCATAAAAGTAGTCGGGCTTGCCAATCGAATGCAGGACTTGAAATTGACCATGTCCAACCACTGATCCTTGGAGGAAATGATGAACTTTTAAATCTTCGACTTCTCTGTCGTACACATCACAGGTTAGTCACTATCGACAGTTTTGGTTCTTCCTAGGTTAAAAATTCGAGGTTAATACTTAGGTATTTCATCGGCCATTTGTACTATGCGAAGAGACAATGGCGTTATAAAATAATGACAGTTTTTATATATGTCTCAATGTTATGAGATTTTAAATTCAATGATGTTAAGTATTACAGACCCGATGTTACGAGACTAATAAGTCAATTTTGGTGTTAGGGATTTATTCCAATGGCGTCTGGGAATACAAAATGAAAGGATTGCAGAGACAATATGATTGAACTACGAGCAATAGGATTTTATAAAAAGGTTTAAACCTCCTTCTGAAGCAGACCTTCAATAGAAGTACATCTTGCCAGAGAGCCTGACACTGTGATTTTATCAAAATCGATGAAAGAAAAAAAATATACTTTAAAAGAGGCTCAAAAAGATTTACCCCAACGGGGGTTGAGAAGTCATAAAAAGAGTGGTGGAAAAACTTTAATTTTTGCGGGTTCTCAAGGGATGTGGGGAGCGGCTGTCCTTTGTGCAAAAGGGGCTGCAAGATGTGGGGCGGGTTACGTTTATTTGGTTCATGATCAGAAAACTTTTTCGACTCTCAAGAATCCTGACTTTCTCTCTCTGTCAAAATTTCCAAACGATCTGAGATCTTTTCAAGCGATTGCTATTGGCCCAGGGCTTGCCCCCAAAATTTCATTAAGAAAAAAAATAGTGGGCTTGAGTCTTAAACAAACTCCACCCCTTGTTCTTGATGCTGAAGCTTTGAATCAATTGGCTTCGCTCAAAAAATCGAACAAACTTCCGGCCCATTGGGTGCTTACTCCTCACGAGGGTGAAATGGCTCGATTACTGGCTCGCAGTTCTCAGTGGGTCAAAAAAAATAGACGGGCTGCTGTGATTGAAACCCAAAAAAAGTGGGGTGGTGTTGTTCTTCTCAAAGGTCATGAAAGTTTAATTTGTGATGGTAAAAACATTTTTACCATTCAATCGGGCAACCCCTCCCTCGCCAAGGCCGGTACAGGAGATGTACTCACCGGAATGATTGTCGCTTTTCTTTCTCAAGGTCTAAACCCCGTCAAAGCCACCTGTCTGGGAACTTTTATCCATGGCAAAATGGCGGATGATTGGGTGAAGTCGGGAAAAGATCACCTCAGTCTTATGCCCTCGGATTTAATCGAACAACTCCCTTTGACTTTGATAAACCTGAGAAAAAAAACACAAAGAAATTCAATCTAATCTTTCTAGAAACTCAAAAATGAAACAAGTCATGCTGATCTTTTCTAGAAACTCAAAAATGAAACAAGTCATGCTGATTTTCCTAGACACTCAAAAGTAGATCAATTTCAAGAATAAAAAAATCGGTCTGAGCTTTAAGCAACTCAAGAAGAAAAAAGTCGATCTGATCTCTCGAGAAACTCATCGTATTTGCCATCAAAGGTTACGAGTTTGTTTTTACTTAATGCGAACACGCGGGTGGTGAGTTCTCTGAGAAAAAAGCGATCATGGCTGACCATCATGACAGTGCCATCAAAACGTTTTAAAGCGTCCATAAGGACTTCACGGGAGCGGATGTCGAGATGGTTGGTGGGCTCATCGAGAACGAGAAAATTGATGGGGCGAGAAAGAATGGTGGCCAGCACCACTCGGCTTTTTTCACCACCAGAGAGAACTTTAATTTTTTTCTCGACTTCATCACCAGAGAAAAGAAGGGAGCCTAAAAGATTTCTGATGTACCCTAGATTGGCAGTTGGCATGTGGGACTGGACTTCTTCAAGAATGGTATTTTCGGGATTAAGGACATCCAGGGAGTTTTGCGAAAAATAGCCGTACTCGATACTAGGGCCAACACGAGCGACCCCATCAGTGGCATCGGTGTCACCAACAACAATTTTTAAGAAAGTGGATTTACCGGCACCGTTGACACCAACCACGGCAATACGATCTTGGCGTTTCACCAGGGCTGAAGCATTCTCAAAAACTAATTTGTCTTTTTCTGACCCTTTCCAAACTTTAGTCAATTTATCCACAACAAGGACTTCATCGCCGCCGCGGGGGGCTTTTTGCCACTCAAAACGGACCGCTCTTTCTTCGGCGGGGATTTCGATCAAATCAATTTTTTCGAGTTTTTTGACTCTCGACTGAACTTGGGCGGCATGGGAAGCTCGGGCGGCAAATCGCGAAATAAATTCTTTCTCTTTGGCCAGCATATCCTCTTGCCGTTTTGCGGAGGCCAAAAGATTAACATTTCTGATCTCGCGTTCTTTTTCGTAAAAATCGTAATTGCCACCGTAAAAATGAATACCCTTGTTAGCGACTTCAATGATTTTAGAGACCACTCGGTTCATAAACTCACGATCATGGCAGGTCATTAAAATCGCACCTTTGAATTCTTTCAGCCAAGTTTCAAGCCAAATGATCGATTCAACATCAAGATGGTTGGTTGGCTCATCCATAAGCAGCAAATCAGGATTGATCAAAAGAATCTTTGCAAGGGCAATACGCATTTTCCAACCGCCGCTAAAAGTTTCGACAGGTCGGTTGTAGTCATCAGGTCCGATTCCAAGACCGGTCAAAATTTCAGCAGCCTTTGCTTCTAACTCATAACCACCCATGGCCTCGAACTCACTTTGCAGTTCACCGTATTTTTCAAGGACTTTGGACATTTCGTCTTCATCAAGAGGTTCTGAGAGTTGAGCTTCGATTTTTTTAAGTTCACTGGCCACAATTTTAAACCGGGGATGGGCTGATTCGACTTCTGCGAGGGCTGAATGACCACTCATTTCCTCAAGGTTCTGAGAGAAATAACCAACCACAATTTTATCAGAAACGGTAACACTCCCCTCTTCCACATTTTCTTCTTTCGCTAAAATCTTAAGGATAGTGGTTTTTCCGGAGCCATTGGATCCGACCAAACCAATTTTTTCATCACGATTGATTTGAAAAGAGCCGTTGGTGTAAAGGACTTTACTTCCATAATGTTTAGAAATACCCGAGACATAGATCATCAATACCCACCTTAAAGCAGAGATTTATAACATGAGCCCTCTCAAGTCGAAAGTAAAAGTCACAATAGGGGCATGATTTATTGACCACTTCTGGTTATTTTTAATAGTGTAACTCCAGAAGAAGAGCAAAGGTATGAGGTCAATTTGAAAAAAAATATGTTAAAGCTTTTTTTACAACGCTTTAAAGACACCCGGACCATGACCTGGGCAGCCTCTCTGGCTTTTTACACCACTCTTTCTATAGCCCCTATTCTCATCCTCATTCTTTCCGTTCTCTCCAACTTGGGCGCCGAATTTGAAGCCTCTTTTAAAAAACAAGTTTTTGAACTTTTTGGAGAAGAGGCCCTTCAAATTGTCTTTTTTGTCATTGAAAACTCCAAAGAACGAGGTGAATTTTTTTCTTTTTATGGCCTTTTTGGAACCTTGACTTTGCTTTTTTCGGCAAGCCTTGTGTTCTCTGAGCTGAAGTCCGCTCTCAATAATATTTATGAAGTCCCCCCTCTTGAGGCCAAAAAAAATATTACGATGAACTTTATCCTCTACTTCAAAAAAAGACTTCTCAATATTGGGATTGTTTTTGGTTTTATTTTTTTGATGGTTCTTTCGTTACTTGTCTCTACTGCACTGACCTTGATCGAAAGATTAGATCTTACACTTTTTGAAAACCATTATTTTATAGGTCTCATAAACCATATCAGTTCTTTCATCATCTATCTGGTCGTTTTTTCTGTCCTTTACCGTTTTGTTCCTGATCGTCTGACTCAATGGCAGATCTCCCTTTATTCGGCTGCTTTATCGGCTGTTCTTTTTATTGTAGGCCAAGATCTTATCGGGGTCTACTTGGGGCAATCGGCCATTGGTTCTACCTATGGAGCGGCAGGCTCGCTGGCCGTTGTCCTTGTTTGGGTTTATTATTCGTCTATTATCATTTTTATCGGAGCCCATTTCGGTCACATTCTTCAACTTCATTTATTTCCACAAAAGAAGCTGTAGAGTTTATTTAATACAATCTGCACAGATAACTGATTGATGAAAGTTCTTTACAATTGATTTGAATAAGGTTGATATCACTTTATGAAGAATATTAAAAAATTACCCCATTACTCCTTTTACTTTTTTAAGACTTTATTCTCGCCACCTCTTCTTATTTTTGTGCTTTTGGGCAATCTTTGTTTAGCCGCTGGAGCGACATTGTTTTATCAATATGAGATGGGGGTAAACCCCAATGTTCATAATTTATTTGATGTCATTTGGTGGGGTTTAACAACAGTGACGACCGTAGGATATGGCGATATCATTCCAGTCACCGTCATGGGTAGAGTGGCTGGGATTTTTTTAATGCTCACAGGTCTTCTTCTTTTCATTGGATTTTCAGCTCTCTTTGTATCCATCTTTTTCTCTTACATAGAAAAAGACATTGATGCTGTACAAAAAACAACGACCAGCGAGTTTGAACTGGTTATGAAAGAACTGAAAGAAATAAAAGAATCCATCTCAAACTACAAATAATGTTTACATCAAAATATAAATATTAAAATTAAGAGAACAATAAAACCCGAAACAATAACAATCGACTTGGTTGTTCAATGAACTTAGATACTCTCTAGCCTCATTTTCAGCATCACATCATTTGACTTCGAAATTGTGAGGGAGTCATGTCCGTGTATTTTTTAAAAGCCGTATTAAACGAAGATTTACTATTGAAACCACATTCATAGGCAATATTGATAATAGTTTGTTCGGCGAATTGGGGGTGAGCCAGTCGACGCTTGACCTCCTCAATGCGGTGTTTACTCAGGAGATCAAAAAAAGTGGTGTTAAGACCGATATTGATAACTTGTGAAAGTTGATAGGAGGGTATACCAATCGCTCTCGCTAATTGTTCGGAATTGAGGTTGGGGTTGAGAAAAATTTTATCCTTTTCGAAGACATTGGTAATTTTAACCGCCAAGGCCTTAAGACGATCCTCATCAAGATTGGAATTTTGGTATTTTTCTGACTCGGGCTCTTCATCGAACTTGTTCAGCTCTTTAAGTGTTTCATCACGAATAGATTCATTATTGATCAGATGATTCATCCGGAAGGCTTCAAAAAGGTTTGATAAAAAAACGATGGGAAAGAAAAACTTGAGTGTGAAAGGTAAAAAAGCGTTCTCTAAAATTGATGCGAAAATGGTAAATATAAGACCTATAATAAAATAGATATCTTGAGAGGATTTCAAAACAATTCTTAATAAGTAAGCAGAAAAAAGAGTATTAATTAAACCCGACAGAGACAAAATAATCATTCCCACAGGGTTTGTTGATCCAATAGTTGTGGTGTAGGAATTTACAAAGAAATTATCAGTTTCAAGAAAATCTCCAGGATAAAAGAAGAACGAGTATGAAAATAAAAAATAACTGGGAATGGCCAAAAATGCGAATAGAGCAACTAAAAGGTTACTTTTAAAAACTAAGTTATAGACCCATCGAGGGAAGGTTATAAAATAGTTAATCGACTTCAAATAATAAATTGATGAAATGTTTAAGCTCAAAACGGAGAAGAACGTAAAAATATGTAAAAATTCAGCCGGAAAAGCTCTTGAGTGGGAGATAAAGGGGGCCGCAGCAAAAATAGAAGTGAAAAAGCAAAATAACGAAAGGTCTCGCGAGCGTTGATATTTGGTTTTTCGATAGAGGTGGTATTGAAAAAGACTGACAACAAAAAGAAAAACAAAGCAGGTAAAACCAAGTCCTGGCATCAGGCTAATGAGATGAGACATGGGAGGATATTGGCACAAATCAATACTTCTGTAATCCCTCCCCTGAAATTTTGTAAAAAAAAAGGAGATGGATTTTTCACCATCTCCTTAGCCCCTGACAACTTCTACATGATTCTTCGACTATTAATCGGGACAATTGTCCTAAAATCCGCTGAATTCACTCAAACGACGACCTCAAAAATGAAGCCAGAGCGCAACCAAAAATTAATTTAGTGCATTTGTTCTAAAACTTCTTCCACCCCGTTATTTTTGTAAAATAAAGCCATTGGAACGGATTTGTTCTGGCTCAACACCAGTTTGATATATTCAAAGTTATGATCCATAACTTTAAGATCATCATTGAGAAGAGCCAAGCTATCGATATTTTGATCCGAAAGAACCTTAAAGATTTCCACAAGTGATGAAAAATACCGCACTTCATAAGATGGACTTTGATCCACTTGAAATGATTTGAAATCTTGATTGGCCCGTACAAAATTAGACTTTTTTCTTTCCATAATCAGCACCTCACATCAGAACTGTGTTGAGAACCTAATCAGTTTCGACCTTTTAAAGAAATTTTTCGTCTGAACTATCTAATCCGAACCCAAAAACAAGTTCGACTCCCCTAACCCGAACCCTTTTTCGCGCCCCGTCAAACTTTCACCCGCCAGTAAAGATACTTAACACAAAGAAAACCAAGATTTTACGTGGTTATTAACAATGAGTTTAAAGTATAGGAATGCCTGCTTCCTATTAGAATCAATCATTCAACTTGAGATCCCTCTGGATAGATCCTGCGTGAGCTACATAGGGTGCCCAAAAAATTGGATCAGATACTCTTTTCAATAAAGTTGAAAAAACAAGTTATAAACAACATTTTCGATCATTAGTTTTAGTGTAGAACGTCACGAGGCATAAGACAGAATTTCTTAGCAGAGCTTTGAAGACAACGAAGACAATAACGAGGCCAGCACGGTCATGCTGGCTCATCGTATGGAAACTTAATATTTTGGACCGAAATCTAATGTAGCAATAGATTGTTACCTAATTGTTCTTTAAGCATCTCAAGTGTCTGAGCGCTCAGTAAATTATTACCGAGATAAACATCGGCCTCTTTCGAAAAACCAAGTGGACTAAATACATATTCCGAAATATCCGTAAGTGCATTTAATTCGAGATGAAGCTGATAGAGATAAGCTAGTCCTTGGAAGATCCCATCTGGCAGCGTGCTGAGCTGGTTCTTGTTGAGAAAAAGATAGTTGAGGGAAATAAGCCCTTGAAAGATCCCTTCAGGCAGCAAGCTAAGCTGATTGTTGTAGAGTTCGATATGACCGAGAGCAGTAAGCCCTTGAAAGATCCCCTCAGGCAGCGTGCTGAGCTGATTGTTGCTGAGATAAATATAATTGAGAGAAGTAAGTCCTTGGAAAATACCCTCAGGCAGGGTGCTGAGTTGATTGTCGTTGAACGAAAGCTCGTAGAGAGAAGTAAGTCCTTGGAAAATACCCTCAGGCAGCGTGCTGAGCTGATTGTTGTTGAGCGAAAGCGAACGAAGAGAAGTAAGTCCTTGGAAAATACCCTCAGGTAGCGTGCTGAGCTGATTATCGAAAAGAGAAAGATAATTGAGATCAGTAAGTCCTTGAAAGATCCCCTCAGGTAACGTGTTGAGCTGATTGTTGTAGAGTGAAAGCTCATTGAGAGAAGTCAGTCCTTGAAAGATCCCCTCAGGCAAGGTGCTGAGCTGATTATTGTTGAGATAAAGATTACTGAGAGAAGTCAGTCCTTGGAAGATCTCCTCAGGCAACGTGCTGAGCTGATTATTGTTGAGATAAAGATTACTGAGAGCATTGAGTCCTTCAAAGTCACCTGTTTTTAGCTTGGTGATTTTTTTATCAAATAAGTTGAGTGTATTCACTGTATTTAAATCAGAGGATGTAATTTCATTGCACGGTTTTAAAATTGCCTGTTCAAGAGCAACCCTAACAACTCCTGTTCGAAGGCATACATTCGCGTGACTGGCAGAAGTCCAGAATAAACTTATCAAAAAAAACGAAGTAAAAATCTTATTTTTCAGTAACATTTAATTTCTCCTTTTTGTAATTTAACTCAAGCCTATTGAATTATTAAAAATGACCTATTGCAAGTCTCTAAACAAATATCATTCCTTGCCCCGTCGTTGGTGTTTTTAAACTGGCTTTTGATTTTTGAAGGATAAG
Organism: Bdellovibrionales bacterium; assembly: GCA_041736775.1. Classification (GTDB taxonomy): domain Bacteria; phylum Bdellovibrionota; class Bdellovibrionia; order Bdellovibrionales; family JAGQZY01; genus JAGQZY01. The sequence goes on along the minus strand of JBGSSY010000195.1, from coordinate 1,156 downwards.
GTTCAGATTCACCTCATTCACAATTTCAAAGACAGTTAGCGGTTTTCGGGTATCTATACCGATATCAAATCTCCAGATGCGTCGCGCAAGAACGCACTGTTACAGCTCCCCCTTCAGATGTTGAATATCTGGAAAGGAATTTGAACGCAGATCGCGTAAAAATTGTGTTCTGGAAATTTTTCTGAATGAGAGCCTGCGGCAAAAGATCCGTGAAAGAAACCCTAGAGTTTCAGGGGACGTTTGAAGTGAAACCCATCCAAAGCCGAACCTTCTTGCTAAACATTCAAATCAACGATGTATGGGGAGTGAAACAACCACACCTCTCCAAAGGATCCAAAGAATCGGGAGTTCGCCCCAGCGAACGACCTAGATTAGACATCGACGAATTTGGGGAGTGAAACGACCACAAGTTCCAAAAGGAGATGTGGAGCGGGTGATGGGGCTCGAACCCACGACCTCAACCTTGGCAAGGTTGCGCTCTAGCCAACTGAGCTACACCCGCAATAATTGCGAGAAAAAAAATTAACCTAAAGAAAGGGGGGATGCAAGACAAAAAGGGGGGCTTAAATGCTCAAAAAATGGGATTAAAGTGCGACAAGCCCCAAGGCTTCATAAACTTTTTTAAGGGTAACCGCTGCCCGCTCAGAGGCCTTATTGGCATTTTTCTTCATGATGGAAAGGAGATGATCTTGGTGGGTCATCAGATCCTGATATTTATCTTGAACTGGCTTAAAGGAGTCACAAACCAGGTCTGCCAACGCCACTTTAAAGTGACCATACATTTTACCTTCAAAGTCCTTTTCTATTTGGTCCATGGTTTGTCCACTGAGAATAGAATAAATCACCATGAGATTGGCGAGTCCCACTTTTTCAGTGGGATTATAAATCACTTTGGCTTCGGGATCAGAATCGGTCACAGCACTTTTGATTTTTTTACTGATCGCTTTGGGGCTATCAATAATAGAGACATAGTTTTTGTCATTTTCGTCAGACTTAGACATTTTTTTGGTCGGATCCTGAAGAGACATAATCCTCGCCCCCACTTTGCCTATGTAAGGTTCAGGGATTTTAAACAGATTTTGATATTTGCGATTAAAACTCTCCGCTAAATCTCGGGTGAGCTCAAGATGCTGCTTTTGATCCTCTCCGACCGGAA
>JBGSSY010000172.1:0-11648 GCA_041736775.1 Bdellovibrionales bacterium | reverse complement strand
GCTCTTCCGATCTATCCCTTTAGCGATAGCCGAAGAGGGTGTCGCTCTTTGACCTTTGATCAGAATACGTCCCTCATGAAAAAGGGCTTTAAATTGGGTTCGACTAACGGATTTTAACTTGAGATTGTCATCTTGATTTTTCAATTCGCGAAGCAAAATACTGTCCATGCGTTTTTCAGATTGATTGAGATCCAGTAGGATTCGATAGGAATTGGGCGGCTGTGGGGGAGTGTTGATTTTATCCATGAAGGTATTCCTACTGGTTAGAAAACAGAATGGCAAGTGGGTCTGAAAATAATGGATAGTTTTAATTAGAATAAGGGACTGATTCGCTCTATTCAATTGATCTCAAACTCAAATACCCCATTCTTTTTCATTGTTTATGAATAGAGTGATTTTAGGATGAGTGGAACCTTAAAAGGTTAAAGTTTATAAGATTTAAAGATTAATCAATGCGGGTTTTTTGTTTTTCTTTTCAAAAACACCGTAGGGTCCAATTTTGATCATTTTCTTCTCTTTGATGACGACAATTTTGAAATTACGATCGAAGTCTTCTGGCAAAGGTTCAGGGAGTGAGAGTCTCCATCTCAGATAAAGCTTTTTTAAATTCTTATTTTTGAAATCAATCGCGTAGATTTCATCTCGATCATAAGAAACAAAAAGGATTTCTTTATCTCCGTCTTTGTTGAGGTCGTAGGCAAAGGGATGGGAGTCTTTGAGCAAATAAATATTATTGGATTTAAAGTTGCTCACTTCCTTAAACTTTGCCGATTTTGTGACTCTCAGAACGCTGCTTTTTTTGTTGGAGGAAAAGCGAAGTTCAGAAATAAAAATATTTTCCAATTCTCCGTTTTGATCTAAGTCAGAAACTAAAATTTTAGAGGTAATATAATTAACACTCGTGTCAGTGGTGCTTTCATTGGGCCAACTTTGATAACCCACACTCGAGTCGATCAAGCTTGATTCACCTGGTCCATCACCGGAACCCGAAGAACTGCACTGGCAGAGAAAAGCCATTATCATTATCCCCTTAAGACTAGCGATTATTTTATTCGACATTTTAAAAAACTCCTTCCTAGACCTTTTCGGATCTTTCAGACTTGAATTTGAAAAATGAGACCTAAAAATCGGTGATTTCTTAACATAATAATTTAAAGGGCTTATGGGGATGGTCCTGTCTAAAAGTTTATCAAATTTGAGGGCTTTAAATCACCAATATGATTGGGGTTTCCTAGATGAAAACGAAATGAATGGGCAACTGAAAGTGAGGTGAGTTTATTGATAATGGAATTCATTCATATATTGCTCGATCAGAAGGGGAGAGTTTACTTTGGGGACATCTTCTTTAGTGAGCGAGGGGTAGAGTATGAACGTAATTCTCTGGTCGATTTACTTTGTCATTGCAACTTTTGTGGGTTGTTCGTCAAGTGATGCCCCTACCATAAAAGACCCTAAATCCTCAGGCTTTCAAGCCGACAGGGATTGGCTATTGGTGCAATCCGTTTCTAATAATCTCATTACTGATCGAATGAACTCACTTGTCGATCAAACGACTTTTTTAGAAAGTAAGGTCCAAAAGGCCTGTACTCAATCCACATTCGATTTAAGTGAACTTCGTGAGATTTGGTCACAAGCGATGTTTGATTTTCATTACTTGGATGCACTCACTTTTGGGCCCGTTGCCAGTTTTGATGAAAACTCACCGCTCCGTTTTATTTATTCACATCCACCGGTCAATGCTCCTCAGTACATTGCGCGTGAAATTGCTAAAGCCTCTGAAAAAAAAGAAAGCTATAAAATGCCTCGCCCCTTGGCTCACTCGATCGGTTTGAATGCTCTTGAGTATGTTTTGTTCAATCCACAAAGTGAGAGTCTGAATCTTACTTCTGAGTCGGGAGAATGCCATTATTTAAAATTTATTTTAGCAGATTTAAAAGCAAGAGTGATCGAGTATCGAACTCTTTGGATGCAAGAAGAGGTAGCCTTTATTAACTCTGTCGAAGGCCGTACCCGTTTGCCTGAAGTGATTGGTCGCCTAGCAAGTCATATTATTGTTTACACCGATAAACTTCTCAAAGATCGAAAGTTGGGTGGACCACTTGGTTTGCAACAAAAACTTTTTCCTTGTGAGAACGCTTTGGAGTGTCAGTCAATTTACTTAGAGCATCCTTTTTATCCTGAATCTAAAATTGCTCTGGAAGCCCCACTCCACGCCTTAAATGACTTATTCAACGGACTACCTCTTAAGCAAAGCAACGAGAAAACTTACAGTTTAAATGAGTATCTGATCAGTCTTAATGAATCCAACCGAAATAATCCGAGTACCCAACTCTCTGATTGGCTCAATCAAGTGGATCAGCTTCCCACGGGAGATGGGTTTAAGGACAAATTTAATAAGTTCAAAGCCAGTGACAAATACAATTCGATGTTTCAACTCTTACAAGAGATTCGCACTTTGACCACTTGGCTTAAGACTGATTTTCTTATTGAGCTTAACTCGAGCCTTCCTGAACCAGCCCAAGGAGACACTGATTAAGATTTTTGAAGTGCATTGCTCTTCAAAAAAATCTTGTGACTGAAACTATGACAAAATATTTGATCGCTCTCATTTCTAGTCTTGTTGTTGTTTTTGTCTCAGTTCAAACTTGGGCTGATGATAAATCCGCGATCGAAAAACTCTCTGTGATGGGACGAAAAGAAAGTTTACCCACTCGTCCGGGCTCAGCCCATGTTCTTAACGAAGAAGATTTTAAAAACTACGAAATCAATGATATTCACCGCATCTTACGTGCAGTTCCGGGTGTGAACATTCAAGAAGAAGACGGCTATGGTTTAAGACCCAATATTGGGTTAAGAGGAGCCCACCCCCATCGAAGTAAAAGTATCACCCTGATGGAAGATGGAGTTCTTATTGCTCCAGCACCCTACGCGGCACCGGCTGCGTATTATTTTCCGCAAATGGATAAAATGGCGAGTATTGAAGTTTTTAAAGGAGCACCTTCAACGCAATTTGGACCAAACTCCATTGGTGGAGCAATTAACATGCTCACTCGTATCAATGAACCTGGCCTTCAGCTTGGAACTTCTCAGGGGAGTTTTGGATTCCAAAAATATGATCTGTCTTTAGGCGTAGAAAGTTTTGGTGATTTTAGCTTAGACGTGACTCGTATGCAGTCCGATGGATTTAAAAAGTTAGAGGGGAGTGATAACACTGGTTTTGTGAGAAACAATGTGACTTTTAGGTGGGATAAATACATTGTTCCTTACGAGCAAAGCATAACATTTAAATTCAACTGGTCTGATGAAGTGTCCAATGAAACATACACTGGACTCACCCGTGAAGATTTTAAATCAGACCCTCTTCGCCGTTATCTCGCAACAGGTCTTGATAGAATGGATTGGAACCACCGTCAGCTGTTTGCCAACTATGCCTTGACCCCATTTAAAAATACCCGTTTTAAAACAACAGCCTATCATCACGAAATGGAGCGCACTTGGTTTAAGCTCAACGGCTTTTATGGTGGAGGAGCCATAGCGCCCCCCAGGCTCGATGCTGTCCTTAGAAATCCTGAATTTGCTTCCAATAATTATTTCTTTCAAGTTGTTAGAGGAGACGCTAATTCGGGAGTACTTTCTTCTAATCGTGATGTTTTAGATTTAGGGAACAATGATCGCAACTATATTAGCCAAGGTATTCAGTTTCAGACAGATTACGAGCTAGAGGGTTTTCGGCCCACTCACTTATTTTCTGTGAAATATCGCCTTCATAATGACAGTGTTGAAAGAAATCATGATTCCACTTTTTACAATATGTCTAATCGAACTCTTGTCCTCAATAACAACCTTGCGATGCTTAATACTGTTGAGAATCGATCAGCGGCCCAAGCTCGAACGACTGTCCTGACTTACGAAAGTCAATGGGAGAAACTCAATTACAATGCGGCTATTCGCTATGAAGATATTTCTTACGAAGAGAACGATCGATTGACTTTAACGGATACGAATTCGAGTGATCATATTTTTGCTCCCGGAGTCGGTCTTTATTATCAGTGGTTTGATCAATTGGGGATGCTTATGGGTGTGAATCAGGGATTTACACCAGTGGGCCCCGGACAGGGACCACAAATCAAACCCGAAGAAGCGATTAATTATGAATTTGGATTTCGTTATACCGGTTTTTTTGCCGCTGAACTGATTGGCTTCTACAGTGATTACAAGAATATTCTAGGCACTTGTACTTTTTCCAACGGCTGTGATCCCAATCAAGTGGATACTAGTTTTAATGGCGGTGCCGCTCATATCGCGGGTGCTGAATTTATTCTCAATAAAGAGTTGTCGACGGGACCTATGGTGTTTCCGATTCGACTTTCAGCAACTTATACCGAAGCTTACTTTAGAAATGCTTTTGAATCTTCACTGAGTGAGTGGGGAGAGGGGGACATTAAAGTAGGGGATCCCATACCTTATATTCCTCGATGGCAGGGGACATTATCCCTTGGACTCAATTGGAAATCTCTTTTTTCATCACTGAGTTTTAACTATCAAACCAAGGTTGCCGATCAAGCGGTTGAATTGGGACGTGAAATCATCAACGAAAGAGTCGTCACTGATTTTGTTTTGGGTTACCAGTACTCACCCAATACCGTCTTTCGCTTCAGAGTGGATAATCTCACTGATGAACGCTATGTGGTTTCACTACGACCCATGGGCTTAAGGCCCGGTTTGCCACAGAACTTTATTGTAGGAATCAGTCATGCCTTTCGCTGAACTGATTTTTGCACCACTTCATTTTGTTTTAGATCCAACAAAAAGAATTTTCTTTCTTTATTTTATTTCGTCCTTACTGATTGCTCTTTTTGTTCTTTACAAAAAAGATCGCGATTTTTTTAAGGCCTTAGAGTCATTAATGGATAGGCGCGTTTGGCTCAATCCCTCTTCTCGTCTGGATATGATTTTATTTCTGATGAACTCGGTTCTTAAATCGATTCTGTTTTTTGTCATCATCTTTACTTCTGTTGAAGTGTCTCGCTTTGTTGTTAAGGGACTCTACCAATTATTTCCTGAATTCAATCCTATGCAATTCAGTTTTACCACCATCATGGTGATTTACTCTTTGGTTAACTTTATCGTTCTCGATTTTACGCGTTTTTATCAGCACTATTTATTTCATAAGATACCTTTTCTTTGGAATATTCATAAAGTTCATCATACGGCTACCGTTTTAACCCCGATCACCCTTTATCGCACTCACCCCATTGAGAGTGTACTAGCCTCGATTCGAAGAATAACGGTCGTGGGGGTGATCACTGGAATTTTTATTTTCGTCACCCAATCCAAAATTGATGCCTATGCCATTCTTGGGGTGAATGCCTTTGATTTTCTTTTTAATATGATTGGCAGCAACCTTCGCCACTCCCATGTCTGGATGACCTTTGGAAAGCTCGATTACCTTTTGATCAGCCCGGCTCAACATCAGATCCATCATAGCCGTGATAAAAAACACCACGATAAAAATCTTGGTTTTGCACTTTCCATTTGGGACCAACTCTTTGGCACTTTTTATCCTGTAAAAGAAAAAGAGTTTTTGATTTTCGGGGTCCGTGGAGAAAATTCCCATTCTCTTTTTCACGCTTTATTCGATCCTTTAAGAAATAAAAAAATAAAAGATAGAAATGAATCAACTGTTAGGGAGAGAAAGAGCGAGTCACGAAAAACAGAAACAAAAAAGAGAGAAACAATCGTCGAGCAAGAACCTAAGTCAGCGGCTTCATTTCCAGAAATACAAGGAGTTTATCATTAAGCTTTTATTTGTCGATCGGATGATTTTCAATGCAGATAAATTTTTCGGTTTTTCTTGTTCTTTGATTTTTAGATGAGTTAAGAGCTATTTTGCGAATGCGAAGGTACAGGTTCAAGTATAAGTAAAATATAAAATTAAAAATAAGTTAAGAGTGAAATAATTAGCGAATTTTAAAATAAAAAACCAAAAGGAGTTAAAAATGAAATATTTAATACTGATGTTTATTTCTTTAATTTATTCATCGGCTCAAGCGGATCTAGTGTTGTACACCGATCGTCCAACGGCCACTATGGCTGTTGTGACAGAAGCCTTTCAAAAAAGAACTGGAGTTAAAACGCAAATTGTTGAATTGCCTTGGGCTGAACTCAAAGAAAAAATAAATCAAGAGGGTCAAAATAGTCCAGCTGATGTTATTTTAGTTAAGGATCTTGTTTTTTTGAATGAGTTGGTTCAAGACTCTCGTTTGCAACCTCTGACTTCAGGTGTTGTTGAGTCTAAAGTGGACCCGTCCATGAGAAATAAGTTTTATACAGCAATTACCTATCGTGCCCGAACCTTGATTCATAGTCCAAAAGTGGATGTCAGTGCTATAAATAGCTATGCTGATCTTGCGGATCCCAAATATTCTGGAACTCTTTGTTTGAGAACTTCTAAATCTGCCTATAACGAGGCTCTCGTGGCAGGACTGATCAATAGTTATGGTTATGACGAAGCCTACACAATTGTTGAAGGCTGGCTCAATAACCTTACTGATTTTTCTATGATCTATCCAAACGATAACGCCATTATTGCCGATATTGCTGCTGGAAAATGTCAGCTTGGTATCACAAATACCTACTATCTTGGTTTGGCTCTTCAGAAAGATCCTAAGTTGGCCGTCAGTGTTAAGTTTTTAAATTCCAAAGAGAGTGGTGTTCACACCAACGGAATCGGAGCTGGAATCAGTGTGACTTCCACTCAATTTGAATCGACTCAATTCATTGAATTTATGCTCACGGATGAAATTCAGAAGTTTTTGACCGAGACTCAACAAGATTTCCCGGCCAACCGAGAAGTGGCATTTCCTGGTGCGACAAAAACATGGTCCACCTTTGAACTGGATGAGGCGAATTGGTCCCAGCTTTCAAACACAGTCGAGCAGGCTCGTCAGCTTTTTGAAGAGCTGGATTATCAATAAATCATAGACTTTTAGGAGGCCAAACCCTATATTTTTGCCATGGCAAAATTAGGAAAAATAGTTGCAGGGTGCCTAGCACCCCATCCTCCCCATCTGGTGTATGGGGAGAACCCTCCACAAAATGAACCCCGATCTGAATGTGGTTGGGAGACTTTGCGCTGGTCTTATGAAAGACTGCGCAAAAGTCTGAGTGAGATTGATTACGACGTCCTTCTGGTACACTCACCCCATTGGCGCACTCAAATCGCCACCCATTTTCTCGGTTGCCCTGAATTTAAATCAAAATCTGTTGACCCGATCTTTCCCCATCTCTTTCGCTTTAATTATGATTTAAAAGTGGATGTAGAGCTCTCCCAAGCCATTCATGATAAAGCTCGTGGATTGGGAATGCTCACACAAATGATGAAAAATCCCGATTATCGAATCGATTATGGAACGATCACCTCATTGCAACTCACTCGCCCTGAATGGGACAAACCGATCGTTGGAATTTCGAGTGTTGGTCGCGCTTCTTATTTTTCTATGGATGTGATGCAAGAAGAAATGATTAAACTCGGTGAAGCGACTCGTATTGCGATTGAGGCTTCTGGTAAACGCTGTGTGCTTCTGGCCAGTCATTCACTTTCCCATCGACACTTTATCAATGAACCTGAAATTCCAGAGGACATGAGTCAAGAGCATATTTACCATCATGGTCAGTACCTTTGGGATATGAAAGTCATTGATATGATGAAACGTGGAGATGTGAAATCCCTTTTTGATGTGATGACTGATTTTACCGAGCAAACCATCAGTGAATGTGATGGAGGTGGATTGATGTGGATGCTCTCAGCCATGGGTATGCCGCAAACACCTGCCACAATTCACGGTTACGGCACCGTCATCGGTACCGGCAATGTTGTGGCTGAATGGAGAATGTCATGATCACTCCAGAATACACCGACAAACATTCTCCCCATGTCTTAAAAGGTTTTTTGCTACCCGGTCTTCCCCATCCTTTGCTCAATCCAGAGGGGCGTAAGCCTTGGAAAAAACTTCGTGAAGCCTATGATCAGGTGGCTGAAGAAATTGCGACTCTTAATCCTGATTTGATACTCATTTACAGCACTTACTGGGCCAGTATCCTCGGTCATCAAATTCAAGCTTTACCAAAACCAAAATGGACTCTGGTGGATGAAGAGTGGCATGAGTTAGGCAGTGTTCCCTATGAATTCACTACAGATGTTGAGTTTGCAAAAGCTTATAACAAGGCTAACTTAAAGCGAGGCTTAAAATCTCGTACCACAGCCTATGAAGGTTTTCCGATTGATACTGGAAGTGTGGTTTGTCTTAAGTTGATTGATCCCCATAACCGTTTTAAATCTTGTATTGTTTCAAGCAACATTTACTCGGATCGCGCCGAGCAAATTGTTCTTGGTAAAGGGGCACGGGATGCCCTGCAAGAGCAAAATAAAAAAGCGGTGGTGATTGTTGTGAGTTCTCTTTCCAATCGCTACACCATTGTTGATCCTAAAGATTGTCCCGATAAAATTTCTTCTAAAAAAGATGAAGAGTGGAATCTCAAATTTCTTGAGTTTCTGGCACAAGGTCGTCTCGAAGATGTTTCTCAGCTCTCTCGTCAATTTCATCGCGAAGCGCGAGTGACCAAAAAAGTGGTCAACTACAAACCCTTTTGGTGGATGGCTTCTGTGATGGGTGAGACCAATGCTTATCAAGGTGAAATTTATGAGTATCAACCGATCCAAGGAACGGGTGCTGCCCTTGTAGGTCTGACTCCAACAGCCCATCCAGCACCTGATCTTGAGTTTGATGAAGATCAGCAGGATTTCTACCCTGGTGAACGCAATGTTCTCTCAAATTCTAACGAGAGTGATGATGATTTTGCTTTTGAAACTGAGGATCAGTAAATGAAAGTTTATCCTCCCAGTCCTCTGGGTGAAGACAATCAAGGTTTACCCACCGGTCGCGATGTTGATTGGGAGCCACTGGTTGATTTCAGAAGAAATGGGGTGAGTGAAAATACCATTCACGGAGCTGTTTCTTGGTATTCTGGAAATCAGAAAATTCACGCTTGGGGTGGTAACGTTCTTTGTTACGGACGATCAATGATGAAGCCTTTTTATATTAAGGTTTTTGCCGACGAACTGAGAGACACCACCGATTGGAAACAAAAAGCGATTAGCCTTTCAAGCCACAACGGAACCGCTCAACATGTCGAGGCTGCTCAAAGTTTACTCACTGAAAGCGAGTGGGGACTGATGTTAACCCCACTTGATTTACCACTGGTACAATTTGGTCGCCAAGTCAGACGCCCTCGTCGTTGGTACAATAATTCTTCGGGACATCATGCAGCGATTCTTAAAGGATGTCGTCTAAAGGGTTGGAATCGCGCGGGTTATACTCTCCCTAGTCATCCCGTCTTTAAAGAGTTTCTTAACGTCTTAAAAAGATATTTGGGTGAAAACTATAAACCTCTTCGCGTTGCGAGAGATGGTGACGGTTTACCAACAGTGGCCATGACCGTTAATGAATTAGCCCAATGTTATGCCGGCTTAGTGCAAAAAAAGAAGGAAGATTGGATCTGGGACGCCATTACTCGAGAGCCTGATTTAATTGGTGGATTCAATCGATTGGATACAACTGTGATCAAATCCTGTCAGGGTCGAGTGATTGCGAAAGAAGGAGCCGATGGACTTTTAGGAATGGCCATCGAGCATAAAGATTATCCCGATGGACTTGGGGTGGTTATTAAAATTGCACACGGATGGAATCCGCAAGCCACATGGTACGTGGCGCGATCCATTTTAGGAGTTCTCGGTATGGAGCTCAGAAATCCCTATCCTTTAAGACGCCAAAAAGCATTTGTGGTACCAGGCATTGTGCCCGAGCATTTGGTCAGTCAACTTGAAGAGGTCCCCACTTGGGATGAGTGGGATCCCGACCATGACCGATGGTACTTTGATTATGATGAGCATCATTGGTAGGTTGTCAGTCTATGTCAGATACTAAAACCACATTTATCAGTCAAAAAGCCCCTGAGCCCGTTGGTCCTTATCCCCATGCCCGTCGCGTGGGAAATCTTCTTTTTCTCTCTGGGGTCGGTCCACGAAAAAGAAACTCTAAAGAAATCCCTGGAGTTACGCTGGATACAAAACGAAATATTTTGGACTACGATGTCAGAGTGCAAACCCACTCTGTGATCGAAAATTTAAAGATCATTCTCAATGACTCCGGCCTTGATCTCAAAGATTTGGTGGATGTTCAGTGCTATTTGACCAACATGAAAAAGGATTTTGCCACTTTTAATCAAGTTTATGGTGAGTATTTTAATGTTGAGACGGGTCCCACTCGCACAACGATTGAAGTGGGTGCTTTACCGACACCGATCGCTGTAGAAATCAAAGGTGTAGCGGTTTTCCCTTCTTAATTTTTTAAAATTGAACAAAGAAGCACCCATCGAAAAAAAAAGAAGACGACCTCAACGTTTGACCCTTGAGTATTTTCTGAAAATGTATGACCTCAGTGAGTCTAAAAAAATACATTAAAATTTTGCGAATTGATTGATCGGTCATAAAGCTTACAGTAAGTTGAATAAAGTGAAAAAAATTCCAAACATTCAACATTTTTACCGAGTCCTCTTTTCATTTTTGCCACTCTTTATGGCATCAAGCTGTTCATTTTTGGCCGAACCTCCGCCAGAAAGAGAAGCTAAAGATGTTTTGACTTCAGATTATGCTTCCCTTCGAAAAGCCAATATCAGCGACATACGTTATGAACTCTTTTTTGATCTGACTTCTGACAAATATTTTCAAGGAAAAGCCCAAATCACTTTTGAATTGAAAGACTTTTTTTATTTGAGTTTGGATTTTTACGGCGCCCAAATTCAAAAGATGACTTTAAATTCTAAACCTCTCGATAAAGCACTCTTTAATGGTTTTTTTATTGAACTTCCCAAAGAGCTTTTAACTCAGGGTTCAAATCAAGTGGTGGTTGAATACAAACAAAACTACAGTCGAAACGGAAGAGGACTTTACCGTTTTCTGGACACCGAAGATAAAAAAGTTTATTTATTTTCAGATTTTGAACCTTACCATGCCCATCATGTTTTTCCCAGTTTTGATCAGCCCAATCTAAAAGCTCATTTTGTCACTAACGTACTTGCTCCTTCGCACTGGTCAGTGGTCAGCACGAACCGAGAAGCCATAAAAGAGGATCAAGGTAAAATCAGTCTTTGGAGATTTCCAAGAACAGCAAAGATGAGCACTTACACTTATTCGATCCATGCTGGTGATTATCATGTTTGGGAAGGTGTTGCCCAAGTCAAAAAAAATCAAATTCCACTGCGAGTTTTAACAAGACAGTCGATGAAGAGTCGAATCGACGGTGAAGAAATTCTTAAAATGACCGAAGAAGGTTTTAAATATTTCGAAAACTATTTCTCTTACCCTTACCCTTATGAAAAATATGACCAGTTGATTGTTCCTGATCTCAACTCTGGTGCCATGGAAAACATTGCAGCGGTTACTTTTAATGAGGATCGTTTTTTTCCACGGGGCGAACGTCATCGAAATATTAAACGTTGGTTTCAGGCAACACTTCTCCATGAAATGGCCCACATGTGGTTTGGGAATTTGGTCACCATGTCATGGTGGAATGATTTGTGGCTCAATG
>JBGSSY010000160.1:0-10475 GCA_041736775.1 Bdellovibrionales bacterium | reverse complement strand
CCCACCAATCAGACGATTTTGTGAATAAAAAACAGCAGCCTGCCCTGGAGTAATGGCTCTTTGTTGATCTTTAAAGATCACTTGATAGCGATTCTCTCCTAAAGATTTAATTCGTGCGGTGGCTCCTTGGTGTGAGTAACGGACTTTGACTTGGTAATCTTGTTCTTTAAGATTTTCAAACCAACGACAGTCTTTGATCACCATCTCTTGAGAGTAAAGTTCTTTTTCTTCGCCCACCCAAACTTCATTGGTTTCTGGATCAACTTTAAGAACATAAAGCGGACATTCTGCCGAGATTCCAAGCCCCTTACGCTGACCGTAAGTGAAGTGATGGATTCCCTCATGCTCGCGTAAAACTTCACCACTGGGATATCGTTTCATCAGCCCTTTTTTATGAGCCAGATGAGAATAATGGGTGTTGATAAATTCACCATACCCCGCTTGGTCGACAAAACAAATTCCCACTGAGTCTTTCTTTCGGGCGACAAGTAGATTGTTTTTTTCAGCGTACTGACGAACTTCGGTTTTTGTCATTTGACCAACCGGGAACATCAGTTTTGGAATCAGTTCAGGATCAATGGTAAAAAGAAAGTAGGTTTGATCTTTCCAACTATCGTGGCTGGTGACAATTCCCCACTGACCTTCTTGGTTTTGTTCCAGGGTGGCATAGTGACCAGTCGCTAAGTAATCACAAGAAAGCTCCTGCATTTTTTTTACAAGGTGATCAAATTTCAAGTATGTGTTGCAATTGACACAAGGAAGAGGAGTTTGACCGGCCATGTAGGAGTTCACAAAGGGATCAATCACTTTTTGTTTAAATTCATCTTCACAGTTTAAAACGTAAAACGGAATATTAAGGCGATCAGCAACATCGCGTGCATCATCGACATCTTCACTTGAACAACAGGTCCCAGCCCCTTCTTCAATTTCACATTGAGAATAATCCCAGACTTGCATCGTGACGCCAATCACTTCATAGCCTTGCTCAACCAAGAGAGCGGCTGCCACTGATGAGTCCACTCCACCACTCATTGCCACTAATACTCTTCCCTTAGAGAATTGCGCCATAGGCTACCCCCTCAGAATTGAGATTGCGTAAATAATCGATAATTTCAACCAGATGATCAATAAACAAATTCACCTCTTCAAGTGTTGTATCTTTGCCTAAGCTCACTCGCAAAGAGGACTGAGCTTGTTGATAACTAAGCCCCATAGCAAGAAGAACAGGACTGGGTTCTGGATTTCCGGAACTGCATGCGGCCCCTGTGCTCACAGAAAAACCACGAATATCAAGATTCATTAAAAGACTTTCTCCACTGACTTTGTCGACATAAAAACTGGAGGTGTTCGCAAGGCGGAGATGATTTTCACAAAGCACATGCACTCCTCTGATTCTTTTCTTAATTTCTTTTTCAAGATGATCGCGTAAGGGTTCAATTTTTTTTATGAACTGGAGAGGACAAACTTTTTCCGCCATCAGAGCAAAACTAGCAATAGAGAGAAGGTTTTCAGTTCCAGCTCGACGATAGCGTTCTTGAGCCCCTCCCTGAATTAGACTGCGGAAAGGAGTTCCTTTTTTTATATAAAGTGCACCGGTTCCTTTAAGAGCGTAAACTTTGTGTCCAGAAAAACTAGCCAAATCGAGATTGAGATCTTTGAGATCGATCGGCATTTTTCCAAGGGCTTGGACAAGATCACTGTGAAAATAGGCCCCGACTTTGTGGGCTTGAGTGACCATTTCTTTGATGGGAGCAATCAGTCCCACTTCATTGTTAGCCAGCATTAAAGAAACTAATGCCACTTTATCGCTTAAGCATTTTTGATAGAACGACAGATCATACATTCCAAATTCAGTCATTGGAATTTGGATCACTTCAAATCCCATCTCTTCAAGTTCACTGGCTTGTAAAAGTATACTGGGATGTTCAAGACTTCCGAGAATGACTTGATGGCGTTCAGGATTTTTTATTCGAATTTGAGCCAGCACACCTTTGAGTGCTGTGTTATTAGATTCACTTCCGCCACTGGTAAAAATAAGTTCAAGAGGTTGGCAATTAAGGATCTTAGCAATCATGCGACGAGATTCACGCAGTAGTTTTTTAGGACCTCGACCATGCTGATGAATCGAACTGGGGTTGCCCCATAATTTGAGCCATTCTGGGATTTTCTTCTCGACCAAAGGATCGATTGGAGTGGTGGCATTAAAATCAAAGTAAATATTGCCTTGTGTCATCGGCGGTAACCTAGCACTTTAGGCCTGATCCGGTCAATATTTTCAATGATTTACTTAATTCATCGACGCCAGTTTCCGATAGGTCATTAATGGAAAAAAACACACCCCCATGGCTGAATGATTTAGGCCTCAAAAAAGAACATATGGCATTCTGCCCTGCAGGCGAAAACCCGCTTGTATGGGCATTAAGAACAGATTTTCTACAGGAAAATCTCTATTTGCGTTGGGCCAGTGAAAATTACCAAGTTCCCCTTTTATCTCCTGAGTTTTTTCAACTCGCCTTTGATGGAAATCTTGTTGAAAAATTTTCATCCCTTCATGATTGGTCTTCCATTTGTTACCCTGTTTATCAGTGGGAAGATAACCTTTATGTGGCCGCTCTAGAGCCGGTTAAATTGGACTCTGAACTTAAAATTTGTGTCCTCATTGCCCCTCTGAGCGAACTGGAATTAGGTTGGGAAAAAATTAAAAATTCAAATTTACAAAAAGAAATTTACAGTCATGAACCCGCCTTAGAAAGTAGAATGGATCATACGGCTGAACCCAACTCCTCTCAAGAAAGTCTTGATTTTGAATTAAAACTTCCATTAGCCCCTTTAGAGCCTACTGAACCCTCAAGTCATGATAAACCTCTGAACGAAGTGGCGCTGCCCAACTTTCCTGTTCTAGAGAATAAATCCTCAACTGAACAAGAAAAAAACGGACACTCTCAGAATCC
Organism: Bdellovibrionales bacterium; assembly: GCA_041736775.1. Taxonomy (GTDB): domain Bacteria; phylum Bdellovibrionota; class Bdellovibrionia; order Bdellovibrionales; family JAGQZY01; genus JAGQZY01. Next base: position 7,524 of record JBGSSY010000160.1, on the reverse strand, counting down.
TCCCCCACTACCCGACTTGGATTTTTCAACTCTTGTTCATGAAAATAAGGCTCAAACCCCTTCATCTGCTGAGAAGCCAACCCATGAGATGATCCCTGAGAAAACTCAGACTGTTTCTGGAGCTTTTGAAAATCGCACAACGGCAACATCTACTCTTCACGTCAATGCTCATCGTCCTCTAAAAAAGGAAGACAATGAAGAACCGCTCGCTGATCTTGCTTTTGAAAATCTCTCCATTGAACACCTTTCTCTTGAAAGTGACCTTGTTCCCAAAAAATCACCGCCTTCGTCTTCTTCTCAGCAAAATACGCCCATCCAAACCACTTCGACTTCAGAAAGTGTTGAAAACAAAACACCACTGAGATCTGATAAATTAAAACCATTTGATTTTGAAATACCGTCTGTCAACGATCACAATGTCCAGACCCAAAAAGAAATACCCAGAGAAGAATCCCTTGAATCAGTTATGGAAGGTCTTGACGATCTCTCAATGCCAATTATGGAAGCTGAAAGTGATAATCACGCTGACGATTTTTCTAATGACACACAAGATATAAAAACAACACAAGTCGATGATGATTACACCCCACTCCCCTTTATTGTAAAAAGTGAACAAAAAAATGGAACACAGACTGGCTTGGGCAAAAATAAAACCGAAAAAACGGCAAGGGAAAACACTCAGACCGATCATGGACTCCCCTCATACATCCCCCCCGGACAACTGGTTTCAACAGAGGATCTTTTAGCTTCAAAAGACATTAATCTGTGCAAAGATATCAAAGGCGTCATGGCTTTTATCTTTAATCATCTTAAGAGTGATTACTCAAAACTCATGTGGATTGAAGCCCATGATGATGGTCAGTACTATCCTCAATTGGTCTATGGACCTTGGCATATGACTAATGACTCATGGAAGAAATCTGTCGATATCGAATCGCCTAATATTTTCCGTATTGCCCATCTTTCTAATTTACCCTTTCACGGTGAAATTTCAGACAATCCATTTAATGACTCTTATTATAAACTTTGGACGGGCCAGCAAAAACCTGATTTTGCGACGATCTATCCCGCTTATTACGACGATATTTCTTATGGTTTTATTGTTGGTTTTGAAAAAGGGCCAGAGTTCGACATCATAGGGAGTTTAAAGAAAATTGAGAATCTTCTCTCTATCTGTAAAAACCAACTTGTTAAAACCCAAGACAAACTGGCCAGTTAAAAAACTCGATGAAGAAATAAAAGCTTTAATTCTTAAACCTCATTCTTTAAGCAAAAGTGAAAAAACAAAAGATAAATTTATAAGATGAAGTGTCGATCTATTAGTCACATAATTCTTGAAATGAAACAAATTATTTATTTAATTTCAAAGGCTTAGGTCCGATACCTTATAATAAATGTACAAAAATTATTTTTGGGGAGAGCCTGTCTATGAAGCGTTTTTACTATCACATTCTTCTGACGATATGTGTTCTTCTCTATCAGAACTGCTCTCCCTTTGAAACAAATACTTCATTTTCAGAAAATAGTTCTTTAGGTACGACTGTCTTTTCACTGAACTGTTTGCCAGATGACCCCCGTATGCCCTTAGCATCAGAACTCAAACCCTTGAACTCTTTTGAATTAGAAAATACCTTAATTGATCTTTTTGAACCTTACCTTAGTGCTTCTCAAATCGATCAATTCCGAAACCGAATGCGACCTTTGATCAATGAAATTCCTAAAAACGAAGTCGATGTTGGAATGGATATTGCCAATCATGGAGTGACCTTGATTCATGTTGAAAAGCACTTTCTCCTGGCCGAAGTTGTTGCTGATTTTATAACCGGAAACCAGTCAATTTTGAATAATGTGCTTGGTGCCTGTGCCTCAACTTCTGGAACTGAATCCTGTCAAAAACAGTTTTTATCTCGCTTTGGCTTGAGAGCATTGAGACGCCCCTTAGATAATGATGCTTTAACCTTTTATCAACAAGTGATGTCCGGACATGGTAACAGCTATCGAAATGCAATCGCTTCTTTACTCTCTTCCCCACTTTTCTATTATCATGGAGAGTTTGGACAACATGAAACTTCACAGAAAATGGTGGAGCTTGATATTTTTGAAAGAGCGAGTCGTTTGTCCTATTTTCTTTTACAAAGCATGCCTGATGATGAACTTCTCTCAGCCGCGGCTGATGGAAGTCTGTTAACAACAGAAGGTCTTAGACAACAAGTGGATCGCTTGCTTAAACATCCCAAAGTCCGACAAAGATTGACTCGTTTTTTTGCAAACCAATGGCTGCATATGGATAAAATGGTCGAACCCCAAACTGAAGTTCAAAAGGTTCAAACTCTTATCTCAGAACTAGCCGACCCTCCGCCCTTCAATACTTTGCGAGGCGAACTCCAACAAGAAGTTTATGATTTTTTTGATTATCTCATTTGGGAACAGAGGGCAGACTATCAACAGCTAATGACTAGCAATCTCGTTTTTCCACGCAATCAAATTCTCGCCAAGATCTATGGTACAGCCGAATGGAATGGTAGTTATGAATTGTCTTCCCTGGTGCGTGCGCCGGCGAACGAAAGATCTGGCCCTCTCACCCGGGCTCAATTTCTTTATACAAGTTCTGGTAACACTCGACCCATCATGCGTGGGGTGAAAGTTTACCGAGATTTTATGTGTCAAGATCTTAACCTACCCCCTGACAACAGCACTCCTGAAGGGGTAGAATTAAAAAATGAAATGACTGACCGAGAGGTCGTTATTGCTACGACTGAAGTTCCCGGCACTTCTTGCGTCGGATGTCATCAAAAACTGATTAATCCGTTAGGTTTTGCCTTTGACCAGTTTGATGCCCTCGGCCGTTTCCGGACTCAAGAACGAATTTTTCATCCAGAAGGAACTCCCCAACAAGGGCAAGTACTCATTAGCAAAAACGTGCAACCCACAGATGAAATTAGCATTCTACCTTATATTGATGGTGAAATTAAAGGTGCCATCGGCCTTGTCCATGAGTTGGCAAAGAACCCAGATGCCCTTGCATGCTTTTCTTCAAAACTGTGGAATTTTTCTCAAAAATCGAATCTGGAAGTTGAGGCTAATCCCTGTGCCGTTCAAAATATTTTTGGTGCCATCGGAAATCAAGGATCGATTATTGATGGAATTCGTCAGATCGTTTTACAACCTGAATTTATGAGAAGGACTCTAAAATGAAGTATTACCCACAATCACGTCGACATTTTCTACAAGGTTTAGGTGGAAGTTTGATGACTCTCCCTCTCCTCACTTCCCTGTTACCACGTCAAGCAGCCGCTCAGGCGGTAAAGACACAAAAGTTTTTTGTGCTTATTACGGTCGATCATGGTGGAACTGGTTTTAGCAAGGATTGGTACCCAGCTCCCTTTATTGATAATCTCAATTCAAATCAATTCACCAAAGCCACTTTGATTCCTTCCGGTGGTCAAAATGGTATTCCTCACATTATTCGCCACGGAAGACTTGCGAGTTTTCTTTCGACTGACCCTGGTCACGATGGTGGTAATGTCGATAATAATCAGCAGCGATTATCTTTTATTTTAGGATCATTTCTCAATCCTTATGTTAACAAACTCAACATGTTTGCTGGACTTGATGGCGGCATGACCTACTACGGTCATACCCGTAGTGTTCCGGGAGGAAGTATTTTTGGACTCCAGGATCCCAAAACTTGGCCGACTGTCGATCACTTTCTTGCTCATTCCCCACGTTTTTATCTCAACCCTGAAAGTATTGCTTTGCCAGTTTTTAATCAATCCCCCTACTCATGGACTCAGACGGGTGCAAATTACCCATCGACTGGCGGTAGCGTCTCTAAAGCTTACGAAGCCCTTTTTTCACGTTATCAAGGCACTCGAGATCCAGCTGTTGTTGCTCGTCAAGAAGAACGAACTTATCTTATTGATAGAGTCCTGGAAGACTTCAACAGAACGATTAATGGCAACACGAGTAGCGCTCGTCGAATTTCAGAAGCCGATCGTCAGCGACTGAAACAACATGCACAATATATGTTTGAGGTTGAAAGAAAATTTCGTAATTTAGTAAACAGTTGCAGTGACGTTCAAAGGCCACCCCTTCCAAAATATAATGGATTTTGGACACCTTATTATTCGGATAATCGCTTCAATGCTGGAACAACCAATGCACAAGAAGATTATAACAAAGCTTGGGATGCCCTGACTGATTTATTGGCCTTAGCATTTAGCTGCGGAGCTACACAGCTTGCTAATCTTGCCGCCTCAAATGGCTTCTTCTTACATTCAGGAGACTATCATCAAGATATTGCCCATCAATGCACCAACAGTCGTTCTGCGCAATTGACACATAATCGAAACATTCGTTGGCAAGCCGAGCACCTCTTTGGTGCAATGGTTCGCAAACTCGATGCTATTGATGTTGGAAATGGTCAAACCCTACTTGATCGTGGACTTGTTACATTTATGCATGAGGCCGGCACCACAACTCACAACCATTATAATTTAGGTTGTGTCACAGCAGGTTCAGTGGATGGTTTTTTTAATACTGGAAATTTTGTCGACTTTAGAAACCTTGAAAATCTGGGCTTGTTAAAGGATTATTCAAATCCAGAGAATAAAGAGTTTCGCCCCGGAGTTCCTTTGCAAAGGTTTTATGCCAATGTTTTGCAAGCCTACGGTCATACTCCAGCTGATTATCGGCGAAATAATCGACCCGGTTACGGTGCGGATCAAACAGCTCCTTCCTATGCAGGGACTCGACACAATCCCAATCGCCATGTTCCTTACCCCACGGAGATGGTTAATAGCTTTGATCAACTATTACCTGTGATTGCAAAGGGATAGGGGCAAAGGTTTGGTCATTTGGTGAATCAATAAGTTTAAGAATGACTGAATTTCCTGTAAATATTTCAAAACCAATCATAACTCAGAATACTTCTGCCTGTTCATAAATACTTATGTATTTTGCACCCATGAAAGTCTTTTTTGTTTTCTTTTTTTTATTGAGCATCAAATCCCATGGTCTGGTGACAGCTAAAGATCCGACCAAACTGTTTTTAGCAGATTTAGCCAAAAAGATGGGTCTTCCTGAAACTCGTCTTAATAAGATCTCAGAAATTCTCAGTTCTGAGCAAACATCCCCAAGCCTCAATAAAAATGATTGGATTGTTTTTCGCGAGAAATGGTTGAGTTATAAAAATAAAAGCCAAACGCAATGGCGACAGCAGGATTTGATCATCCTGACTTTAGCTCATTTAGATGATCGACTGTGGCAGAGTCTTAATCACAATAAAAGCTTTGAGAAAATAAGAATCTACCTTTATCGAACCCCATCCTCTGTGGTTTTAGAAGCCTGTCAAAGTGCGGAGATTAATCCGCGAGTGCGGCTTGCTTCTTGCCTGGCTCAATATGGAATTGAAAACACACCTGCTCTTGTCTCTGACGAGGTGGTGGACTTTTTTGCAGGACAGTCTAGTGCGTTTTCAAGTTTGATCGCTGAAAAAGCGGTGGTCTTTGAAGGCTTTCGTGCAAATACCTTCACCGATCTGATTCAAACTCATGAGGGCTTTCACAGCACAATGAATCGACTATCAACCCTCAACCGCATGTCTCGACTTAAAAAATGGGTAGCCACTCCACTGGCTCCTGATTCCGAATTTGATGGGTTCCTGAGTGTGCATATTGAACGACTTGCAGAAATGTCTGCGCCTCGCTTAGAGGATCTCTTCATTGACACTCGTTTTATCTCTGCTCATCACGGAGTCATTATGGCAACGCTTCATCACGGTCTTTTTACCGAAGTTAAAAATGGAAATCTCCACCACTCCCATCCCGAAGACCTCTTTACATCCTATCCCTTTCATTACATTCAAAAAGAGCAAAACTGGAGTGATCTTCATACAAATCAACAAATTGAACTCCTTGCCAAACGTCATCAGGAGTGGCTAGAAAATGATTATGCCCTTCTTGAAAGTCTCAGTTATATCCAAGATGTCATGAAAAAATATTAGATGTTTTATTGTTTTTTAATGTCACTGATGATGATACAAGCTAATCTTTTTCCTGAGTTACCTGCCGGCTGAGATATTAAATCATCCTGTTGTTCATGAATAATCAAACTGCGATTATGAATACCATTGACGCCTTCACGGGTGGCGTTTTTAATTTTTATAACACCCGCATAGGAACCTTTATCATCAACTTTTATGTTACCCAGGTCACCCAGATGGGATTCACTATTATCAGGGGGGCCGTGAACTTTTGTTTGAGGATTAAAGTGATTTCCTGCTGAAGTAAAGTCTGGCCCCCTACAATCTCCATTTTCATGAATATGTAATCCATGAACAGAATGGGGCTGTAGACCTTCCACTTTAAGTTCCAAATCCACTCCATCGGCAACCTGAGTAAAGTCTGCTTCCATCTTTAAAGGATTTGACGTTGTTTCAGGTTCATTCTATTGCATACGAACCGGATTATCCGTTGTCACAATGCTTTGATCAGGATTTGAATTATTGCGTGTGCATGCAAGACCAAAAAAACTCAAAAAGAAAAAGAGTATTGAATATTTTTTAATTTTTTTCATTGATACCTCGATTTTTAATTCCATTTTTAAAATTCATGGTTGAATGTATTTTCATGAATCATGCCAAGTGGTCAAACTGAAAAAAGAGAGAGAGAATTTAAGACGAGATCATTAAAGCCAAAAAAGGAGGCATAACTCCACAACGAGAAGGCTTTAGCTCCCCTTAATCCCTCAAGTTTTTCACTCTTTTTGTCGATATTATAATAGTGAGGTGTAAATGGATAAAAAAGGCTTTTCGCTAGTCGAGGTTGTTATCGCCATGGCCGTTATGAGCATTGTCAGTTTAGTTTTCGGCAATATGTTTATGGATCAACAAAAATCAACCGCCTTTCTTGAAGATCAACTTTCAAAAATTCAATTATCAAATGATTTAAAACTTTTGACTGTTAACTCTCAAGCCTGCAAAAACACTCTTTCTGGACTCTCACCGATACTGGCCGTGGGATCTACCCAAAATATAAAGACTGTTCGAAATAATTTGCTAACCGCTAACATCATTATGGAGTCGAATACACAGTACAATAAACTGAATATCATGCAGATGGTTTTAGAGAACGAGTCAATTGGTCCCGCCGATTTTTCGGGTTATGTTAAGCTCATTGTTCCCGTGGAGCGTCAACGCTCAGGTGGTGGTACTCAGAGTTTTGCTCCTATCACCCAAAGACTTTTTGTAGGGCTGGATGGGGCTCGTAACATTGTTGGCTGCAGTACGAACGCGCTCTCTCCGGCTACGGTCCGCACGATTTCCAACTCCACGGGTGGTGCTCTTAAAGCTCAGGTTTTTTGTGATTGGAACGAAGTTCGTCTGAGCTGTAATGGTGGTCGAAATCTAAACCTAGATGATACTTGTGAAGAAGATGATTGTGGTTTAGTAGGGGTAAAGCCCATAGATCCCCAAGGCTGTGAGAGTTCAGTTGACTCTGATGCCGGTACAGACACCACCGTTTG
>JBGSSY010000082.1:0-14621 GCA_041736775.1 Bdellovibrionales bacterium | reverse complement strand
AGAACTTTCTATGCGATGAAAACCAACAAGCTTTTTATCACGCCCTTGCATCACTTGCTGCAATACCGAATGTTGATCAGAAGCTCCCCGGCAAGGAACAAGTGTACTATTAATCGGTGCCGGCTCACCTTTTCGATTGGTTTTTTTAGAGAGAGATTCAGACCAAAGTTGTTGCAACCAGAGCGACCAATAAAAGAGTCGATCTGAATATTGAAAACTATAAAAGGTCGATTCTTTTCTGAGTTGGGATTCAAATAAGAGTGCGGAAAGTTGAACGATCAGTTTTTTATTTTCAAGGGCCTCTTCAAAACCGAGAATGGACTTGTCAAAATTAAATCCAAGCAGTCCCACCGGAAATAGCCCAACAGTCGTGAACGCCGAAAAGCGCCCACCAATACTTTGGGGAATATCCAAAGCAACGATTGAGTTTTGTTGAGCAAAGTGAAAAAGGGGATTAGTTCTATTTTCTGTGATCACAATGGTATTTTTTATAATTGAAAAATTGTGAGCTCTTTTCAGAGCTGAAAAAAAGTACTCATAGAGAGAAAGAACTTCAATAGTGGATCCACTTTTTGAGCAGAGAACCCAACCGACCTCATGCAAATCGGTCAATTGGTGAATCATCTGATCAATGGTGTCAGCGTCAACGTTATCGACGAAGTGAAGCTTGTTCTGCACCTCAGCCGGAAACAAAGCATAACTGAGAGCTTTTGTTCCGAGTGAACTTCCTCCAAAACCTATAATGACTAATTTTTTATATTTTGTGTAAAGACTTTTGTGTTGTACAGAGGCCTCTATGGCTTTTTGAAAATGTTCGATCTCTTTAAAGCCAACATCGGATCGATTGAGAATCTGTGTGAGGGCCAATTGACTTTTTTCAAGAACGGACGGATTGATATTAACATTTGTCTCTAACTGCCACATACTTTTTTAAGCAATAACCACATCTTCTTCGATGCGATGATATCCTTTCCATTCTTTGAGACGACAGAAAGGACGATTAGCCTTCTCTGGGTATTCAACCAAGACATAAGTTAACTTAGTGATTTTTCCAAGGGAACTCACGTCAAGGGAGGTCAGCTCAGTCCAAGTCCCTGTATTAAAATACTCTCGATCTCTTCCCCACTGACGATATTGGTAAACATGTGTGTGACCAAAGACGACCGTATGAACCCGTTCATCATTGAGAATTCTTTTTGCAGAATCACTGAGGTCAGGAAAAATGGCACTTTCTAAAAAGACTTTAAGAATTCGACTGAAAGGAAATTGTCTTCTTGGATCTTTAATAAAGGCTGAGCGAAGAAAGTAATAAATCAAGGAAACCATGCTTCGCATAGTGAACCAAAATTCATTGAGTAAAGCCCAACGCACCAAAAGTCGAAAGGGTCTAATTTTGTCAATATGGGGGTGTTTCTCTTTAAGCTTCATCACAAAATCCACAAAAAAATGGGATCCAAAAGGCAGGTTGAGTATAGGAACTGGTAAGTCTTTTTTCAGGAAAAATTTTTTCGGATTGATGCGATTGGCGGCCTCGTACATATGCCCGTGTTCAACATGAACTCCATCAAAAAAATGAACAATACTTTTAAAGCGGATGGGAACACCAACCACTTCATTCAAGTAGGAGCGTAAACGAGGCCATAGCATGGCTTGGTCATGATTTCCTACAATGTAGGTAATTTGATTATTGGGCTTAGCTGCAAAAGCTTTTAAGGCTTTAAAAGCCTCTGGCTGACCTTCAACAATGTCTTTGAGTATTTCGAGAGAGACGTCTTCCGTAAAAACAGTTAAAAAATGACCATGGTAATCAACCTGTAAAAAGTTCAAGAAGTCTCCGTTGATGATCAGCTCGACTGAGTAATCACGAAACTGACCGGAGGTGTAATAATCAAGAAGTTCAGCGAATTTTTCACCAAAAAAGAACTCTTCAAGCTTGTTGACAGAGCCATTCTCTAGGATTTTTCCTTTTCCTAAATGCATATCACTGACAATAACTTTTATTTTTTTTTCCATTAGCTCGCTTTATATACTACATTTCGACTTTTATTTTTACCGTAATACATTGCTTCATCGGCAATTCTAATGATTTCTTCGGCTGATTTGGCATGGAAAGGGTAAAAAGCAAGTCCAATGCTGACTGTTACTCTCACTTCAATTTCATTCACGACAAACTTCTCGTTTTCAATTGTTTTGCGAATTCTCTCAGCCACATTGAACGCATCTTCACCCTCTGTGTGGCTGAGAATCAGAATGAACTCATCTCCACCGTATCGAAAGGCATAGTCTGAATTTCGGATCTGTTGTTGAAGGACAGCCCCCATACGGGTGAGGACTCCTGAACCGATCAAATGTCCCAGTGAATCATTCACTCTTTTAAAGTGGTCAACATCAATAAAGAGCACTGAAAAGGGGGTCTTATATCTTTTGTTTTCTTCAATTTTTTTTAAAAGAACTTCATTGAGAAATCTTTGATTATAGAGGTCAGTGAGGCTGTCTTTATAGACCTGCACTTGCGCCTGACTCACTGTTAAACACAATAACCAACGGCGGTTGAGAGTGAGAACTAGGTGAGACAAGTTCTGCTGTGCTTCATGAACCTTAAGAGATTTCACTTTATCAAGAATGAGGCATTGTTTAATGCCATCACCTTGGTCAATCCAGAGAAAAATAAAAAGGGCGCCACTGCTGTGATTCCAAATCTGAAACCATTTATGATTGTGGATCTCCATCACACAGCCGTCTAGATCAGCCAAAAGTGACGACTGATCCATTTTTTGATTTTCAAGTTGATGACGAATCTGAAGGATGGGCGGAAGTTTTGTTGAACTCTCTTTAACTTCAAGCCAATGAGATTTGTCCATTTTAAAGTGAGTTTCAAAAAACTTTCTGGTTTCAGTTATAAAAAGATCTTTGCTCGCATGAACAACTTTTTCTGAGAATTCACTCAGAGTTGATAGGGATTTATTCAAGCTCTCTATTTCATTTTCAAGTCGAAGAGTGAGCAGTCTCTCACGCATATGATCAATTTTTCTTTCGAGATCAGGTTCATTTTTGAAATAAAAAACATCTTTGTACTTAAAATCAACTTCATTCTTAGGGTCAAATTTTATAAACAATGGAGTTTTTAATCCTGACACCAAAGTCTCCAGCTCATTACGATTGATCTGAATTGTTTCAAGAATAATGGCGTCGAAACTCAAATTATGACTTTGATTCATCAGTTCTTTGAGGCTTTTAAAATGATGGGCTTTAAAAATTAAGTTTTTTGATTTTCCTGTACTACCCCATTGTCCCACAATAGCCAAGCAAAGATCATAACTCATCCTCGCCCCCACCGGTGTCTTCTCCATAATCACTGCTGTCATCACCTTCAAGTTTTGTCAGAGCAATTCTAAGAGCTCGTATCACTCCACGCATCACTTGCTGCTTTTTTTGAAGTTCTTGGTAATTCTCCTGACTTTTTTTGCGGAAATTATCAGATTCTTGAGAGATCTCATCAATTCTTCTTTTAAGATCGAGAATCAGTTGATCTTTACTTTTGACGATAGCCACTTCTTCAATTTTTGCGATTTCCAAACGATGCTCAAGATCTTTTTCACGCTTTCGCACGCGCTGAAAGTTATTGTCGAATTTCGATTGAAAGTCTTCAATCTGCTGCTTAAACTCAACAATCTGTTTGTCTTTTGATTGATTAATTTTTTTAAGAAGTTCAATCTCTTGAACCGCTGTCAATGACTGGTCACTGAGCCGAGATTTAAGGGACTCAATTGAAACGTAGTACTCATCGTTAAGGCGTTTAAAGGTTTCGGCCGCAGATGCTAACTCTTCGTTCTCTTTACGAAGCTTCATCATTTCTTCTTCAAGATCGTTGATTTTTCGCTGGGCAATCCTTAAATGCTCTGACTGTTTGAGGGTTCCATCGACACCAGAGATAGAAAATTCCGACTCTTTCGGAAGTTGTTGTTTCGAGGGAAGACCATAACTGATTCGAACAGCGTCCTCTTGGTCTTGCTCTTGATTTCTTGCACTCACTTGATCTTTTTCGACCGGAAGAATGAGTCGTAATGTATTGTCTTTTTGTCCGGGAGAGGCCACTGTTTTACTTCTTTCATCAGAAGAAACACCTAAATCAAGATCACTGAGATCCAAATCAAGACCTGTAGATTGAAGAGGAATCTCACTGGATTCATTCAACTTCATGTCTAATAAATCTTTAGAAAGACTGTTTTTCTTTTTGCTCATCTCAGATTCCTATCGGCAAATTCTGAGGAATATTGAATCATTTAAAAGCTTCTTTGACTTAAGACTAGTTAATTGATCGGTGTTTGATTTGATTAAACTCTTAACAAGCCTTTAGACAAGGTGTATTTATCATCAATTTATTGATCGCTCTGATTTGAATGAAATTTTAGAGTTTATTGATGTCTTCCTTAAGTTCTTTTCCAACCTTAAAGAAGGGGAGTTTTTTTTCAGGAACGTGAATGACTTCGCCGGTTCTTGGATTTCTCCCTTGGTAAGCATCATAAGCTTTATTGGTGAATGAACCAAAACCACGAATTTCAATTCGGTCATTTTTAAGAAGGGCTTCAACCATAGAATCAAAAATGGTGTTGACCACAGTCTCAGCTTTCACACGAGTGATTCCGGACTTTTCTGAAATAAAATTGATTAAATCGGCTTTTGTCATCGCTTCAACACCTTTAAATGACTTAATTATTTACTAAATTATACCATCACTGACAAGAAGACCAAGGGTTTTTAAAAAAAGCAAAAGACTTAAGGCCAGATTGCCAGAAATTGACAAAAAGAAGGGCGTTAAAAGACGGTTTGAGGCTATTATTTTTAGATTTCCGACCCTAGGCTTCAGAGAGTACAGAGTTCTTTTTGAGCTGAAATTGAAAGACTCTTGGGCTTCGAGTCAGAATTGATTCATAAGCACTCAGGGTCTCACTGATCATTTTTTTTGTATCAAACATATTGATCGCTTTGTTTCGAGCATTCTCACCCATAACTTCGGCGTGGATTTGTCCCAAAAAAAGTCCCATCAAAATTTGTGAGAGCGCCATAACGTCTGCCGGTCGAATGAGATAACCATCCACACCATCTTCAACTAATGTCGACAAGGCACTGACCTCGGAACCCACAATTATTTTTTTCTGAATCATGGCCTCGAGTAAATTGGGATCATAGCCCGTTATTCGACCACTGATATTAACAAAAACATCCGCTAAATCAATATAGGAGGAAATTTCATAATTGGGAATCTGTCCAACCAATACCACATGACTTCCCAAAGCTAAATTGAGCATTTCAAATTCAATCTCATTGAATGCAGGACCATGGCCAACAATAATTAATCGAGCAGTCGGTTTTTTTATAGCGACCAATTGGAAAGCGCGAAGAAGATTCACCACATCCATTTTTTCAACCATGTCTGAAACAGTCACAACGACTTTAGAAGATCGAGATATGTTGAGTTTTGTTCGCAATTGCTCTGAGCCTTGTCTTTCTGACAAATCTTGTATTTCAATTCCGTAGGGGATGCTATAGGTCTTTTTTTCGGGAAAAAGGTAGTAACGTTCAAGAGCTAATTTTTGTTGTTCACTGTGAACAAAAATACCATCGGCATGACTGAGAAGGGCTCGATCTTTGAGAAAATAGGTTTTTAAAAAATGACGGACCACTTTATAGGCTGTCTTCAGCTGACTACTCACTGTCGTTTCTGCCATCCCCATAATAGAAAACATTTCAGACAAGCTCGTCGCCGTAATGTCGTAAGCGGTCGCTACACCCAATTTTTTCTTTTGACTGCCAAGTAGTGAAGCCGAAGGTGTTAAGCTATGGATAAGGTGAAAAGGATCTTTATTGTGAAGTTCAAGAAATTTTTGCTGGATTCTTTGGGGAAACAAATCTTTTCTTTGAGGGTTAGGTCCACAAACAAAATAGGTTTTAATTCCCTCCTGCTCAACCTCTTGGACACCAATAGCATTATCCCAGGCGATCACACTGACTTTGTGACCGGCGCGCACCAGTCCAAGGGCAATAGGAGCAATAAACCCTCTGATAGGAGTTTGACCAATCACTGGAAATCGATCGGCAATCAGACAAATATTGAGGGATTCTGGAATTAAATTTTTTCTCATTAGAATGAATGCTACCAAAAAAAGTTCAAAGCTTTAAAGCTTTTAATTGAAAATAAAAAAACAACAACTGAATTGGGCCAAGGAGCATAAAAATGAAGTGGAAAAAATGGATGGGAATCGAGACCCTGTGTATGAGATTCGCCACTCTTAGAATTATTGAAGCAACTCAAGAATTCGTGGCAAAAGTCTTTTGTTCGCTTCAGGAATGTCGAGTTTTTTGAGTTCCTCTGGCAAAACCCACTTGAGTTCGTCGTGGTGAACGGATTTTGGCTCACCTTTCCAAAAAAGAATTTCGTAAAAAACCAATAGGATGCCCACTTCGGGATAGGAATGGGTAAAGGCCATTTTTAACGGACCAATTTCAGCTTCAATTCCCAATTCTTCATTGAGTTCACGAGCTAAAGCTTGTTCAGGAGTTTCACCAATCTCAATTTTTCCACCCGGAAACTCCCACTGACCTGCAAGAGTATGACCTTCAGGTCGCTTACCAACTAATACATGGGGACCCTTTCTAATCATCGCGGTCACTACAGGAATCCAAGTTGGTCTTTTTTGAGCCATCCTGCAACAGTACATGAAACCGACAATGCTGTCATGGCCAAACAAAAATATTAATGGTTTAAAGCCTTAAGTTCTTTAATTGTTTTTCTAAAAAAAGAAGGTCCCGTAAATACCAAGGCCGAATAAAACTGGACAAGATCGGCGCCAGCATGAAGTCGAGCCATGACTTCTGATCCAGAACTAATCCCACCTACAGAAACAATAAGCTTTTCAGGATCTTTTATTTTATACAAGGCAGCGATAGTGAGAGCCTTTTGAGAGAGTGAGCGGAGTGGTTCTCCCGACACTCCTCCTTCATTTTCAGGAAACGGGCAACCGGGCCATCTTTCACGAGTGGTATTGGTTAAAATCCAACCTTGAACCCATGGGCTAGAAACGGCAAGAGCTGCACGGAGAGCTTCCTCACCCATGTCCGGGCTCAATTTGAGAAGAAGGGGTTTACTTTTTAAAGCTAAGGACGCGCCCTCTCTTATTTGAATTAAAAACTTTTCCAATTCTTTTTCGGCTAATAGATCTCTTAATCCCTTAGTGTTAGGGCTGCTCACATTAATCACAAAGGCATCTGCGAATGGCGAAAGAGTCTTAATACAAGAAATGTAGTCTAAATGAGCTTGATCATTTTCAGTCCATCGATTTTTACCGACGTTAATAAAAAGTGGCGTGGATTCTTTTTTGAGCTTTTTTAATTGAGCCGCCAGTGCTTTGGCTCCACCATTGGGAAAGCCCATCTTATTCCAAAGGGATTTGTGAGGTGTATCACGCATCAAGATCACACCGGGGTTAGCCTTTTGTGGCTCTGGAGTGACGGTACCCACCTCCAAAAATCCAGCGCCTAATTTTTTCCAAGCGGACAAACAGTGCCCATTCTTGTCAACGCCACCGGCGATGCCAAGGGGGTTTTCAAAATGAATCCCTTTCCAATCCAAGGGCAAAACTTTTTTTTCAACCGAAGGAGTCAGGGCGGCTAAAGGGGGAAGGAGATACTGTGAGAGGTCATGGGCCCGGAGAGGTGACAACCACAACCAGGGCCTCAAAAAATTTTGACCAGAACCTTCCTTCATCGCGGATAGAGACCTCTGAGAAGCATTGCTTTCTCGAGATGTTTTACTGAAACTGCCATAGCAGCTTCACGCATACTCACTCTCTCTTTGATACTAAAGCTATGGACCTTATCAAAAGCTTTGGTAATGGTTTTTTTCATGTTCATTTCAATGGCATCTTCATCCCAATAGTAGTTCTGAATATCCTGAACCCACTCGAAATAGCTCACGATCACTCCACCGCCGTTGGCAAGAATATCAGGTACAACCATAATTCCTTTACCGTTGAGTATTTCATCAGCATCCATAGTGGTTGGACCATTTGCACCTTCAACAATGATTTTTGCTTTTATGGCCCCAGCATTCTCTTCGTTGATAACGCCATCCAGTGCACAAGGAGCGAGGACATCCACTTGTAGAGCAAGAAGTTCATCGTTAGAAATAGCTGACCCTCCGGGGTAGCCTTTGACCACTTTGTTGTCATTCACATACTTAAGAAGTTCAGGAATATTTAATCCGTCACCGTTATAAAGACCACCACTAACATCACTGACTGCGATCACTTTTGCTCCCATTTGATAAGCAAGATCACAAGCATGTTGACCGACATTTCCAAAACCTTGCACCGCAAAAGTACATTTTTTAAAATCAAGCCCCAGAGTCTCACAAGATCGAGATGCGGTATAAACCACACCATGTCCCGTGGAGCTGTTACGGCCCAACGAACCACCAATTTCTACTGGCTTCCCTGTGACTACACCGGGAACGGAAAAACCCTTTTGTTGGGAGTAAGTATCCATCATCCAAGCCATCGTTTGGGGGTCTGTACCCATATCAGGTGCAGGGATATCTTCTTGAGGACCAATAAAAGGACCAAGCTCGGTGGTAAAACGACGGGTTAAACTTTGTTTTTCGGTGCGAGAAAGTTCATTGGGATTCACTCTCACGCCCCCTTTGGCTCCGCCAAGGGGCAAATTGAGCAAAGATGTTTTAAATGTCATCAAAGCGGCAAGTCCCGCCACCTCACTGAGATTCACATCTTGGTGATAACGAATACCGCCTTTAAATGGACCAAGGGTAGCAGAGTACTGAACACGATAGCCGGTAAAAACTTTGACCCGGCCATCATCCATACGAACGGGCACGCTGAAAATCATCGACCTTCGAGGCTGCTTAAGGCGAACGAGGACGTTCGGATCGCAATTGATCAAATCAGCTGCACGACTTAAAGATTTAATAACATTTAGAAAAAGTTTACCCGAAATAAGATTATCCACATGCCCTCCAGCAAAAGCGGCGTGATTGAAGACGATTTGAAAGCCCCCAGAGATTTAAATTGATTTTGAAATTACATCAAACCCGCAGAACTTGTCGATCGGAACCCTTAGCGCAGGGTATCTATTGCCCGTCAAATCAGTCGCATTATGAAAACGATAACGTTATAAACAGAACATGTCAGATCTAAAAGAGCTGGGGCAACAACTGCTCAACCGACTTGTCGAACTTAAAAATAAAAAAGTCTTCATCTTTGGGGATGTCGGTCTTGACGAATATGTTCAAGGTGATGTGGTTCGTATCAGTCCTGAGGCCCCTGTTCCGGTTGTAGAAGTGAAATCCACTGATAAAAAACTTGGACTCTCTGCCAATGTCGCTGCCAATGTAAAAGCTTTTGGTGGCGAGGTCTATTTGTGCGCCTTGATTGGCTCTGATTCTAACGGTGAGAACTTGAAAAGTCTTTTAAAGAAACAGGCTATTTCTGCTGATCATCTGATCACAGATTCCCTTAGAAATACCACATCAAAATTGAGAGTGATGTCGGGACACCACCACCTGGTGCGGGTGGATTTTGAAAATAAAAGCCAAGTGAGCTTTGAAACTCTAAAAGCCCATCATAAACAAATTGAAGAAGCCATTAAAGCTTCTGATGTCGTTATTATTCAAGATTATGCCAAGGGCCTCCTCACTGAGGAGAGTAGCCAATGGATTATCCAGCTCAGTCAAAAACATGGCAAAAAAGTGGTGGTCGATCCCTATCGGACCACTCCCCTGTCCCATTATCGTGGCTGTCAATTTATGACACCCAATCGCGACGAAGCTTTTGATTTAGCGAAACAAATTCCTCGTCCCGAAGTCTGGCAAAATGTCGATGCCATTGGCCCTGAACTGATGAAAGCCACTTCAGCTCCCCAAATGGTGATCACCTTGGGTGCCGATGGGATGATGATTTTTGACAAAACTCAAAAAACCCACCTTCCCACAGTCGCTCGCCAAGTGTTTGATGTGACCGGAGCCGGAGACACCGTAATAGCCGCTTTCGCTTTGGGTCTCTCGGCCAACTGGGACATAAAAACTTCAGGCCTCCTAGCGAACTTCGCCGCCGGCGTCGTCGTCAGTAAAGTCGGTGCCGCCACTTGCCCCATCGACGAATTGGCCCAATTCCTTCAACAAACTTAAATCAATTTTTTCTTCAAATTCTTTGGCTTCTAAAATCTTTTAGCCTTTCCTTTCTCTTTTTAGCTTTGTGCACATTTGTGGTCTTAGAGTATTTTATGAGAACGGGCTCTTTTCACCTTTTATTTTTTCCTTTCTCTTCTTAGTTTTGTGCCCATTTGTAGTCTTAGAGTATTTTATGAGAGCGGGCTCCTGCCCTCGCTGGAGTCGCCTGCGGCGAGCGCGTCACGCTCTCCAGAGTCTCATAAAATACTCTAAGACCACAAATGAGCAAAATCTTTAAATTAGAAAAGGGCTCCCTAAAATAACTTTGATATATGAGTACGAATTGGCCTAAAAAAGTCGTGTCAGGTTTTGATTCGGCAATTATAAATTATTGGATGAATCTGAATTGCTTGAAACTCTTCATGATAATGTATTTGGCGAATCCGTGGGTCATTTGGTTTAAGTGATTCTAAGGTTTTAGGTTTTTAGTGTTTAGAATTTAAAAGTATTAGAGTTTCATTTAATTTTTAGAGTATGAGATTTTGAGTTTAACATTATTATCTTACTAATGTTTTTAGATTTTTTTATGCTCTAGGAAATAGGAAGGCATAGGCCTGCATTAAAAGAGACAAATTTCTATCGGTGTGAGAAATAGTGAGTTTTTTTAAAGCTCTTTATATCGTTGTTTTATTGGGGGCAAACCTGGCTATAATCACCGTAAAGCAATGCCGGTTTAGAAATGAATAAATTAAAGTCGTACTTGGGTGAATCCTTATTTAAAAATTTTTACAGACCTCAAACCTATCACAGCTTACTGCCCCACTCAGTAACGGAGCTTTCAAAACTCTAGCCCATCTTTTGCTTAAGGCTCTTTTATGAGACTCTGGAGAGCGTGACGCGCTCGCCGAAGGCGACTCCAGCGAGGGCAGGAGCCCGCTCTCATAAAAGAGCCTTAAGCAAAAGATGGGCTTAAGCTTGAATGCGAAGATACGAGCCCTTGGGATGATGACAGGTGTGGTATTTTTATAATAGGGCTTCGGGATTTTAGGGGGTTATGATAGAAGTCCCCCATGATTCAAACTGAAAAAACCGACTTTTACTCTCTGACCATGCCACAGCTGCAAAACCATTTTTCGGGGATGGGTAAAGAGAAGTTTCGTGCTCAACAGCTCTATAAATGGGTTTATGAGAAGGGCATCGCTGAACCGGAGCAGATGACCAATCTGTCAAAAGATTTTCGAGCCCTTTTGAATGAAAAAATGAATTTTACTTTACCCCCAGTTGTCGATTTACGTGTGAGTTCCGATGGAACAAGAAAATACCTTTTTGATATTGGACTTGGTCAAACCGTTGAAGCGGTTATGATTCCTTCTGAGGATCGTAAGACTCTCTGTCTATCTTCTGAAGTGGGTTGCAACATGGCTTGTAAGTTCTGCTTTACGGGCAAACAAAAATTAAAGAGACGACTTACTGCCGGTGAAATTGTTGGACAGTTTTTGCAAGTTAAAAAAGATATGGGCGAAGAGCGGATCAGTAATATTGTCTTTATGGGTATGGGCGAGCCACTGGATAACACAGCTGCTGTTTTTGATTCTATTGAGATTTTAAAATCCGATTTTGGAATTAATCTGAGCCGAAAAAAAATTACGGTCTCAACTTCAGGTCTTGTCCCCCAGATGCCTTTAGTGACTCAAGCCGGTGTTCGACTGGCCGTTAGCCTCAACGCGCCTAATGATGAGATTCGTGATGAAATCATGCCGATCAATAAAAAATATCCACTGGATACACTTATTAAAGCCTGCCAAGAGCACGCCAGAGTCAGTGGCGATCGAGTCACTTTTGAATATGTGATGCTCAAAGATATCACTGATCAAATGGAACACGCTCGTGAAGTGGCCCATCGTCTTAAAAGTGTAGCCTGCAAAATAAATCTTATTCCCTTTAACGAGCATCCTGATTCGGGCTATCACAGGCCGCCCTCTTCAAGAATTTTTCAATTTCAGCGCTATCTTCTTGATCGCGGCTACCATGTCACTATTCGAAAAACCATGGGTCGTGATATTTTTGCTGCCTGCGGTCAACTCACTTCCCTCTATAAAGGTCGCCCTGAGCAACAAAATGTTGCCACTGGCGTCTTAGGGTAATATTTAAATCCTTTACATCGACATCAGTATAAATTGGGGTGACCCACAGTTACACCCATTAAGGAGAAAACATGTCTGAGATACTTGTGGTTGGAAGCCTAGCCTATGATTCAATTAGTAGCCCTGAAGGTAAAGTGGCTCGAACTTTGGGAGGCTCTGCCAATTACTTTTCTTTAGCCGCTAGTCACTTTGCACCGGTACGAGTGGTTGGTGTGGTTGGAAGTGATTACAGTGATGAAGATCTTCAAATGCTAAAAAGCCGAGAAGTGGATACAGAAGGCTTACAAATCGTAGAAGGAAAAACTTTTCATTGGGAAGGTAAATACGACAGCAATATGAACGAGGCCATCACTCTTAATACAGAGTTGAACGTCTTTGAACACTTCAATCCAAAACTTCCTCAGAAATACAAAAATAGCTCTTTTGCCTTTCTCGCAAATATTGATCCAATTCTTCAACTGGATGTGCTGAGCCAGATTGAGTCTCCCAAAATTGTGGCTTCAGACACCATGAATTTTTGGATCACTTCTAAGAAAAAAGATCTGGTCAAAGTTTTAGAAAAAGTGGATCTCGTTGTCATCAATGAGGGTGAGTCTGTTCTTCTCACCGAAAAAAGTAATGCCATTGCTGCAGCCGACGAAATTTTAAAAATGGGCCCTCAAGCGGTTATTATTAAACGGGGGGAATATGGTTTTATTCTTAAAATGGGAACAGACTTTTTTGCACTTCCCGCTTATCCCATTGCCAAAGTCATTGATCCAACCGGTGCAGGAGATTCATTTGCTGGTGGTCTTTTTGGTTATCTGGCTTCAAAAAATGAAAAGCTCTCTTTCGAAAATCTCAAACAGGGTTGTGTTCGAGGTGCTGTGATTGCAAGCTTTACGGTACAAAACTTTGGCATTGGTTCATTAAAAGCACTTACGAAAGACACACTTCAAAGTCGAATGAATGAATACTTAAAAATGGTCACTCTCAACTAAGTCACCCAAGGTCTCTTGATTTTGAGTGATTCAAGCTCAAAAGACCTTTTCTCCTCATTGGCAGAGGATTTTTGAGCACGAGAACCCTTATGCAGGAAATTTCTAAAACCTTCTGTGTTTATCCCTGGATACACCAGCAAGCGACACCCAATGGTCGCTATAACTTTTG
This sequence comes from Bdellovibrionales bacterium, assembly GCA_041736775.1. Classification (GTDB taxonomy): domain Bacteria; phylum Bdellovibrionota; class Bdellovibrionia; order Bdellovibrionales; family JAGQZY01; genus JAGQZY01. The sequence continues at coordinate 1,148 of JBGSSY010000082.1, read as the reverse complement.
TTGTATTCCCATGCACACCTTCATTCCCGATGATCAAGGTTTACCACTCCATACTGAACAGCACAGTTTTTCAGAAGCATGGAACACCACTTACATGAAAAACATTCGAAAAAAAATGGTCGCCGGTGAAAAAGTCAACGGTTGTGAAAAGTGTTATGAACAAGAGAGCTTTGGAAAGGCGAGCCACCGTCAAATGTATAACAAAGAGTGGTTTGATAAAATTGGACAAGAAGAGATTTTTAGAAAAGTTGAAAAATCCAAATTGGCCAATTATGAACTCGATGAGCCTTCAATCTATTTGGATTTAAGATTAGGTAATCTTTGCAACTTAAAATGTCGTATGTGCAACCCCCAAAACAGTGTGCAGATCTATAACGAATGGATCAATCTCGACGAAAAGACTCAAGGTCGTTACTCCGAGTTTTGGAAAGAAAATGGTCTTAAGGTAGAAACCTGCACCCCCTGGTATGAAAGCCATCGTTTTTGGCAAGACATTGAATCTCAAATACCCCATCTAAAAAAAGTCTATATGACAGGAGGAGAACCTACACTCATTGAGGGAAATTATCGTTTTCTTAAAAAATGTGAAGAGATGGGATTTGCTTCTGAGATTGAACTTTTCTTTAACCTCAATATGACCCAGTTGCGTGAAAACTTTTTAAGTCAACTGACCCCATTTAAATGGGTTGGAATTAATGCAAGCCTTGATGGTCATGGACTGACCAACGAATACATTCGATACCCCAGCCGATGGGCAACGATCGATCGAAATTTTAGACAACTTCTAAGCGAGTCGAAAGATCATTTTGAAATTGGTATTAGTACGGTGATCCAGACCTATAACATACTCTTCATTACCGACCTCTTGGAATACGGTGAACAGCTCTTTCAAGAGACTCAAAGGATTGTTCACTTTGACTTTCTTTATTGTCTACGCCCCCCATTTCTTGATTTCGCCCATCTTCCTAAGAATATTAAACAAGAAGCGCTCCGACGAGTGACAGACTATAAAAAAAGATCTCTTTATTTTAAACACTCCCATCCCCGATTCGAATCTGTGAAAAATGGCGTCAACAGCTTAATCGTTCGACTGCAACAGACCATGGATCTTGAAAACAGAGAAAAAGTTTTAGATTTTATCAGGTACA
>JBGSSY010000066.1:0-9060 GCA_041736775.1 Bdellovibrionales bacterium | reverse complement strand
ACCTTTCGCCCTGGATAAATCAAGGGTAAGTCATTTCCATCCACAAAAAGTTCAGCAATATTTTTTTCTGTTTTAGGGACAAAAAGAACTAGGGGCTCGCCCACTTTCACAGTGGTTGTGCCAGAACCTTTGAGGATTCTTAAAATCTGACCATCTCTGGGTGCCGTTATAATTTGTAATTGCTGACGAGATAACTCCACCTCGGACTTCGAAAGATCAGCTACAGCAGAGGCTTCATCGGAAAGGAGTTTTTTGTAAGTGATATTGGCCTGCTCATACTCTTTCTGAGAGCTTAAGCCTTCTTTCACTAATTTTTCCTGACGGTGAAAATTAAGTCGAGCGATATCGGATGCACTTTTAGCGGCCTCAAATTTTTTAATCGCTGCATCTCTTTGCATTTCAAGGCGAAGTAAAAAGTCAGGATCGTTGTCCACCACTTTAACCAGTTGATCGCCTTTTTTGACCTCTTGACCATCTTGTACCAGCCACTCTTCAACCAGACCAGAAACAGTGGCAGAAATCTCTTGGGTGCGGTCGTTGGGGTCAAGAGCTGTGATTTTTCCGAAACCATCACTGGTTTGTTGCCAAGGTAAAATGGCGAACAAACAAATAACAGCAGTCAGAGCTATAAAATAATTGCGTGTCCACTGACGAAAATTATAGGGGTGATAAATTCGACGAATCACTTTGATTCGCTTAAAGAAATCTTCTGAGTCTGATGCGTAAAGGAGCGATTTTTTATCTTCGGTTTTGTATTTATCAATCAAGTGAAAAAACAAAGAGAGCTTCCATGAGGAGGCATAGAGGTCATAATAAGAATCTAAATACTTAACAGCATAAAGGAGCTGAGACAAAATCGCGTTAACGACGATCTCTGCCGCAACTAACTGACCCACACTGAGTTGATTTGAAATGACTAAATAACCACCTAACGCAAGAAGTAAGGTATTTATTGCGACAAATATAAAAATATAGAACAGATTTAGCGCAAACAAAACTCCAAAGACTTTTTTACGACGTTCAATAAAGTTGTTGATCTCTTGTTCGGCGATAGCCAACTGTTCATCTTCACTGATGTTAGAGTTAAGACCTTGAGAGAGACCAGAAAGATAATCCGCCAAATCATATTTTGCATTCGACTCTTCCCGCGCCCGCCGCATCCCCTCTGCCAGAAGAAAATAAAGAGGAGACAAAATACAGATCAGGATCAAAAGACTGAGAATGATAAACCAGGGGTGATAGAGTGAAATAAGAATAACCCCTAAAAAAGTCTGTAACACGAGGGCAAATCCGTCGATGACCAAAATCGCCAATGTCTTCATCGCTAAAACCACATCAAAATAACGGTTCGCTTTGTCTTTAAGCATAGGATCGTTGTTCTGATGGGCAAGAAGGTAAGCCCGTGCAATCGATGCAGAGACTTTACTGAATAAGCGTCTTTGCAGATACTCTACAAGAACGTATTGAAGGATTTTAAGGGCACCCAGAATTATAAGAATCCCGAGCAAAGCGAGAGTTAAAAAAAACAAGGGCTGAAAATAGGGCCCAAATGAGAAAGTATTGACCAAGGACTGCACAGAAATAGGCATTCCAAGGGTCAAAATACTGATTGATATGGAGTAGATGAGAATGACCGGGTAAAACTCTTTGTTGAGTAAGAGTAAGCGCACTAAAGGGGATCGATTCATCCTGTACTCCTCTGATCGATTGCTTTTTCTCGATCATGACGGAAATTAAAGCTTTTGCCAACTCTTTCTGGGCTGTCATTGCCTGGCTCAGAGATCTTTCATTCATTTAGTTTTCAATTTCAGAAGTCATTTTAAGGTTCGATGAGCCAACACCAACAGAAACTCAACTTTACTCCTTACTGGCATCAGTCTAATCTGTTTTCATGAGTAGTTCTCCTTCGATCAATGAATTTTTAAAAGTCACTGGGGAATGTGCTCGAGGCTATCTTGCCACTGGCGGGCCCATTACTCGCCTTGAAGAACGACTTTCTCAAGCGGGCTCTGTTCTTGGCTTTCAGTGTGATGTCTATGCAACGCCTACAGCTGTTTTTTTAACAGCTAAAAAAGACTCAGATGTGGTCACAACCCTTGAACGGGCCAACGAAAACACCACTAACTTTACTGACATGCTTTTTTATGATGCGATTCTCGATAAACTGAGTACGGGCCAACTCACCGTTTCTCAAGCCCAGTTAAAACTTAAGCGATTTGAGACACGCAAATACAGTTTTATTCTTGTGGTCTTATCGGCTTTTCTCATCGGATTTGTGGCTAGTTTTCCTCGTTATGGCAGTTTTTTAGGTTCTTTTATCAGCGGACTGATTGCAGCCTTGATCTATATTTTGTACCGCCCCTTGGGTCGAAAACTCCAATTCAGTGGAGTCTTTACTGACTTCATTGGCTGCCTTGTTGCTTTTATATTATCTGTCCTTGCTTCAAGACTAACAGGTCTAGCTGTTCCTATATTTGCTATTGGTAGTTTAATATTAATCGTCCCCGGTCTCACACTCACATCGGCCGTCAGTGAGCTCGCTGAGCATAACTTCGTCTCTGGCACGGTTAAAATGGTGAAGTCGATTTTGATTCTTGTCGCAATGGGCGTTTCATTTCTATTAGTCGAAAATGTCATGTTGAGTTTGGGGCTCAGTGCGCAAAGTTTTTCACCGATTGTGCCCGCTTATTCGTTTAGTCAAAAGCCTTGGTTTCAATTTTTAAGTCATATGGTCATGATCATTTCATTTTGTGTTTTTTTTCATATTCCGAGCAAAGCTTTTTTGGGAGCCATAATCTCTGGCCTCTTGAGCATACTCGTTTTAGAACAATTCAAAAACCCAGAGCTCTTCGTTCTTGCTTCATTTACGGCTTCTCTGACTGTAGGTCTTTTGAGTCTGGCTCTCTCTCGTATTTATAATTGGCCTAGCCAAATTTTTTCAACCACCGGTATTCTCATTCTTGTTCCTGGCCTTTTGGCTCTCTCGTCTTTTTACAGCGCCACTGGCGTACCCGAGCAAGGAGTCATAGTTTACCGAGTCGCTTTAACCGCTGGTGCAATCACTTTTGGACTTCTCACCGCCCGTATGCCCTTTCGCTTTTACAATTCAATTCATAATTTACCGATGTCAAAATAATGATTTTACATTGATGACGTTGCCTTTTAGTTTTCTTTTATAATCGATAGGAAGGCGTCGCCAAAATTATCAAATTTGGTCTCTCCCACTCCGTGGACCATAAGCATTTGTTCACGGTTTCGCGGCAGAATAGCACACATGTCGTGCAGGGTTTTATCGCTAAAAATAATATAGGGTGGCACTTTATTTTTTGTGGCCAGTTCAGTTCTGAGAACTCGGAGTTTTTCAAAAAGGTCGGGGCGCTGGTGAAGGGCTTCGACTTTATCTTTGCCAGAAGTGTGAGAGCTGCGATTTTTTTTGCTTTTTTTCTCGATTTTCAGTCGGAGCCTTCTGAGTTCTAATGTTTTCTTGCCGGTTAAAATTTCACGGCTTTTTTCTGTGAGAGCGAGGTTCTTAAAATCATAGTCCTTGATATAAATATAATCGAGGTAAAGCAGCTGACGAATCAAGCTATCCCAATCGCCGCGAGAGAGATCCTTACCAATACCGTACACACTGATCTGATCATGTTTATTTTCAATAATTCTCTCGCTTTGTGAACCTCGTAAAACATCAATCAAATAAGTGGAACCAAACATTTGGCCCGTTCTATAAATGGTTGATAACATTTTTTGGGCGGCGATAGTCGCCTTCCACATCTCAGGCGGTTCCAAACAGGAATCACAGTTTTGACAAGGGGGTGTCTGAGTTTGACCAAAATAATCTAAAAGAAATTGTCTGCGACAATGGGTCACTTCACAGAGTGAAAGCATCAGGTCGAGTTTCACACGAGCGGCTTTTTTATAGGCTTCACCGGCCTCGCTCATTTCAAGCATGCGAGAATGTTTCACTACATCGGATAAGCCGTAGACCATCCACGCATTCGATGGAAGTCCATCACGCCCCGCTCGTCCCGTTTCTTGGTAATAACCTTCTATACTTTTTGGTAAATCCAAATGGGCAACGAACCGAACATCCGGCCGATCAATTCCCATTCCAAAAGCAATAGTCGCTACTACGATCAATCCATCTTCGTGATCAAAGCGCTTTTGACTTCGAGTTCTCTCGGCACTAGATAAACCGGCATGGTAAGCCACTGCTTTGTAGCCTAGTTTTTTTAATTCATCGGTTACTTTTTCTACTTTTTTTCGCGATAGACAGTAAACAATACCTGTTTGCCCGATATGATTGTCTTGGATAAAACGATGCAATTGTTTCATCTCGTTTTCACGTTCATAAATCATGTACTTAATATTGGGGCGATCAAACGAGGCCACAAAAATTTGTGGATCTTTAAGGGCGAGTTGTCTGGCAATATCAATGCGTGTTTTCTCGTCTGCTGTCGCCGTTAAAGCAATGGTAGGGATATTGGGAAAGACCGCTTTTAACTCGTTGAGCCGTGTGTAATCCTTTCTAAACTCATGCCCCCACAATGACACGCAGTGAGCTTCATCGATGGCAATAAGAGAAATGGGAAGGGCTTTGAGCATTATTAAAGTGGAATCGAGAATCGCTCTTTCCGGAGCAATGTAGATCAGTTTGATCTCTCCTCTTTTAAGTTGTTGTTCCACAGTTGATTTCTCTTCGGGAGATAGACTTGAGTTTAAAAAAGCCGCTTTGACTCCATGTTGGCTCAACCCAGCGACTTGATCCTGCATGAGTGAAATGAGAGGAGAAATGACGATGGTAATGCCGGGCAAATAAAGCGCAGGTAGTTGATAACACAGAGATTTTCCGCCACCGGTGGGCATAATAGCCATGGTGTCACGTCCCTCAATCACCGAGCGAATCACTTTTTCTTGCTCGAAACGGAAGGTGGTGTAACCAAAAGTGTCTTTTAAAATGCGTTTGAGTTCCCCAATATCTTTCACTTCAGAAACCATAGTATGCAATTGCCCTTCACACAATGGATCGAAGTTGTTTTGACTTGAAGCAAACTGAAATCAGATTTGGAGTTCTGCTTGTCAATCGAGCATATTTTTGAAAGCTTTTCATGTCCTTTAATAAGAATGGCTTATCAGTCCTTATTTGGTTAACTTTTGGCGCTTTTTAATTGAAGGGATACCTGATGGCTGTACGTTTTTTGAGTTCGCTGTGTTTTGTTCTGTTATTCAATTTATTGACTCTCAATGCTCACGGGCATGGCTTGCTCTGTGCTGATATTTTTGACGAATCCTATGCACCGACTTCAATTAACTACTACCTATCACAAGTTGCAAAAGATGCTAAAAAAGCACCCACCCCACAGTTTCTTAATCCAAAACAAGAGATTGAATTATCCGCTCAGTGGGTCGGAACTCGTCAAGCTCCACGGGCCATTCGCGAAGCCCTTTTGAATAACACAGCCTTAATTAATATTCCTCTTCTCGCCGCTGATACCGGCACAGTAAAAATGGCTCAACCTGGAAATTTTACCAGTCTTCGACTCAACCATGAGTGGAATGGCAAAGACATGTCGACCAATATCGGTTTGCCGATCGATGCTCTTTTTACACGAGCCCTCAATCGAACCCAAAAATTGGTCCCTGAAAATACGAAAGCGGTTTTTATTTTTATGCACGGTGGAGGAACTAAAACCACCGGTCATCATGTGGCGGCCGCTCTGTCTAATTTTATGGCCCAATTCGGCGTGGTTATTCTTTCTATCGATGCGCCTTTTCATGCTTATGGCCCCCGCGTACAAGAACTCTCCCCTTTAGAATACTATCAAGACCTAAGAGATTTTAGACACCAATTCATCCCTGAGAATGTCCCCACTTTTATTGGTGGACACAGCATGGGCGGAATTCACGCTGACAACATTATGAGAATTTCTGACCGACCTGAACTCGGAATGCAAAAAGCTTTTAAAGGTTTAATCAATCTCTCAGGGCCTCTCGATAGCGCCCCCGGAAAATCCATTCGTGAAAAGGGTGAAGCGGAAGAGTTGATTACAAAAAATGAAGAGCTTATGAAGCTTGTCCCTGAGGCAGAAAGAGATCTTTCTGTACTGCTCCTCACCCAAGGTAAGTCATCCGCATTGGGTGGTGTCAGTGCACAGATTATGTTATCCATGATGAATTGGGTTTTCCCCAGCCATCGCGGTAATGATTATATCCCAACTCTCGTCGTGATGGGAGCACGCGATGCTCTTTATATTGGAAGAGAAGCCATTTTTGAAAAATTTCAAACTGAACTCACCAACACAGATGTCCACATCATGGATAAAAGATTAAATTTTAAGGGGCAAGAGCAATGGATTTCCCATATGATCTTTGACCATTATAGACCAGGAACGAAAGACTTTGAAACGTTCAACCTGATCAAAGAGTTTATGGAGAAACAATTGGGCGAGACATTTGTTTCTGGCAGCCACCAACTTCTTGCTGGTTTCAATGGTTCAACAATTGGTCTTGTGACTAAAGTGATGCAAGAGTATTTTAATAATCTGACTTTCCGAAAATTTGCCGACCAGTACACTCACCTCGTCAAACATGGGACTGATAAAATGGTGGAGATGGGAAAACGAACGGCTGAAATTTCCCGGGAAATGAAAATGATTTCTCAAAATATTAAAGCCCTTGAAAAAGAGAAGGCTGACGTCAATTTGATCAATGCTGAAAAAGCTAAAATCGATGAATTACAAGCTGAAATGGCTGTTTTAAGATCACAACAAAGATCTGAATATGTTCCCGAAGGTCCTTTAAAAGAAATGGCCCAAGCCAATGTGGCCCGACGTGAACAAGTCAAAAATGAAATCGACAGTAACATTCAGGCCAAAAGGACTCTTCTTGCTGAACTGAAAAAACTCAGAGATGAAGAAACAAAATTTGAATCTCAGCTTGAGCGAGCTATCGATGAAGCGATTAACGGAGACTTAATTCAAACTTCAGAAGTTGTGGCCGCCAAAGCGAACTATGAAAAAGCGCTGAATGAAATGATTGATCTTCAAACTCGTATGAATGAATTAAACAGTGATATGGTCTACGAGAATATTGATAAAGGAATTTATGAGGTTAATCCGCCGGCCTCTTCAATAGAAGTTTATAAACAGCTTGATGAAGCCTATGCCAATTACAATCGGACCGAAAATCTTTATAAACATGCGGTCGAATCTGCCATAGCCAAAGGAGAGCTGGGAGACCTTCATCGTCAAACTTTTATTAATCTTTATGGAAAAGGTCTCACCAGTCTTCAAACTGGAAAAGCAGAAGATGGAAGTATCGTTGCCCGAATTGAAAAAATTCAGAGTCAAATTGAAACCATTGAACTGCACATCTCTAGCCTTAACTTTGAAACAAACCAACTTTTAGCCACTTATATCCGTGAAGTAACTCCGGATCTCTTCACCGTTGAATTCACCAGTTTTTCTCGTGAACTTGATCGACGACTGGTCGACATCATCGGCAATACCTCAAAGGTTGAACAGATATGGAAAGTTTGGGCTGATCTCTGGAAAGAAAGACCACCTGAGCAAGGAACTTCACTTTACTAATAGTCATAAAGAGTGATTTGCGCGCCGCACCATGTTCCGTTGATGAGGCGACCGTTAGCCCACGACCAAGTATCCATTCAACTCCCTATTTTTTTAATTTATGCTCATCTCTCATCGGGTGTTTGGGACAAACTGACACAGCTTTGGGACATGTTCTCAATAGACTTATGTTCAAATCAAAATGAATAAGTCTCCACGCCCCCTACATTGGTATCATTCCTGCTCTTTCTCTTTTCATAAAGAATGAGCAAGCAATAAAGCAAACTCAAAAAATTCAACAGGGGGATTTATGAATAAAATATTATTAACGATCGTCACTCTCGTTTTGTTTGTCGGTGTTTCATCTCACGCACAAACTCCAGCCAAAGAAGTTGCAGTGGGTGTCAACTCCGCTTTTATTCCAGGTGGTTTTGATTCTTCATCCGATGTTTTTGTTGTGGTGAGTGGTATTTTTTCAAATACTTGTTACTCTTGGAAAGAAGCTCGTATTGAAAAAGACTTGAATACAAACACCATCAGCCTCACTTCAATGGCCATGGTTTCTCAAGGGATCTGTATGCAAGTTCTTGTTCCTTTTCAAAAAGAAGTTCATGTGGGTCAATTAGCTGCTGGAGACTACACTCTTAAGTTTGCAAGCGGCGACGGCACTTACTTTGAAAAATCACTTCGTATTGAACAGTAATCACTGTTAAATTCTTAAGGGGATCGTTTCGATCCCCTTTCGTTTATATAAAAAGGATAGCTTTATGAAATTATCATTTCTCTTCATGATCTTTATCAGTCTTATTTCGACCCTGGCCTGTCAAAAAAATCAACCCATTCAGGTTCAACGCTGGAGTCTCGAACAAGGTAGCATGCCCGATGATGTTGCGGAGGCCACAAAAATTCTTGAAGAAAAAAACATCTCAACCCGTTTTGCTGAACAGACCGCCCTTATTGCTCCCCAGCGTGTGAAAGGAATTTTGGTGGCAGGACATGAAATTCACGGCGTAAAGGATCAAAATGGTCAGTGGCTTGAAGTTTCTCTTAAACAAAAACCCAGCCTCAGTTTTCTCGAAAGTCTCAGTGCTCAATACCTTGAAAAAACCATTCCTCACCAAGAAAAAATATTTTCTGAAAAATATAAAAATTGGAAAATTCACCAATCTAAAGTGGTCTATTTTCAACCCCAAGAGGATGCTGACTTTGTCTTAGCCTACGAAATTATAGCCTTCTCCCCCAATGAAACAGATGTGGTTCGTTTTCGTTTTTCTCGCCAAGCAGAACTTCTTGAGCAAAAATCGATGGCCAATCATTTTGTACAAGGTGAGGCCAGAGTTTTTAATGGTCGCCCTGATGCTGAACCACTCAACCTTCAACACCTTCCTGACCTTCTCGGTTCTGGGTATTTAAAAGGAAGTCGTATTCATTTAGTTTCTGACTTAAGCCAACAAGCTTATTCCACCAACCATGTTTTTAAATTTGAACCTAC
>JBGSSY010000192.1:0-9186 GCA_041736775.1 Bdellovibrionales bacterium | reverse complement strand
AAAGAAATTACACTTCTGAACAAGTGGGAGAGGCGTTAAATTGGATTGCCCAAGATTTACCAGAGGCTTTTGTGGGTCTTGATATCATTGCGGGCTTCCCCAATGAAACTGAAAGTCTCTTTGAAGAAACCTATTCACATTTGATGAATTGGCCTTGGACCCGAATCCATGTGTTTCCTTATAGCGAGCGCAATGGCACTCGTGCGACCGCAATGACTGAAACCGTACCTTGGGTGGTTAGAAAAGAGCGAGCGCAAAAACTTCGTGAGCTCAGTGCTGAACGCTATGACCTCAAAGCTTGTGAACAGGTTGGAAAAACCAAGGAAGTCCTTATTCTCAACACAAAAAATCCAGTGAGCCAAGGTTTGAGTCAAGATTACTGGGACATTGTGGTTGAAGCTGAAAAAAAACCAGCCAGTGGTACTTTACAAAAAGTACGAGTGAAAGGATACGAGCGTCTACAAAAAAGTCGGATGAATGGCTATCTCGTCGGAGAGTTTATATGATTAAAGATCGCGAACTCTTTGAATCAACGATCAATTATATTTTTAATAATAAAGATCTTCTTGAGCAGGCTCTTTGTCATAAAAGTTATCATAAAGAACACCCCTCTCTGCCCCATAACGAAAAACTTGAGTTCTTAGGTGATGCCGTCGTCGACCTGGTCATTAGCGACCTTTTGATGAAAAAATTTGTCGATGATAAAGAGGGAAGTCTGTCCAGAAAACGGGCCAGTATCGTTAACGAAGATCGTTTATGTTATTTAGGAAGACTTAAAAAAATTGAAGATTTTATTCTGATTGGAGAAAGAGATAAAAAAACCAATCTCCGAGAAAACCCACGTATCATTGCCTCCGCTCTTGAAGCGATCGTAGGCGCTATCTATAAAGATGCGGGCTTTGAAACCGCTTACCGTTGGATTGAAGACCATTTTAGTCCTTTACTGGATCAAGCCTTTGACTCTCACGATTTTGAGAGTGATTATAAGACCCGCTTTCAAGAATGGGTGCAAGAGCACCACAAACTCACCCCTCGTTATCACATCGTTTCTCAAACCGGTCCCGATCACGAAAAAATATTTGAAATCGAAGTCTATGTTGGACAAGAACTCTGGGCCCTTGGTTTTGGTTCCAGTAAAAAAGCAGCAGCACAAAACGCTGCTCAAAAAGCATTGGAGAAAACGATCGTATGATTCACTTTGGAGCCATCGGACTTATGGGCTTACCCAATGTTGGTAAAAGTAGCTTTCTCAACACAATTCTTGAGCAAAAAGTTACTATTGTTTCTCAACGACCACAGACGACCCGGCAGTCTTTGTCTGGAGTACTCACTCATGAGGATTATCAATTGGTCTTTTGGGATGCTCCCGGCTTTGTTGTCGGTGAGGATGGAATGTTTGAATACCTTGGAAAAGAATTTGATCAGGTTCTTGATAAGTGTGATCATTTTTTTCTTATGATCGCTTTTGATCAAAAAGAAAGCAAAAAATGGAACACAATCTTTGAAAAAGTAAGAAAGAGTAAAAAACCTTTTAGTTTTATTTTTACCAAGTCCGATTTACCTCCTTCTGAATTTGTGATGGGGCTTAAAGAAAATATTCTCTTCTCCGAAGATCCCATCAGCTCACTTGATTTTAGTATTCACAAATATAAAAAAGAAGAAACCTTTGATTTTTTTAAAAATCTCACCCGCGACTTTTACACTCTTGATCAGCCACTGTATGATCCCGATATGATTTCACTGGATCGAACTCGTGATATCGTCTCAGAGTTTATTCGAGAAGAGTGTTTTATCAGGCTTGATAAAGAAATTCCGTTTTCAATGGCGGTTATGATCCGTTCCTTTAAAAAAGAAAAAGGATTGCAGCGTATTGAAGCCGATATCATTGTTGAAAAAGAAAATCACCGTGGAATTGTCATTGGCAAAGGCGGTCAGCTTCTTAGACAGATTGGGGAGTCATCAAGAAAAAAAATCGAAGAGCTCCTGGGTGAAAAAATATTTTTAGGACTTCATGTGACCCATAAAAAAAATTGGATGAAAAATAAACGAATGATGAAAGATTTGGGTTACCACCATGATTAATCGAAAACCCCTTTTTGCTATTATTGGTCGACCCAATGTTGGTAAATCCACCCTATTTAATTATTTAGTTGAGTCCAGAAGATCACTGGTCAAAAATCAACCGGGTGTGACCCGGGATTTGATTTATGAAGAGGCTGAGCTTTGGGGTAAAACTTTTGATGTGGTTGATACCGGTGGAATTACTGAAGCGACTGATGAAATCTCAGTAAACATACGTGAACAAGTTCTCGATTTTCTTTACTCTGTCGATTATTTGTTGGTGGTCATGGATTACAAAAGTGGACTTTGCGTAGAGGACCGCGAGATCTTAAGAATTGCAAAAGAATCGGGGAAAGATTTTTTGCTGATTGTTAATAAAGTTGATAAAACCACGGACCTTGATATTGTGGGCGGTGAATTTTATGAATTCGGGGTTCCCCTGATCACTTGTTCTTTTGAAGCCCGTTTTGGGGTTGATCGCTTGCTTGAGTGGATCAGCTCAAAACTCGAAGACAATCAACACATCGAAAAAGAAGGTTTTGTCTTTTCCATCGTTGGAAAACCCAACGTGGGTAAAAGCTCACTAACCAATCAACTCCTTGGACGAAAACAACAGTTGGTAACCTCAATCGCTGGTACCACAGTTGATTCAGTGGATTTTGCCATTGAATACAATGATAAAACTTATCGCTTAGTGGACACAGCAGGCTTAAGGAGAAGTTCTAAACGCACTGAAGGTGTTGAGATCATCTCTGCAATTAAAACCACTCAGGCTATGAAACGCTCAGACATGGTTCTTCTTATGATTGATGGAACAGAAGGTCCTAGTGAGCAAGATGCCAAAATTATTGAAGAGATCATTGAGTCCCATAAAGCTGTGATTCTTGTCGTCAATAAACTCGATCTTTGTGAAGGTGATCTCAACGAATTTCGCAAAACCATGCGTGAAAGAATTCTCCTACGTTTCCATTTTTACATCGACATTCCGGTGGTTTTTATCAGTGCTAAAACCGGCAGAGGGATCAAAGACCTTTTCAAAAAAATTGAGGAAATCCGTGAAAAGCTTGATATTAGAATTTCCACCAATGAACTGAACGATTTCTTTATGAACGTGATTCGTTTAGCTCCCGCTCCTGTTTTTGGTCTTAAAAATGTAAAATTCTATTATTTGACTCAAACCAAACAGGTTCCTCCCAGCTTCATCGCCTTTGCCAATCATCCCGATGGTGTGGATAACGGCTATCGACGTTTTCTCACCAAAAGGATCAAAGAGCGATGGAATCTTGAGGGAATACCCATACGCATCTTTGTGATGAAGAGTAAAGGTTAAGTTGTTTTGAATCCTCGCCTTTTTTTAATCTCACTGCTGGCGATTAGTTTTTCAGTTCATCTCTTGCGTTTTCCTCATCTTGTTTTAGAAAACGGTGGAGGTGCTTTTTTTATACTTTATTTTATTTGTTTAAATCTTGTTGCTTTACCTGTTTTGTTGGCAGAACGAGTGCTTAATGAAAAACTCCATCAGCAAAACTTTGATCAATTTATTATCCTCAAAAAGACGACCTCTCTTCTTAATTTTATAAATCGATTTTCTTTTTTGCTCATGAATACTCTAAAGATTATTTTTCTTTTGGCACTGTTCTTTTTCTTTCTTTATATCGGCGGAGTATCCTTTCTTTTTATGACCTTTTTTGGAAGCTCTGTTTTTGGTTTTACAGTCAATGTGACTGATGTCGTTAACCTTCCCCAGATGCAACTCAGTTTTTTCGGTTCTCTTATTTGGTCAACTCTCACTTTTTTGACCTTATTCTTTTATGAAAAGAAGTTTATTGTTGTCTCTTGTCGATATTTGCTCCTTTTTTGTTATGCCATAATTATATTTCTGTTTTTGAAAGTGATTATTTCAGTGACTGACTATGAAGGATTTAAAATTCTTCTTTATCCTGATTTTTCAGATTTGGGTTACAAGTCTTTACTTCTAGCTATCGGGCACAGCCTTGTTAGCCTTCTTGTTGGACTCGGTTTTTATAATTATAGTTTTTTTTACAGAACGCCTACAGATCCCATTGAACTCTTTATCCGCTCTCTGGTCCAAGTTCTTCTGCTCTCTCTTTTTATAGGAATTTTAGCTCTTCCAATGATTCAAGAGGTGAGTGAAACACCTTTTGGATCCAATTGGATTTTTGAAATATTACCCCGTTGGCTCGCTTATGGTGAGTATGGTCAGTATTATTCTCTTCTTTTTTTCTTTGCCCTCTCATTTATTGGTTTTTTTGTCACTGTATCAATTCTTACTCGAATCGAAAGCGCCTCAATTAAAAGAAAATATGATAGTAAAAAACCTTTTCTGAAAGTTTTTTTGTTGTTGTTATTTATACTTTTTAGCGCAACGATTCTTTTTTTTATGCAAGGACAGTTAATGGGCTGGTCGGGACAGAGTCTATTGCTAGAGTATGATTTTATTTTGGTGAATCTTTTTTTGCCACTGATTGCCTTGATTATTTTGATTCTGGTTTTTCAGTTTACATCGAGAAGTGAAAGAGAAGCAGTTTTTAATCAACAAAAAGTATTCTTTCACAACCAAGTTTTTTTTAAAATTTGGCAGTTTACCGCTCTTTATGTCACACCATTAATATTGGTTTGTGCCTTCATCTTGTTTTTGATGGATATAGCTTAAAATATTCAATCTATAGAAAATTAAAACCAAAAATCAAATAAAGTTGCATGATGTCGCCATCCAAATAGTTATTCGGGTTTTGAGTCCATGGTTGATTTTCTGTAGCAAAATTGACGTAGGTGTAAGTGAATTGAGCGCCAATAAACATTTCATTTCGAGCAACGGGAATTTCTATCCCAAAACCTAAATCAATTCCCGCACCATCATCTTTGGCAACTATAGTCTGATCGACGAGCGAGAAGGAACGTGTATTTTGTGAAAATCCACCGAGGATGTAAGGATTAAGATCCGCGAGACCTCGAGTGACATTGTTAGTGTTAAAATAGTATTTTAAATCAAAAGCGATACTACTCATGCCGACATTGCCATCAACAGTGGAACTGTTGGCAGGATCAGGAATAGGACCTAATAAATGCTGGCTGTAAGTATAAGAAAATTGCAGAGCTAAACGGAGATTAAAAAAGTAAGTTAAAGCCAGCCCCGGTGAAGGGGAAGCTTCAACAAATTCAGCCATACCGCCCGTAAACATTCGGCCGCCAAAAAGTAAACCGACATTAAAAAATCGTCCGTTTCTAAAGAAGTTGATATCGGCTTCTTCTTGGCTGTCTTCTTCAAACTCAGAGTAGTCAGCAAAGGGATCGTAGACGTCGTCGCCGTCATATTGAGCTAAGGAATAGCTTGAGAAAATGATCAGTAATAGAGTGAGCGCAATCTGTCTCATTCATCCCCCGTATTAGTCTCAATTATCGGTGAGACGGGAGAAAAACTAAAGAATTTAAGTATGAGACCCTTTGCTTTAATCAAGGATAAGAACTTGTCTCAAATTAAGACAGATCCAAGGAGTGACCTTAGGGAGATTGGGCCTTAAATTCGCCGAGTCATTAAGCGTTCTATTTCACTTCTTAACAAAATCCTGATGCTATTCATTTAAAAATTGGCCTATTCTTTTGTAATGGGAAGCATAGACGCAATAAACGGACTATGGGGGATTTTAAGCGAGACACATCGTCGGCTTAAACAATCAAATCATTCTTCAGAGAGTCTCACCGATCAAAAAATAATGTGGGCTCAAGCTGTATTGAATCGACTCAATGTCGAACAAGAAGTGATTGGTACTCCAACAGATGAAAAAGGAACACTCTTTGTGGGTAACCACATCAGTTATCTCGATATTCCCCTCATCATGTCCACAGTGAAAGACATCTCTTTTGTTGCTAAACAAGAGCTTTCTCACTGGCCTATTTTTGGTGCGGGTGCTGAAAAATTAGGGACCGTATTTGTCAAAAGAGAAAACAGTGAATCTCGCCAATTGGCACGGGACACTGTTTCTGTTGCTCTTCAAGAGGGCAAACGTGTGATTCTCTTTCCGTCGGGAACGACATCCATTGATGAAAAAAAACCATGGAGAAAAGGGGCCTTTGAAATTGCTTTTAGCCAGAAAAGTTGGGTTCAACCCTTTCGACTTTCCTACTCTCCATTAAGAGAAGTGGCGTTTATAGATGAGGATTTTTTTATTTCCCACCTTTATCGGTTGTTTGATCATAAGGTCATCAAGGCCCGAATTGAATTCCACACGCCAGTAATGATCACCGATCCGCTGAGGGACTGTTTGTATTGGAACCACTGGTCCCAACAAGCTCCCTCTTTTATGGGTTAATAGCGCACATCTTGAAGAATTTCAGTGGCAAGACCATAAGTCTGAGCCAGTTCGGCACTGACCACCCAATCGGGCTTCTTAAGCACATTCAGTTCGCTGAGCCAATTGGGATCATCTTCCAGTTTGAGATAATCAGTTAAGAGATCAGAGGAAACTCCCATCTCTTCCATAAAACCAAAAGCTTTATGAGTGGCAGACAATGCGGATTGTTCCCATTTCGCAAGATGTTCTTTGCAGCTTTCTGTCAGTTGGTTTTTAGGTTGACTGAAAAGTTCACTGCATTTTTGTTGAAGAACAATGGCATAGCTTGAGCCCAGTCGAGCCCCATGGACGCCGAGCCAGGTTCCTTTTGCCATAATTCGCCCTTTGCCCGCGGCAAAAAGAAAAACGCAAGCACTGGCGCAGAATTGATTCGACGGGATCATTGTTTTTTTATTCAGTGTTTTAATTTTTTCAGCAATGGCCAGTGCCCAGTTGTGATCGCCCCCAAAAGAGTTGAGGCTAATGGTCTCAATATTTTTTAAGGCTTCGGTTTCATAGGCTAAATAATCATAGATATGGCTATCGATCCGACCACTGATGATAAGGGTTGATCCTTCACGCCGTGGAGAATGAATTTTTCTGAGCTCATTTAAATCAATCATTTCGGCTTTTAGATTTTGGTTGGGTATGATTGTCGTCAACAACAGAAAGAGAAGAGTCAATGTCATGGTATCCCCCAAAGCAGATCAATGAACACCTGGATTATAGGGGCGATGAGAGAAACTTGCGAGGACAAAGAAAAATATGTGTAATGTTTTTAAATGCTGATGAAGTCAAATTGTAAAAACCCCTCTCTGTTTAAGAAAGAGGGGTCATAAAGAATCAATAATAGATGGCAAACATAACAGAAGTCATATTGGCGTTACCCAAGGTTCCTTTGTCGAAAATGTAAGTGTAGCGAATAAATGGAGCAACGTTCACTGAAGAGGTTCTGAAAAGCTTATAACCGACAGCCACTGACCCAGACCAACCATCTGAAGTTTCAACGATGGTTGAGCAAAGAAAATAACAATTATCATTCACTGAAGTATTACCATAACCTAATCGGACATTCACAAAAGGCGTGTATTTGCCACGAGAAAAATAATAGCTTCCGCCCACAGAAAAATCAGAAAAACTAGAATCATCATCGCCACGGCCATTATTGACGAGCCAGCTTAAGTCAACGCTGAAGTCAGGATCAAGTCCCCATTCAAAACCGAGAAGAAAGGTAAAACCCCCGCCACTGGAATTAAGATTGTTTGTCCAGCTTGGCCCGAGTCCAATGAGCCACTGTCTTGTGTTTTGAATTCGATTGGTGTTTTGTTGTGTTTCTTCGAGAGTAATATTAGTGACGTCAGCCATTTGTGTGACACTTTTTTCTTCGATCACAGCTCGGGTGAGACGACCAGCGGTTAAATCCATATCACTCATCTTGGCACTTTTCATTTTATCAGAATAGACCGCACCGGATTTGGTGTTCTTTTTTTCAAGATTGAGAATATAAGCTTTGCCTAATTTAAGAAGTCGGGGAGTCAGAACCCACTGGGCTTGCTGACTATTATCAGTCGCCTTATGTTCGGCGGGAAGAGAAAGTTTAATCAATTCGCGCACCGAGTTTTTATCTTGAGCGGAGAGCTCTTGCCCTTGAACAGTTTCAACAAAAAAAGTGTCAGCCTGAGCTTGAAAACAAAACAGAAAAGAAAGAACGATCAATAGATTTTTCATAGGACCTCATTGGTTTTTGTCTATAATAAGGTCTACCTTAACCTCGATCTAAACTCAAGCTCTCTCAGACTTTCCTTGAGTGGGTCCTCGATCAGTGTTAGTTAAGGGCCCATGTCTATAGATTATAAATCCGCCGGTGTTGATATCGATAAAGGAGACCAGTTTGTTGACTGGCTCAAAGAAGACAAATCCATAGCCCCTCATGGTGACAAGGTCCTTGATGGCATCGGTGGTTTTGCTTCGATTTTTCGCTTCAATTTTCCAGAACTTAAAGACCCTTGCCTTGTCAGCTCGACCGATGGAATTGGCACCAAACTCAAGCTCGGAATTCAGCTGGAAAAATACGAATCCCTCGGGCAAGATCTGGTAGCCATGTGTGCCAATGATTTGATTTGCACAGGTGCTCAGCCCCTTTATTTTCTTGATTATTTCGCCACCTCAAAACTGGATTTAAACCAAGCCCAATCCTTCTTAAAAGGGGTTCGAAAAGCCTGTCATCAATCCCAAATGGCACTCATCGGTGGTGAGACCGCTGAAATGCCAGGTCTTTATCAGCCTAAAGACTTTGACTGTGCTGGTTTTGCAGTGGGAGTTGTCGATCGAGAAAAAATTTTAGGGCCTAAAAATGTGAAAAAAGGCATGGTCGCCATTGGGGTTTCGAGTTCTGGATTTCACAGCAATGGCTACTCCCTTGTAAGAAAACTTTTCAGTACTCCTGAAGATCTTAAGATTTGGGGCGATCAACTTCTAACCCCCACCCATCTTTATATTGAACTGGCTTTAACGGCCCTTAAGCAACTTCCGGTTGCAGCCATTGCTCATATTACCGGGGGAGGAATTCATAATATTGCCCGAGTGATTCCCTCTGACTTGTCTCTTGAGCTTAAAATGTGGGATTGGCCTGAGCTTTTTAAAGAAGCCCATCGCCGCGCCCAAGTTTCAAAAGAAGAGATGCTTAAAACTTTCAATTGTGGAGTGGGTTTGGTCTTTATAATTGAAGAAAAGGACGGGTCAGCGCTGAAGTCCCTCATTCAAACTTTAGGCT
>JBGSSY010000006.1:0-4385 GCA_041736775.1 Bdellovibrionales bacterium | reverse complement strand
TTCTGTTTATTATTCTTGGCAATGGTGCCTTTAAGCCCAATATCTCAACTCAAGTGGGAAGCCTTTACCCCAAAGGAGATCCCAGAAGAGACAGTGCGTTCACGATTTTTTATATGGGCATTAATTTAGGCGCCTGGCTTGCTCCCTTTATTTGTGGAACCTTAGGCGAAGTCTATGGTTGGCATTACGGGTTCACCGCAGCTGGTGTTGGGATGCTTTGCGGGCTGACAGTTTATCTCTGGGGCCAAAAGTATTTAGCCGAAGATCAAATCACAAAATCGGCTAAAAAAGGCGGGCCGACAAATGAACCTCTGACCGCACAAGAGTGGAAAGCGGTTTTTGGTTTGATTGCGCTCTGCTCTCTTAACGTGGTTTTTTGGGCAGTCTTTGAACAACAGGGTAATACCCTCGCGCTATTCGCTTACGATCGCACGGATTGGTCCATTGGATCTTTCACCATGCCATCAACTTGGCTGCAAAGTCTCAACCCCATGTTTATTTTTCTTACGGCTCCGTTTTTGATCAGACGATGGGAAAAACAAGGTAAAAAACAAATGTCATCAGTGGCAAAAATGTCAGTGGGTTGTTTTTTATTGGGCCTTAGTTTTTTACCTTTAATCTATGTCACCAGTGGTCTTGATGATGGAGATAAAATATATTGGTTGTGGTTTATTCCCTCTTTTTGGATTCTCACGGTCGGCGAACTTTATCTTTCTCCCATTGGATTGTCGTTGGTAACTAAAGTAGCGCCGGCTAAAATTGTCAGTATGATGATGGGGATGTGGTTTCTCTCTTCCTTTTTCGGAAACTTTCTCTCTGGCTATATCGGAACCTTCTACTCTTCAATGTCCGTTCCTGGCTTTTTCTCTCTTCTTGTCGCTCTTGGGGTGGCAGCAGGGATTGCTTTCTTTATCTTTCAAAAGCCCCTTAAAAATGCCGTGGGGAGTGACGTATGAGTACTGCTGCTAAAGATAAATTTCCACCCCAAATTGCTTACATCATCGGCAATGAAGGCTGCGAGAGATTTAGTTTCTATGGTATGAGAAATATTCTCACCATCTTTATGGTTCAGTTTCTGCTCGTTCAAGAAACCGATGCGACATCGATTTATCATATTTTCGTTTCAGCTTGTTATCTCATGCCCCTTCTGGGCGCCTATTTGGCCGACAGATATTTTGGCAAGTACCATGTGATTCTCTGGCTCTCCATCGTTTATTGTATCGGTCATGGTGTGATTGCAGTTTTCGAAAACGAAATGGGCCTGTATTGGGGGCTTGGCCTTATTGCGATCGGCTCAGGGGGTATTAAACCCTGTGTTTCAGCTTTTGTGGGTGATCAATTTAAACCGGATCAGAAAGATTTGATCAAAAAAGTTTATAACCTCTTCTACTGGATCATAAACTTTGGATCTGCCTCTTCGGCGATCATTACGCCTTTACTCTTGGCTTTCTACGGCCCTCGTGTCGCATTTGGTGTTCCAGGGGTCTTGATGCTTATTGCGACCCTTATTTTTTGGATGGGACGAAAGAAATATATTGTTAAACCCCCCTCTGGATCCAATCCTGATTCATTCACAAAAGTTCTTCGTTCAGCCTATAGAAATAAAAAATCAGGTCAGAAATTTCTTGATGGGGCCCTTAAAAATCATCCCAAAGAAGCGGTTGATGGGGTGAGAGCCGTTTTTGCGATCATGAAAATATTCTTTACAGCGGTTCCGGTGTTCTGGGCTCTCTTTGATCAGCATGGATCAACTTGGGTCCTGCAGGCCAAGCAAATGAATTTGGTCTTTATGGGTGTGACTATTCAACCCTCTCAGATCCAAGCACTAAACCCCTATATGGTGATGATGCTGATCCCGATTTTTGTCTTTGGAATCTATCCCACTGTTCAAAAATACTATGATTTTACTCCGTTAAGAAGAATGACGTGGGGGATGTTTATCGCCTCTTTGTCTTTCGTCCAAATTGCATTGATCCAATATCAATTGGACTCCGGGGTGGAGCTTAATATTATGTGGCAGTTCTTTCCCTATTTAACGATTACCGTGGCAGAGGTTTTAATCTCAATCACGGGGCTTGAGTTTGCCTATACCCAAGCCCCTCCAGCCATGAAGTCCACGATTATGAGCTTTTGGCTCCTCACCACCTTCCTCGGAAATGTTATTGTGGCCTTTGTAGCTAAAATTAATGTTTTCGAAGGTGGAAACTTCTTCATGTTTTTCGCCTTTTTAATGTTCTTAGTTTCAGGTGTCTTTGCTTGGATGGCCAAGGGCTATAAGATGAGAAATACCTAAAACCTTTTTTACCAAAACCCCTCTCAAAAAGGGGTTTTTTTATACCTATTTGATAAATAAAATATATTTACGATCAGGCTCATAGCATGGACGATTTTTTAGACGAAAATCGTATTTTTTGAAGCAATTACAGACCCTGATAAGAATATTTTATGGAACAGTCAAAAATATATGACTGGTTATAATTCTTCAGTGTTGCTACAAACTCTCTAACAAATAAATAAGGGAAATAAATATTGAGGGAAAATAACAATGATGAGTGGGATCGTCATTGGGGTCAAAATAGGGGTTTAACATGAAATTAGTTGCAGTCGTTTTTGTTCTTTTACTTTCACAAAACAGCTTCTCCGGTTACGAAAATAAGTGTCCCGGCTACGCTCCTGATCACAGTTGGGAAGATCTTAATGCCGTCACGGCATGGGCTGCTGGTAAAGCATTTGCTCGCTATGCCGAAAAAGCGGGTTTTGATTTTGATATGGAGGCCTACATGGCCGACACTCCCCATTGGGCCCTCTTTAACTTCGGTCGCGCAACGGGGACCAGCTGTCTGACGGTTGATGTTCTTTCTCTCTTTATGAATCTTGATTATGGACTGGCAGTTTATTACTCAAAAACTTTCGTTGATGGAGCCCCGCCTAAATTAGTGGATGCCACTTTCAAAAAAGAATTTGTGCGCCTAGCAGAGATGTATGGTTTCGATATTTATCTCACACCACAAGGCGAGCTGGTTTAACCTTTTTCAGCGAGTCTTTAAAGTTTTTTTGATTGAGTCACTTAAGCTCAGAGATTGATCTTTAAAACCTTGTGTATCAGTAACTTTTCAGTTTTTTTAAATTCAGATTCTTTGTTAAGTCAGACCCATTAAGATTAAGTTTTTTAACTCTCACTCATTTTTTGGGTGGGGGATTGACGGGAACTCCGGTGCCACTCCAAAGATATTTTTTATAAGAGTTTTCTCCCACTTTGGTGTATTTGATTTCCACATCTACTAATGTGTTAAATCCTTTTTCAACTGCTAAAAAAGCCATTCGAAGAAGAGTTTCTTCACGATCATCACAATTGACAATACTGATGGGTTTTTCGAGACGCTTCATCCATTTGCACTCAGCGCTCTGATCTTTGGTAAATACAGTGACCATCTTGGCTTGTTTTAAGAGGGCGAGATATTTTTCAACTTGGGTTTGAAACTGGCTATTATAGCAATTTTGACAGAATTTTTTATGACGAAGAGATTCGGGCAAGAGATCAATATATTCAAAAACCGTTTCATCAACAAAATAAGAACAGTATTTACAGGTGGGATCAGCGCAGGCGTCACAGGTTAAGGACGTTTTTGTGTTGAGACAAATTGCACAGGTCTGTTGAGCCATACTTAGAGATAACCCCATTGAACATTGGTCCAATCCATTTCAAACTGCTGGGTATCTACGGTGTTAGGGACTGGTCCAATTCGAACGGCAATAGTTTGTTCGGTGGGGACCAGATAAAAATACTCCGAAGTTTCAGTAGCGGCATTAAAACAGATCAGTTCACCCCAGCTGTAGCTGACTTTAACTAGTGAGCTTTTAAATTGATCGATATCGCTTTCTTTAAAACCCAACTGAAGGGCATCTTGATAAATGGCTTCTGGAACATGAAAGTCGTCCATAAATTGAATGGGAAGCTCAATCGTCTTTCCACCTTTGATGGTAAAGATCATTTTGAAATGAGTTCCATCCTTAGTAATCTTTAAACCATTGGCCGTTGCTTTCAGACGTAAGAACACCTTTCCGTCCTTGAAAATAAATTTATTAATTCGTGCTTTTGCCATTTGTTTAACTTCTCCGCTCAGTTTTTTTTGATCAATGATGGTTTTTTTTGTTCTTACTCACGTACGGGTTTGGCCGAAGGTTTAGCGAGAATTTCAATGTAAAAAGACTCCTTTTGGGCTGCAACCAAAGAATCAATGGCTTTATTAATTTCAGAAATTTTAACGATTTTTGCTGTTCCTACATCGGCTCCCACTTTACAGTCAAAAAACCAGGCATCAAATTGAGGAGGAAGTTCCTTGCGTCTTTCACGGGCAATATACTTTTTAATCTCAGCTTTGACC
>JBGSSY010000355.1:0-27827 GCA_041736775.1 Bdellovibrionales bacterium | reverse complement strand
CTTGAGTTTTTGCGGCCGCTTGATTTTTTTGTTCTTCTAGCTCTTTGGCTTTTTGCAAAGCACGAATTCGGGCAATGGCGGAGTCCTGTTCCTCTTTCACTTCTTCTTTTTTAACTTTAGGAACCTCTTTTTTAACAATTTTTGGAGGTTCCTTTTTTTTGGGTTTAGGTTTTTCTGCTGTTTTCGGTTGTGGCGCTGGAGCCTTTTGAGGTTTTTCTAAGGGTTTACTGGCTGCCGGTGCTGAAGGAGAAGGATTTTTATCTGGTAATGCAACAATGTCGATTCGAACAGCTTGTTGGTGAATTTGAGACTCTGTCGGAAAAAAGAGAACCTTTAGAGTCAAAAAAATAAAGACCGCGAGATGAAAGGCGATGGAGATAAGGATAAAATTAAAAAAAGTATCTTTTTTAATTTTCATTGAGGCAGTGTAACCAAACCAATATTGTTAATGCCAGCGGCTCTGACCTCAGCTAAAGTTTTTGCAACCAACTCGTAGTCGACTTTTTTGTCGGCCTTGAGATAAATCTGTTTGTTTTTCCTTGTGGCAAAAATCGCTTTAAGCTTGACGCGAAGACTGGTCATAGAGACCTCTTCTTGGCCAATATAAAGTTTATTGTTATCGCGCAGGGCGAGTACAAAAGGTTCATCATTGGTTTCAATCCCAGAGGCCGTTGTTTCAGGAAGATCAATTTCGATCCCTTGTTGCATCATGGGGGCGGTCACCATAAAAATGATGAGAAGAACCAACATAACGTCAACCAGTGGAGTCACATTGATCTCACTCATTGAACTTCGGTTGCGTGATGAGCCGGTGCCCATGCCCATAGTTAGTCCTTTTTTTGTTGAAGACGTGCGATATTCAAAAATTCAGAGACAAAGTTATTCATGCGATTTTCTTGCTTGCGAACTTCATTCAGCAAATAATTGTAGGCCATGACCGCGGGTATTGCGGCAAAAAGACCAACGGCCGTTGCAAAAAGAGCTTCCGAAATTCCGGGAGCCACTGTTGAAAGGCTCGCCGATCCGGCATTGGCGATCGCGCGAAACGAGTTCATAATTCCAATCACTGTCCCAAGCAGTCCAATAAAAGGAGCCGTGCTCCCGGTTGTGGCTAAAAAAGCCATTCTTTCTTCAAGAAGAGAAATTTCCTCATCTTGGCTTTTGCGGAGTGAGCGCTCTAAATTATCAATCCCCATTCCTAAGGCAGGATTATTTTTTCTTTGCACGCGCTCAAGCTCACTAAAGCCAGATTTGAAAATGCGAGAAAGAGGGCTTTCTCCGTGACGATCGAGTTTGTCTCTGACTTGCTCAAGAGAGGCCGCGTTCCAAAACAGGTCGAGAAACTTATCGTTGTCCTCACGTGTTCTGGAAAAGAGCTGACGTTTCTTAAAGATAATGGCCCAAGAAACAATGGACATACCGATGAGAACAAGCAAAAGAAACTGAACAGCAAAGCCAGCCCCCATGATGTCAGAAATGAGTGATGTTTGTGTGCTTATGGTCGTTGTGGTTGCGGCTTGTGCGTACATGGTATTAAGCCTAAAGGAACTTTGAGACTCATTCAATCATTTATCTTTTTAATAATTCGCCAATGAGTTCAACTTTTACACGGTTCAGGTCTTAGGCCTGAATTATGAATAGCACAGATCATTTTTATAATTTAATAAAGCAACCATCCATCGACCTCGTATTCTTTAATAGGTTCTTGAACTGGACCCATTATGACAAAGCGACCCTGTCTTTTAGCCTCTTTGATGAGACTGTGTATCTTATTTTGCAAAGGAAGATTTTTGAGATGAATAAAAAAAACATCTGATTTAATTTTAAGCAACGATTCTAGTCCCACGGACTCCAAGCTTAACATCTTAGTCAGAAAGATTTCGCCATTGCAAAAGCTCCACTGGGGCTCCAATTCTCGCAAATCTTTTAGAACCCCATCATTTCTTGAGCAAAAAATAACTTTTTTCCAAAGACCTGATTCTTTGAGTTGGCTTCTCAGGGAGGGAATGAGTGTTGGACCATTAATTTCAGGCCAAAGTAAAATAATTCCATTTTCCTCGTCAGTTTTATAATCAGATAATAAAATTTCATCTTCCAGACGGGAGAGAATCCAGTGATCTTCTTTAAATTGAACGGAATAACTCCCATAGGTGCCGCTGTTTTTTTTTGGATCTGAATTTGTCCAGAGGATGGGCCTGGGTTTTTCTGAAAGGCGAGCGATGAGCGGGGTTTGGTATTGGGAAAGAGGCTGGGCGAGGCCATAGTTTTTCAACCCATAACGGACTAAAGAAAGAGAAAGTAGGATCAAAACGATAAGGCTTAAAAAACGGAGAATATAACTCATTGCAGCTAAATGTTTAATTTTCTTGATATAATGTCAATCAAAACTATAAATGAATCATTCTATATAAGTATAAAAAGATCCGGTTTGTTGACAACAGGGCGCTTCAGGAATAGTTTAAGGATTCTTGAACAAATATTGAGGAGGATAACATGAACAAAATTCACCGCAAAGTTGAGTACGCCCTGATTTCATTACGCCACATGAAACAAAAACAACAAGGACAGTTAACGACAGTTAAAGAAATTTGTCGGGCTTACGGCTGCTCTTTTGATGCCACATCACGCGTGATGCAAATTATGGTTCAAAAAGGCTTATTAAAATCAGAACAAGGTGCCCAAGGGGGATACCTTATTCAACGTGATTTAGATAAAGTCAGTCTTTTGGATCTCATTGAAATGGTTGTTGGACCCATTAGTGTGGTCAAGTGTATGGATCCAGAAAAAGGTCATTGCGATATGAAACCAAATTGTAATGTCATTGCGCCACTGACGTATTTGAATGAGCAGATTATTCAGTTTTATAAAGGGATTAATCTCAATTCAATGCTCAATATTTCTTCTGATCGCGTGTGTGCCCCACTTGAGATGATTTCTGTTGGAGCGAGTTGATGACTAAAACCAGTGGGGCTCTTTCTGATGACAACAACTACAAATATGGTTTTTATACCGATATTGAATCTGTTGGATTTGGAAAGGGTCTTAACGAAGATATTATTAAAAAAATATCAGCTCGCAAAAATGAACCCGACTGGTTACTTGATTATAGACTCAAAGCTTTTCAATATTGGTTAACTCTTGAGGAGCCCCATTGGGCAGACCTTAAATACGAAAAAATCAACTACCAAGATATTTCTTACTATTCAGCCCCAAAATCACAAGGAGAGAGCAATAAACCTCAATCCTTGGACGACCTTGATCCAGAGCTTTTAAAAACTTTTGAAAAATTAGGCATCCCACTTTCTGAACAGAAAAGAATTAGTGGTGTGGCTATGGACGTGGTTTTTGACAGCGTCTCTATCGGAACAACCCACACGGAAGAACTCAAAAAATACGGGATCATTTTTTGTTCTATTTCTGAAGCTGTTCATAATCACCCCGAACTGGTTAAAAAGTATTTAGGTTCGGTGGTTCCTTACAAAGATAATTTTTTTGCGGCACTGAATGCTGCCGTTTTTACAGATGGCTCTTTTGTCTATATTCCTAAAGGAGTTCGCAGCCCGATTGATCTTTCGACCTATTTTCGTATTAATGCGATGGAAACGGGTCAATTTGAACGCACCCTTGTGATTGCTGATGAAGGAAGTTTTGTCAATTATCTCGAGGGCTGTACGGCTCCTCAGCGCGATGAAAATCAACTTCATGCGGCCGTTGTTGAATTGATTACTTTGGATGATGCAGAAATAAAATACTCAACTGTGCAGAATTGGTACACTGGCGATAAAAATGGTAAAGGCGGAATTTACAACTTTGTAACCAAGCGTGGACTCTGCAAAGGCAAGAACTCAAAGATATCTTGGACACAAGTTGAATCAGGCTCTGCTATCACTTGGAAATACCCCAGCTGTGTCCTTCAAGGTGATTCGTCACAAGGTGCATTTTACTCTGTGGCATTAACCCACGATTATATGCAAGCCGACACCGGCACAAAAATGATTCATATTGGTAAAAATACCAAAAGCACAATTATTTCAAAAGGGATCTCCTCTGGAAAATCTCGCAATAATTATCGCGGTCTGGTCAAAATATTACCACAGGCCCAGGGTGCTAGAAACTACTCTCAATGTGATTCCATGCTGGTTGGAGATCAGTGTTCAGCTAATACTTATCCTTATCTTGAAGTGAAAAATAATTCCGCAGTGCTTGAGCATGAAGCCACAACCAGCCGAATCAGCGAAGATCAACTTTTTTATTTACAATCTCGCGGAATCAGTCTTGAAAACTCCATTTCTCTTTTGGTTAATGGTTTTTGCAAAGAGGTCTTTAAAGAGCTGCCCCTTGAATTTTCTGTGGAAGCGGTGAAATTAATTGAAATGAAACTCGAAAATAGTGTGGGATAATAATGCTTTTAGAAATCAAAAATCTCCAAGTTCAAATTGAAAATAAACCTGTTCTTAAAGGTCTGAACCTGAACGTGAATCCTGGTGAAGTCCATGCCATCATGGGCCCCAATGGTTCTGGTAAATCAACCCTTTCGAAAGTGGTTGCTGGTCACAAACAGTATGAAGTCACGGCTGGGGAAATTAATTTTGAGATTAATTTTAAAATGAAAAGTCTTTTTGAAATGAGTGCAGATGAAAGGGCGCGGGAGGGAATTTTTCTGGCCTTTCAATACCCAGTTGAAGTTCCTGGCGTCACAAATTTTGATTTTTTAAGAATGTCCTATAACTCTGTGGCTCAACATCAAGGCTTTCCAGAAAAGACACCCGAAGAATTTCTTGTTTTTGTAAAAGAAAAAATGAAAGTGGTGAAAATGAACGAGGAGTTTCTCTATCGCTCGGTCAATTCAGGTTTTTCAGGTGGAGAAAAAAAACGAAACGAAATTTTACAAATGGCTGTACTCTCTCCTCGCCTCTCTTTTCTCGATGAGACTGATTCGGGGCTTGATATCGATGCCCTCAGAATTGTTTCTGAAGGGGTCAACAGCCTTCGAACTTCAGAAAATGCCATTATTCTTGTGACCCATTATCAAAGACTCCTCGATTACATAAAGCCTGACTTTGTTCATGTTCTCGCCGATGGAAAAATTGTTGAAAGTGGTGGCCCCGAGCTCGCTCTTAAATTAGAGAGCCAAGGTTACGACTGGATTAAGGCTTAGGATCACTTGTGGAAAACATCTTTCAAGCCTGGCAGCAACACTCACAAAATCACACCTCTTCTTTCAAAGATGAGGCCAGTCGTTCGGCATGGCTGAAGACTCAACTCAGCACTTGGAATCAAAAAGATTACCCAACCGGTGAAAGTTGGAAATATGTTAATTTTAAAGACATCAAAAACCTTCCTCTGAGCAAAAGTCTTAAATATCCGCGCTTAAAGATCATGGATCAAAATGAATTTTATTTGATTGATGTTGGTCCCACCCATGACATTGAAAAGTTGGATAATCCTCTTAAAGAGCATTTTGAAATTGCTGCTTTAAACTCCCTTTCTTTTGAAGAATTACAACAAGTTCAAAAAAAATTAGACCAACACTGTGATCTTCAGAATCCCTTTGCGCAAATGCACCTTTCATTTCTCGATCACTGTTATCGATTAAAGATTAAAAAAAACACGGTTTTAAATAAGCCAATCTATTTGCGTTGGAACAACAACACAGAAGTGAACAATGAATTTAGCCTTTTTCACTTCATTGTTGAATGTGAAGAAAACGCACAAGCGGAACTCTTTTTAGATGACAAAAGCCAAGGTCAAAAAAGCTTTAATAGTTTAAGATTGGATTTGTTTTTAGAATCAAGATCTCAGTTCAAAGTTTATTTTCAAAAGTCAGAGGCTGACCAAAGTTATAGTTTTTACCACGCCCATGGAACTCTTAAAAAAGAGGCACAGCTTAAGCATTTCGATATGACACACCCCTCACTCTGGACCCGTCACAACCTCAATTTTGAATTGGCAGAGTCAGGGAGTGAAGTGCATCTCAAGGGGGCTTATCTCAATAACAAAAATAATTTTTCTGATCATCACACTCGGATGACCCATCATGTTCCTCAGACCCATTCTTTTCAAGATTACCGTGGACTGCTCGACGACAAAGCTAAAGCTGTTTTTAATGGCCTTATTCAGATTCGTCACCATGCCTTTCAAAGCCAATCTCAGTTGATCAATAAAAATCTTCTACTTTCTACTCATTGTGAAATTAACACTAAACCTGAGTTGCAAATTGATAATGATGATGTCAAAGCCTCACATGGAGCGACTGTTGGTCGCCTTGATCCCGATCAACTTTTCTATCTTCTCAGTCGTGGACTAACAGAGAAAGAGTCACGTCAGATATTAGCAAAGGCTTTTATTGCAGGTCTTCTTGAAGAAGAGAGCCCTCTTGTAAAAAAATTCTACGGTGAAACTTTAAACTTAACCCTTTCACAGTTCGGAGAGGTTGAACTTGGCCTTTAACCCCTCTCAGTTTAGAAAAAGTTTTCCTCAACTTGAGCGTACTCTTGGACCCAATCCCTTGGTCTATTTGGATAGCGCTGCCTCAACTTTAAAACATGCTGAAGTTTGTGACCGTGTTAATGTCTTTAACCGATTTGAAGCAGCCAATGTCCATCGAGGGGCTCATCTCGTCAGTCGCCAAGGGACTGAGAACTACGAAGGTGTCCGTGAAAAAGTAGCCCGCTTTATCAATGCAAAAGAGAATTGTGAAATTATATTTACTCGAGGAACGACAGAGGGGATTAATCTTATTGCCCATGGTTTCGAAGAGATTCTTAAGCCCGAAGATGAGATTTTGCTCTCTCCTTTCGAGCACCATTCCAATATTGTTCCTTGGCAAAGACTTTGTGAAAAGACTGGGGCCCGACTGAAGATCGTTCCTTTCAACAAAGAGACCGGAGTTCGTGTTGAGGATTTTGTTTCCTCTATGAACCCTAAAACAAAACTTGTTTCTTTTATTTATTATTCAAATGCTTTTGGCAACCGACTTCCGGTTGAAGAGATTCTCTCCGAATGCCAAAAAAGAAAAATTATTTCTGTTGTCGATTGCGCCCAGGTTCTGCTGACCGAACGTCTCGATGTGCAAAAACTCAAATGTGATTTTTTGGTTTTTTCTGGTCATAAAATTTTTGCCCCCTTTGGAATTGGAGTCCTCTACGGCAAAAAGAATTTACTTGAGACCATGAGCCCTTATCAAACCGGGGGCAGCATGATAGACCGTGTGACTTTTGAGAAAACCACTTATGCCGATTTGCCTCAGAAGTTTGAAGCCGGCACCCCCAACATTTCAGGTGCAATTGGTCTTGGAGTTGCGATTGATATCCTTAGCCATTGGGATTATCAGAAAACCCATGAGTACATTCTTTCTCTCCGAAACTATTTAAAAGGAGAGCTCAAAAAAATACCCAGTCTCGAGATTTATGAATTCACAGCATCGGATTATACTGGAGTTGTTTCCTTCAATTTTAAAAAAGCTCATTGCTCTGATGTTGGAACATTATTGGACAAATATGGTTTTGCCGTGCGAGCGGGACATCATTGCACCCAGCCTTTGATGGACTTAATGAATTTACAAGGCACAGTCCGAGTTTCATTCACAGCTTATAATACAATCGAAGAGCTTACTCAATTCCTAAACACCCTCAAAAAGGTGGAGGCTTTTTTTTATGATTAACTACGAAATTCTTGTTCGCACCCAATCCACTCCCAACCCTTTGGCTATTAAATTTATTGTTAATTGTCCTGTCAAAGCTGAGGGTAAAGCCACTTTTACAAATCGAGAAGAGGCTCAGAACATTCGTTTAGCTGAAGATCTTTTTGCTCTCCCTGGGGTGGAGCAATTGCATATGTTTGAAAATGTTATTACGGTTACTCACCAAGCCGATATTGAAAGAAACCAATTGGTCGACAATGTCTCTTCTGTTTTGCAAAGTCGACTTCCGATCCATGATCCCCATTTTCAAATGGCGGATGAGCAAAAAAAGAAAAAGATGCGTGAAAACCGTTCAGCAGAAATTGATCAAATTGAAGAGATTTTAGACCGCACCATTCGTCCCGGACTCCAAGCCGATGGGGGTGATATTGAAATCATCGATTATAAAGACAATACGGTCACCGTTTCCTATGAAGGAGCTTGTGGTTCTTGCCCGAGTTCAATGTATGGAACATTAGATGCCATCCATTCAATTCTAAGGGCTGAATTTGATCCAGACCTTCAAATTTCAATTGCTTAACACTCAATAGAAGTCCAGATGCTTTTAAAGCGTGCGCAAAAAGCGTCTTCAAAGATCGACTAACTCTCACTCGATAAATTTAGGTTTTTTCTGACTTTTATGAACTTTCTGTTCCAACCTATTGTTTTCAGAACTGAAATAAGTGAAGTTATGGGATGTTCCGTGCCGTTCACCGTCTTTCATTTTGTAGACAAAGAAGAAAAATGAATCACCATCCTTCACAGTCTCCAAAGAAAATTCAATTTGAAATTCAATTTCTTCACCTGCTCTTAAATCCCTTACTAAATAAGCTTCACCGGCCAGGGGTGTTGTTGTCTCGGGCCACTTCCACTGAATTTCAGCAGGTAAAAAATCTTGATGGGGTAAAACCTTGGCACTTAAAATGATTCGGTCCGGCGCTGGAAAGCTGGCCTCAATCTCTGTCGAGATATAACTTCTGGATTTACTGATATTTCTGTGGATTGTTTCCTCTGGTTTTAGGAATTTTTTTGAAGCACTTGTTGGCGTGTTGGCTTTCTGATGAGAAAGACATCCGAGTAAGAGTGCTGGGAATATAATTATGAATAGACGTAAAGCCATGAGCGCCCTCAATTTGGACAAGCCAGTTGATTATTGATTCGTAACTGATAATTTGAATTCGATCCGAGTCTCACCCGAGTATTTACACTAATGTTTATCATGTAAGTTCCTGCAGGTAATCCAGAAATTGAAAAACTTTCTGAACCACTGGTTTGACCAACATTAATCGTGTTTTCACTTGAGCCCAGTACGGAACTGACAGAGCCAAACACGTAATTGTTGGTATAGAGATAAAGATCAAGGTCTGCCGGAGCTACTCCACTGGTCGTATAGGTCAAAGCCAGAGTTAAATTTCCACCCCCATGGGTGTATTGATAAAAATCATTTGAAGCAAATGGATTGGAATTTTCAGGAGTGCCATCCTCCCTTTGGCTGGGAGAAATATGAGCGGCTTGAATGGAAATTGGGGCACAGGCGCCACCCACAGTGAGAGTATTGGCATAATCAAGTTCATTGGGTCGATGATTCTCGGCGGTTTGAATTTCTGTAAAATTACTTGAACCCGCTAAAGCAAGTTGCAGGCTGTGAAAGAGCCCAATATTTCTAAAATTAAGATCAGTCTGTGCAAAGCCATGAACCGTCGAAGTGAGAAGAGTCCAAAACTCTGAAAAGGGTGCAGTCAATTGATCGACCCCAATCCCGTCATTGTTGCTGTCGGTAAAATCAGTGAGTGCCCTTGAAATTGAAAACTCTCTGAAATTACCTTGTCCAAGAGCTGTAGAAGTATCCATTGTTCCCGATTCAAGATTTTCATTAAAATAGACCCCAGGTGTTCCCTCGGGTGTACCAAAGGTATCTCTATAAACCCAAATGTTCGTCACACTGGCTTGAAAATAATTGGCCCATGCCTCACCCCATGCAAGACGAGGATCAAGTAGAGTGTTTCCAGTGTGTTGCCCACCTGGAGAATCAGTCTTTGAGTAGACATCTTCTAAAAAATGACCGTATTCGTGGAGAATAATTGAATTATCAAAATGATCTGTGTCGGAGTTATCAACATCTCCGTTAATACCACCCAGTATATAAAGTTCAAATCGATCAGGAATATAAAAACTCAGTGTCGGTAAATTATAGTATCTTCCTGGATCCACACCCCGAGCCCAATAAATTTTTACAAGTGGAGCTACAGTAAAAGGCACACAAGAGGCAAACGTTTGATCACAATTGGCGGTGTTAGTTCTTAAGAATTCATTGGCTTCCAAAATTTGATCCATAATATGAAAAGCACCACCCATGACTGTTCCATCAGCCGGCGCGGTTAGAGTACCGATACTTTTACTTCCATCAAGAGTAACGGTCTTACTGAGGGAATAAAAAAAATTTTGAGTGGGATTATTGAGCAAATAGGCATTGAGGAAATTATTATCAGCCATGGTGTTAATAGAAAGTGTGACAGCGCTGTCATTTCTAGGTAGTTGTACTGAAAAATTCCCGTTTGAATCTGTTGATCCACATTGCAATGTTGAACCATCAGCTCCCGTCACTTTGACTTCAAGATGACGAATGGGTTTAGGAGCCG
Organism: Bdellovibrionales bacterium; assembly: GCA_041736775.1. Taxonomy (GTDB): domain Bacteria; phylum Bdellovibrionota; class Bdellovibrionia; order Bdellovibrionales; family JAGQZY01; genus JAGQZY01. Next base: position 17,507 of record JBGSSY010000355.1, on the reverse strand, counting down.
CAATGGCTCCATTTCCATCGGTGCGATACCCAAAGACTCCTCGACCCGTGATTGTTATCGGATTGCTATAGGATGTAATTGTATTGCAGGGTGGGGTGATCGCTAACACCGAACTTGAACTACTACTACCTGAAGTCCCGCCACACCCTAAAAAATAAAAGGTCAAAAAAAGAAATAAAAAATACTGAAATAAACTTTTCCGACCTTGCAAATGTCACCCCAGAGCTTATCTGTCCTTATCGGTCTATTGACGAGTGTTCTTAAAAAATTGGCTTGCCTCATATTGAGAAAATGGCGATGATGTTTTCGATGCAAGCTGGACTGAATTCAGATATTCAAATCAATCATGAAAATTATCATATTCAGACTGAAGACTGGGGCTGGGATAATCCTTTTATTGTGACTAAGGTCTTTAGGCAGGGGGCTGTTTTAAAAAGTTATAAAACTCCCTATCAAAACGTCTTGCAATCACCCTTTCCGAGCCAACAAACCATTCGCTTGGCGGTTGAAAAACAACATCAGGAAATTCTGGACCGTCTCGTTTCTGGTCATATTGATTGAGCAGAGTTAGAATAGGGATATGGTTCAACTATCCCATGTCTATAAAACATACAGAGACAATAATCATATTCTTAAAAACCTAAAGCTCGATATTTTAAAGAGTGAGTTTGTTTATTTGATGGGCCCCAGTGGCGCAGGTAAAACCACTCTTTTTCGCATAATGACAGGCTTTGAAAAAGCCACTTCGGGACAGGTTATTGTCAATGACTTCAATTTAGACAAAATAAACAACAAAGAAATATCTCAATTTCGCAGAACAATTGGTGTTGTTTTCCAAGATTTTAAACTTCTTTACGATCGCACTGTTTTTGAGAATGTAGCTCTTCCTTTACAAATTCTTGGTTTTCACCAATGGGATATTTGTGAAAAAGTTGAAAAGATAGTGGCTAGTGTTGGCTTAGCCCAACAAATCAATGAAAACCCTATCCATCTCTCAGGTGGAGAGAAGCAGAGGGTGGCCATTGCGAGAGCTCTGGTGCATGAACCCAAATTGATCATCGCTGATGAGCCGACAGGAAATTTGGACTGGAAAATGAGTGAAGAAATTATGGAGTTGTTTCGCACGGCCAATAAAAAAGGAACAACCGTCATTATTGCCACTCATGATCACAACCTTGTTGAAAAATCCAATCAAAAAAGAGTGATAAAAATTGATAACGGACAAATTTATGAAAGTGGAGAAGAGCAGCCATGTGGTCAGTATTTCAAGCCATTAAAAGAAGCTGGACTGAGCATTTTGTAACTCAGTTTTCAGCCTTCTTAATCTTATTTCTGACCTATACGGCAGTTCTTTTTATTAGTCTGTCGTTACAAAACATACAAAAAGTATTCCATCAGTGGGGTAGCGTTAGTCAAATGACGGTCTATCTAAAACCACAAACAGGATTGACTCAAAAAAAAGAAATCATACAAGCACTCACTGGTCATAAAATTGTAAAGTCAGTCACAGAGGTGAGCAGTTTAGAATCGGCAGAAAAATTTAATAGAAGATTTGAGAAGCTTTCGAGAAAAAAAATAGACTCTAACAAAATGTCACATCTTTTTCCAGAGTATCTTGAGGTTTCTCTGAATGAGCAACAGGCCTATGGCTCGGCAGGAGTACTCAATGATTTTAGTGCTCAATTCAGAGACCGCTTTCCTCCCATTAGTTCGATCTCTTATGGTGAATCTTGGTTGAGCTCTTACAGCCAATTATTAACAGCGATAAATATTACCGGTTGGCTGTTGATTGCCATATTTATGATGGGATCTATGATTGTTTCAGCGAGCGTCGTAAAGTCCATACTCTTCCATAGAAAAGATGAAATCGAAGTTCTTGAATTTATTGGAGCTGATGAGTCATTTATCTATCGACCACAACTCGTGAATTTGATCTCTTTAGGATTTTTCTCATTCGCGTTCGCTTTATTGATGAATTACAGTTTGTTCATTAGTTTCAAAAAACTCTCCCTTTCTGTACTCGGTTTTAACTGGAGTGAGGGTCTGTTGTTTATTGCGCCGAGCACAGTTATTTTTGTTTTTTTAATCAGCCTCTCCCTCCTTTTTATTGAAACCTTACTGACACTTTTTCGCATGATGCCTAAATACAAAAAATCATTCGGCCTCTTTCAAAAGGGTAGCGCTTGATTTCAATTCTCGTATTTCTTTCATTTTATAAACTGATGGGTCAATCGACAATGCCCGATGAGGTCCTTGATATCGCTGCAAAATACAATCAACAAAAATCTGAGGTCTTTAACCTCGAAGATAAAAAGCGAAAAATTCTTTCCGAAATCTATAGTCTTGAAAAAGAAACCCAGAAGCTTATTCTCAAAAAATCAGAACTGGATCAAAAAAATACTCGCCTCAATTATGAGATGATCGATATATCAAAACAAATTATTGAAACAAGCCATGAGCTCTCTCAACTGGCCCCTGAGATTTTGGACAGAGCTGCATTAGTTGAACAAATCAACACATTGCCATGGTTTTACGGTATGATGAGCTCACTCAGCTTGGCAGATCTCGATCGTCTTTATCTCTCTGCTCAAAAAATGAATGCGGCTCAAACAGAACAGCTCTCGCATTACCTTGAGTTGAGTACAAAACTCACCTCAGAAAAAAAGAAATTAGACCTTACGGCTCGTCATCTGATTACCCTTAAAAAAGAAATTTCTATAGAAGAGAAGAAAATTGAAAAAAATCAAAAAATGAAATCTCAAAGTCTCAATTCTCTTGAGAAAGGAATTCACCAAGAAAAGAAGAGACTGAGCTTTTTAAAAGACATGGGTCAAAAAAAAGCAATGGAATCAGAATTTAAAGATCTACAAATGCTTTTTGGAACTGAGTTTTTTGATCGCAAAGGACACTTAGAGGCGCCCGTGGAGGGAGAGTTGGTTCAAAATTATGGAGTGAATCGCTTTCTGGTTCACGACTCAGTCGAACTTCTTCATAAAGGTCATTTCTATCAAACGAGCACATCAGCCCCTGTACAAGTGGTTGCTGATGGTCGAGTGAACTTCGCTGGTCAGATTTCTGGATTCGGAGAAACTCTCATAGTTGATCACGGTGGTCGTTACTATAGTGTTTATAGTAATTTAGCAAAATCTAATGTTAAAATTAAAAGTCTAGTCAAACAAGGTCAGCGAATAGGCAGTACTGGACATAAACATCTCCAGCAGGGCATTGGTCTTTATTTTGAAATTCGACATTTTTCTGAAGCCCAAAACCCAGAACTTTGGTTAAAATCTAAACATCCATCCTTAGCACGCGTCTTCAAGAAGGAACTATGACCCTATCCACTCGAAAAACTTTGCAAAGTCTAATCCTATCAACTCTGATTATTTTTTTCATCAGTTACTCTTCTCAATGGGCGGTAGCGGAAGTCAAAGATCGTTATCTCACTTTGCAGCTTTTTGCTAAGGTCATGAACTTGGTCCAAAAATATTATGTCGAAGAAGTCGATACCAAGAAACTGATCTATGGTGGAATCAAGGGAATGCTTCAAGAGCTTGACCCCCATACGAATTTTTTGCCACCTGATATATTTGAAGAATTTGAAAATGAAACCAGTGGTAAGTTTGGTGGACTTGGTATTGAGATTACAGTTCAAGATGATGTTCTAACAATTATTTCTCCGATCGAAGATACTCCCGCATGGGAAGCCGGATTAAAAGCGGGAGATAAAATTGTCTCGATTGACGGCAAATCAACAAAAGGATTGAGCCTTGTTGAATCCGCCCAGATGATGAAGGGCTCTCAAGGCTCTAAAATTGTACTCGGTATTATTCGAGAAGGCTTAAAAGCTAAAAAAGATTACGCCATTAAACGAGGAACCATCAAAATCAAATCGGTCAAATACTCTGTTCTTGAAGATGGATATGCTTATGTCAGACTCACATCTTTCATAGATAACTCCGCTCAGGATCTTAAAAAAGCTCTCGAGGAAATGAATCGGGGAGATAAAAAAATAAAGGGACTTATTCTTGACCTCAGACGAAATCCTGGCGGTTTGCTTGAGCAAGCGATCAAGATCTCTGACCTTTTTCTTGAAAAAGGGGATATCGTCAGCACTATAGGACGAGACAAAGCCAGTAAAAAAGTAGTGAGTGCAACCGCCGAAAATACTTACTCTGATTTCCCCCTTGTGGTTCTAATCAATGAGTACTCTGCAAGTGCTAGCGAAATTGTTGCCGGCGCTCTTAAAGACAACAAAAGAGCCCTGGTTATGGGTAAAAGAAGTTTTGGAAAAGGTTCTGTACAATCCGTTGTTAAAATGGGAGACGGTTCCGGTTTAAAAATGACAGTGGCCCGTTATTACACTCCGAATGGAATTTCTATTCAAGCTGAAGGAATCACCCCAGATGTCGTTGTCGAAGAGGTTGATGGTGAGGTCTTTCAAAAAGCCATCATTAATCGCAAAGTCAAAAGAGAAGCTGACATTGATGGTCACCTTCTCAGTGAAAAAGAAGAAAGTGATAAAAATAAAAAGAAACAAACCAGTCTTTTTAATTGGTGGGATAAGTCCAATAAAAAAGCGGATGCCAACTCCAAAGAAAATATTCTTCAAGATTTTCAAGTTCTTCAGGCCTTCAACTATTTAAAAGCCTATAAGGTCATGAAGGAGTTATAAAACAAAAAGGCCAACCCATGAGAGTTGGCCTTCGCACAAACTTTTATCTCAACTTTAAATCTAACTCGGACTTTTTTCAGTCACTTTGGCCTGAGCCAAAAGGTGTTTAAAAACTTTTTCTTCGGTGATTTGAAACTCGAGATTAGCGGATTGCTGTCCGTTTTGATAAAAAGATTTAATACGGCTCATATCAAGGCCAGTTTGTTTGGCGAACTCCTCAAGTTTTAGCTCGACGTCAGCAGGTGTTGCATTGAGATTTTCGTCCTTGGCAATTTTTTGAATCAAAAGAGCCGAGCGAACCATAAAGTCAGCGGTATCCGAAAAATCTTCATGCCACTTATCTTGATATTCAGCAAACTCACTCTCACCAATTCCTTGGGAGGTCATTCTCTTTTTGAAGTCATCAACGAGGGCAGAGCGTTGTTCTTTGATGAGAGTTTCAGGAACATCAAAAGGATTGGCTTTTATTAAAGCCTTAAAAAGTGCATTTTTTAGATCCTGTTCAATGCGCTTTTCTTCGCCTCTCACAATATCAGCTCTGAGTTGTTCTTTAAAAGCCTCAGCCGAAGTCAGTTCTCCAAGTCCCTTCACGAAATCATCGTTGAACTGGGGCTTCACTTTTTCTTTGATTTTGTTAAGGTGAACTTTAAACATCACCGGCTTACCTTTGAGATCTTCCACATGGTAGTCCACTGGAAAAGTGATGCTAATGTTTTTATCTTCACCCTGTTTCATTCCAATCAAAGCGGTTTCAAAGCCGGGAATAAAAGTGTCTGAACCAATTTCAAGAACATGACCTTGAGCCGCGCCATTAGGAAGGGGTTGGCCATCAATAAAGCCTTCAAAATTAATGTCTGCATAATCTTTTTCACGAAGTTCGCGAATCAGAACAACGTCTTCCATTTTAGCCTGATTTTCAAGGATCTGTTCTATGTTTTTGTTGAGCATTTCATCTGTGACAGTGACGGCTTCTTTTTCAACTTCAAGTTGAGCCGTTTGTGTCAAAGTAATTTCAGGTTGGATTTCAAAACGAGCACTAAAAGAAAACTCTTGGTTTTCTTCAGGGGCTTTAAAATCAATATCAGGCATGCCAACCGGGTAGAGATCATGTTCTTTAAGAGCTTTAAAGTAAAAATTTTGCACAAGATTTTGAGCCACATCATCTTTGATCTTGTCAGAGTAGATATTTTTAATCGTACTCATGGGTGTTCGCCCTTTACGAAAGCCTTTGATCTCGACATTTTTCTGTAGATATTTGTAGGCATTAGTAAACTCAGTATTGACCGCGTCCACCGGGATCTGGATACTCATTTTGCGTTCTAGTTTGGAAAGACTTTCGATATTAGATTTCATAACTCGCTCCGTTAAAATCATTGGAATATAGGGTAAGAACCCTTTAAAATCAAGGGATGGAAGTTGAATGGAACTGAGTTTTAAAAAATTAATTTTTATCAGCGGAAAGGGCGGAGTGGGCAAAACCACTTTAGCCTTACTTCTGTCAAAATCCTTGGCTCTAAAGGGTAAAAGAGTTCTCTACGTTGAGCTTAATCCACGAAGTTCCGCTCGAAGCTTAGCCGGCCTCACCATTGAACCTCAGTATAAACCTCAAAAGACTCAATATCTCTTTGATGCCAGTCTTCTCTCCGGCGGAGATTGTCTTGTGGATTATGTCGGGTCTTTCATCCGCGTCGAGAAGCTCATACAGCCCTTTTTTGAGAGCAGTATGATTCAGGGGTTGATCAATTTAGCTCCAGGCCTCAAAGATCTGGCCGTTCTAGGTAAATTGACCAGTGAAATGAGAAACCATGGACCCAGTTTTAATTACGATCATATTGTCGTGGACTCCTATAGTACCGGCCATTTTTTATCTTTTTTACAATCTCCTGAGCTTCTCGGCCAAAGTGTGAGTAGTGGACCTCTTCGCACTCAGAGTGAGGGGATTGAGAAGGTTCTTAAAGACCCACAAATGACACAGTTTATTTTTGTCAGTTTATTAGAGGCTTTGCCATTGGATGAGCTCGAAGAAACTCTAGAAAATTTTCGGCCTCGTTTTAAAAACCAGATTCAGATATTTATTAATAAGTGGATTAATCTCAACAAGCTTGGACTCACCATAGATGATCCTCTTTGGCGAAAATTTATCACAGAACGTCTGACGGAACAGGATCTTCAATTCAAAAGGCTTTCTGACTTTTTAGAGCCCTTATCGCTCGTCGAACTGATGACATCAGATCTCTCAATACGTCTTAACCTTTCTCAAGGAGAATTTTTACGGAAACTTTCAAAAAGCTCATCCTAGAAAATAAGCTCCTGACCTTTGTGGGAACAGGAGGGGTTGGAAAAACTTCAATCTCATTAGCCTTTGCAGTACAAGCCGCTCGTATGGGGAAAAAAGTTGCAACAATTACCATTGACCCCTCGCGAAGACTTTTTACAATTCTGAGTCAAGAGCCAGCCCCATCGGAGGGCCTATTGTTGCCTTGGAAAGAGTTTAAAACACCCCTCACAATCTACCAGGTTGAGACTGAAAAGATATTTCGAGAATTTATTGAGACCCATTTAGGAGAGAGTTTCTATCAAAAATTGAGTCAAAATAAGATCTATAAGCAAATCTCTAAAAATTTGCGAGAAACTCATAACTTTTCAGCGCTTTATAAAATGTTTCAGATACTTGAGAAAAATGAATTTGATTTGATCATCCTCGATACGCCCCCGAGTCATCAGGTGGTTGATTTTTTTGATTCTCCCCAGCGCTTACAAAAATTTTTCTCTTCACGAGATCCTAAGTCTCAATCGAATTGGATGAGTTGGATGCAGAAAAAGGGAATGCAAGCCGTCGAAGGAGTATTCTCGACATTAGTGGGATTGGATTTTTTAAGAGAGATGGAGTCTTTTTTTTCAGGAATTTCAGAGCTCAGAGAATAGGTCCATCAAGTGTCTGAATCATTTATGGATCAGCTCAAAGCTGAAGACTCACAATTGATTCTGATTTTTTCTTCAGCCAAAGATAAGGTTTCAGAGGCTCAATTTCTACAAGAGGAGATGAGCTCTCGAGGATATTCTTTTGCGGGATCGATCCTTAACCGTGCCTATAACCTTGGTCTCGACCAAGGTCTGACAATGAAAGTCGCTAACGACTCCTGCGAGGAACAATTAAAGGACTACTTTGGTCGTCAAAAAAGAGAAAGTGAGCGCTGCCTTAAGTTACTGCAAAAAAATGATCCCAGTAAAAAACATTTTTATGCCCTTGTGCCGGAGATTAGGATGTCATTGGAAAACCAAAGTGATATTCTAGATTTTTCTAGTCAAATTGAGGAAACGTGGACAGAAATATTATGAAAATACTCAATCCGTTTTTGCTTCTCTCTTTAACGCTGTTGATTTTATCAGGCTGCAGTCTTTTTGCAAAAAAACAGAGAGATTACGACATCGCTTATCCGCCGGAACTCAAAAAAGTTTATAGCCATTTGGGAGAAGATAAAACAGCCTCAGCCCATCAAAAAGTTGATGAATATATTAACAAAGCTGAAAATATTCATTGGTATGGCCATGCCTACTTTTTAAAAGCCTCTATTTATGAAACCGAAAACAATGCACCCAAAGCCATTGAATATTATCGCAAAGCCATTCAACATTCTGCCCAATACGATTCTTTGGTTGAAGCCAAGGCGCTTTATAATTTGTCCTTTGTTCACGAAAAAATTCAAAACGGTAGCGAGCTGATCTCCAATCTTTTGGATTTAATGAAACGTCCTCAGTATTTTGATCGACTGACATCTCAGGTTGAAACTCCGGCTCGATTAGCCGCAGCCTACGCCTCACAAAACAAAATGATCACTGCGGTTGAATATCACAAGAAAGCTGTTGATCATTTTGAAAAACTCTCTTCTCAAAACCAACTTGGTGATGAGCGTGATGAAATCAGTAAATCACTTTATTATCTTGGTTTTGCCGTTTTCAGTGAGTCTAATGATTCTTTTTCTGTCTGGCGAGATCAGTTACAAAGGGGACAAAAATATCTTTTAGCCTCAGCCGAGGCTTCAAAAGGTGTTTGGTCTGACCGTGCCGTTGAGACATTACTTGCGCTCTACGATAAAGGCTGGAAGCTTCTTTCAAATTATAATCCAAAAGGATTTAAAAAAGATCCCGTGGCTCTGAAGAAAAATCGACAAGCCGAACAATTAAACAGGGCTTCAGATTTTTATGATCTCATTCATCGTTTACGGGCTGAAGAATTTCCTCTGACAAATGTTAATCCTCGTTCAAAAAAAATTATGGATGAAAGTCAGAACTGGCTTTCTCGATTGGAATCCTTTGCACAAGGTCTCGATCTGGGACCGCAAATGACACGAGATCAAATGCTTGTCCAAAAAAAGTTGACCACTCCTGTCGATGTAAAACCTAAAAAAGTGATTTTGAATAAGGAAATACCACAACCCGTAGAAGAGTTAGCTCCTCTTCCGCTGCCAACAAAGGATCAGACTCCAGTCCAACAAAACATTGGTAAGGATCCCAACTTATGAGATCACCTTTAAAAGGTTTGATTGAAGGGATTTTAATTCCCCTCAGGGGAATACAGATCATTATGGAGTCTTTCCAGATTGCTAAATTCGCTCTCATTCCCTTTGTACTGGGACTCATTTTTCTCATCTTGGGCTTTTTTTTAGCTTCTGAATATGTTCAACCCCTACTTCATCAATGGTTGGGAGACATTCAATTTCTTAAGGGTTCCTCCATTCTCTCTTCTGTGTTTGCAGGTGTACTTACTTTTTTTTATTGGATTCTTATTTCATTAGTGAATTTCTTTTTAGGCTATCTCACCATAATTTTATTAGCGGGACCTTTTTATGCTCTTTTGGCCGAACAAGTTTTTAAAAAGTATTGGCCCGAAAAAAAACTTTCTCTCTCTTTTGCATCTTCTCTCAAAATGCTATTGAGAGGTTTCATGAAAGTCTTAGTTTTTATCCTACTTGGGTTAGTCTGTTTTATTCTCTCTTTTATCCCCTTTCTCAACATGGCCTCTGCGGCTCTTTTGTTTCTAATGGTCAGTTACGATTCCTTTGACTATGCCTTAGAGATTGACGGTAAGACACTGACTCAACGTTGGATGTTTTTTCGGCAATACAGTGCAGAGATGTGTGGCGGAGCTTTGGCGGTTGTAATGACTTCGATCATCCCAGGAGCCTTCTTTCTCCTGTTGCCGGCCTTTATTTGTGGGGCCACAAAATTGTATATTCAAAGGGCAAATCCAAAGGTATAAACAACTTTTGGATCATGACTGGTCCCCTTCTTTGGAGATACTGTGAAAGAACGCATCCATAAAAAATTGCTCGATCATTGTGAAGAACTAATTCAGTGGTACAACCAAAAAATCCAACACACCAATGTTCCGTTTTATTCGAGTTACGACATCCGTGATGCCGGCTTCAAAATTGGCAATGTCGACGGCAACATTTTTCCTGCTGGATTCAATAATATTTGTCAGGTCGACAAAGAGCATGCGCCCGACCTGATGCAAGGTTTTTTAAAAAGTCACTTTCCCAAGGTCAAAAAAATTCTTCTTCTCACCGAAGACCACCTTAAAAATGCCTATTATTGGGAAAATATTATTACTATCAAAGAACTTTTAATTGAGGCTGGTTATCAAATCGATGTGGGTATGCTTTCTGCCGAAATTAACGAGGGTGCAGAACTTGAATCCTACCTCGGTCGTCGAATCTTTGTTGAAAGAGTATTTTCAAAAGGAGCTCAGCTGCAAACGCGCTTGGGTGCTCCTGATTTGGTGATAACAAACAATGATTTTTCAAATCCCTACCCAGAAATTGATTTTAGTCAGACTCTGATGACGCCTTTACGAGAGCTCGGATGGTATCAAAGAAAAAAATATAGCTATTTCGAAAATTACAATAAGTATGCACTCGAATTTGCTCAGATCATCGATGAGGATCCTTGGCTCTTTCAGGTACAAACAATTCAGTTTGATCAATTTGATGTTGGAGATGAAGCCAGTCGTGAACTTCTCGCCCAAAAGGTGGATCTTATGATAGCTGACATTGAAAAAAAATATAAAGAGCATGAGATCAAGGGCAAACCCTACGTTTTTGTTAAAAACAATTCAGGAACCTATGGTCTTGGAGTGGTTGAAGTGAATAGCGGAGAGGATGTTCGTTCTTGGAATTATAAATCAAAGAAAAAAATGAAGGCGGCCAAAGGCGGCGGCGGATTTTCTGAAGTTATTATTCAGGAAGGTATTCCTTCTGTGCTTAAAGAAGATCAAGCCACTGCTGAACCCGTACTTTATATGGTCGGAGGAGAGTTGGTTGGTGGTTTTTTGAGAACACACGAACAAAAGGATTCCTATCAAAGTCTCAATAGTCCGGGAGCGGTCTATAAACGACTCTGTTTAAGTGACCTCAAAGTAGGGGCTGAGGGTTGTTTATTAGAAAATGTCTACGGTTGGGTGGCAAAAATTGGTCTCCTTGCCATAAGTCTTGAAGCCAGCCAAATTTTGAGGTCCAGCTCTGGTTTGCCTGATGATTTAAACTAAGCCATTATTGGATTATGAAGCTTATTTTTTTGAGTCTTATTTTTACCACCAACCTCAGTTTAGCCAGCACCATTTTTGAGCCCAGCCTATCGCTGACCAATGGTTCTTTTGCGGGAAGGATCGAAGGCAGTAGCACAATAGCTGCCGGCACTCCGATCGAGGCCACTTACAATACATTTTCAGGTGGATTTCGATATGGAATCACCCGTGAATATGTTCACCTGACTGCCGTTGTCGATGCCTTCTTAACCAGTCTTAGCACCGGTCAAGCGGGAGTGAATACCGATTTGGATTTTCAAACCAACATTGGACTTGGAATCGGTTTTGAATGGAATATACCAATGAGGACTTACATCATTATCGGAGCCCCTCATAGTGCACTGGAAATGGCTTATTTTTTTAGTGAAAAAATGATTGTCGGCTTTCGTTACAGTCGGTTGACAATGGATTTTGCCGGAGCTGACCTCACCGTAAACACCTATGGTGTTGCACTCAGCTTTCCGATCGAGTTTGAATATCCTGACAATTGGTGGCGAAAAAAAGACTGGTAATCCCCAGTCTTCTTTTTCAAAAGTCTCGTCTTATTGATGAGCTCTCTTCGGTTTGTTAATATAATTCAGCATTCGTGTCTTAAAGAAAACCTGAAAGCCATTTTTATTTGTGATTTTTTGCCAGCTGAACAAAAGTTCTGACCATAACACCACTGGCTCCTTTGGCAGGAGCATAGCTTTGCCGAGATCCTACATTCCAAGCCGTTCCGGCGATATCGATATGGACCCAAGGAATATCTTTATCCACAAAACTTTCAAGAAAAGCAGCTGCCGTAGCACTACCTGCATTACGAGTGGGGGCCAAGTTTGTCAGGTCGGCATAAAAACCTTTCATATCATTGACGTGATGATCACAAAGAGGCATTGCCCAGAGCTCTTCTCCCGCTTGATCTCCTGCCTTTTTCACCAGATCTCTCATTTTATCGTTTCTTGTGTAAAAACCCGTATGGGTATTTCCAAGTGCGATCATCATTGCTCCGGTAAGAGTCGCAGTATCAATAATCCAAGCTGGTTTTTGTTCGCTCGCATAAGAGAGCGCATCAGCAAGAATCAATCGACCTTCGGCATCGGTATTGTTGATTTCAATGGATTTGCCATTGCGAGCTTTTCGAATGTCACCGGGTTTATTGGCAGAAGGTCCCGCCAAGTTTTCAGTGGCAGGAACATAGGCAATCGCATTCACCTTAAGTTTCAATTTGGCGATTGTTGCCATAGCTGCGATCACAGCACTTCCACCACACATGTCATATTTCATCTCTTCCATTCCAGCAGAAGGCTTGATCGAAATCCCACCGCAATCAAAAGTGAGACCTTTGCCGACAAAACAAATGGGTTTTTGTGAAGCCGCTGCTCCTCGATACTCCATGATAATGAAGCGAGGTTCCTGATCGCTGCCGTTGGAAACTCCAATGAGAGAGTCCATTTTTTCTTTTGCGATTTTGGCCTTATCCCAAATCGTCACTTTCATCTGAGTACCCTTAGCTGAATTTTTTGCTTCTTCGGCCAATTGGTTGGGAGTCATGTAGTTTCCAGGACAATCTCCCATGTAACGGGCCCAGTTCACTCCTTCAGCAAGAATAAGGGCGTCTTCAAAAACTTTTTTTAACGGACTGGCTTTACTCTCGGTTTGCAGATGCAATTGAGTTTCTGGTTTTTTCTCCTTGGGCACTTCCTTGAAGCTGTTAAATTCATAGGAACTTAAAATAAATCCTTCTGTTAAAGCGGCAAGGGTTACGGCTTTATCCTTGATTGGTAGAGCGTCTAAAGACAATTTGTATTCGTTCACATTTTCAGCACTCATTTTTTTAAAAATGTGTCCAGCAAGAAGGCGAAGTTGTTCGGGCGATATTTTTCCGTCTTCGCCTAATCCCACATAAAGCTCATGTCCTTTTGTTGAGTTACGATAAAACACCATTTCACCAAAACGTCCGGTGATGGATTTTTGAATGAATAAGTTCTCCAGATCTTGAGTCGATTCCTTGCTCGAACAAGAACAAAAATGAGCTTTTTTCTTAGGCTTTGTTTTTTCATAAAAGAAATGAATTTGATGGGCAGGAGCAGTTTTGGAGTTTAAAAAAATCTTCATGGAAACCTCATTGGCTAGAAATCGTCAAAAATAATTACCATAAAAGCGAAGATAAATGACTACAGAACCGAAAAAAAATTTCAAAAAAATAAAACGGCCTAAAGTCGAGACCAGTGTCATTATAGAGCGCGTTAGGACTCATAAAGGCACACTTTTGAGTCAGGGCTATTTTCTCTTAAGTCAGGACTTAAAATACCCGATCAAAGCTTGTCAAAACAGTTACAGGTCTCATAGTAATGACTGTACGTTCTCTTAAAGGAGTAACATGAGCAACTTAGTTCCAATAGTGATCGAACAAACCCCTCGAGGTGAGAGAAGTTATGATATTTACTCAAGGCTCCTTAAGGACCGTATTATTCTTTTGGGAACGCCAATCAATTCTGCGGTGGCCAACAATATTATTGCTCAGATGCTTTTTTTAGAAGCGGACAATCCAGATAAAGATATTCAACTCTACATCAATTCACCAGGTGGCAGTGTAACCGATGGTCTTGGAATTTATGACATTATGCAGTTTGTAAAGTGCGATGTGGCCACGACCTGCATTGGTATGGCTGCAAGTATGGGCTCTCTTCTTTTGTCGGCCGGAGCCAAAGGAAAAAGGTTTGTCCTACCTAACGCTCGCGTGATGATCCACCAACCTCTCATCAGTGGTGGTTTAGCCGGTCAAGCCAGTGATATTGAGATTCACGCTCGAGAACTCTTAAAAACAAAAGAACAATTGACCAAAATTTATGAATTTCATACGGGTCAAAACTATCAAACCTTAGAAAAAGCGATGGATCGCGATAATTTTATGAGTGCCAAGCAGGCTCAAGAATTTGGAATTGTGGACAAAGTTGTTGAATTCCGTAAAGCCAGCGAGAAAGGTGCCTAATGAGTCGTCGTGAAAGTTCTTCCAGTTTATTGAGATGTAGTTTTTGTGGAAAAAGCCAGAATGAGGTTAAAAAACTTATTGCTGGTCCTGGAGTGTATATTTGCGACGAGTGTATTGATCTTTGTACCGATATCATCGAAGAAGAAAAAGGCCGCGAAGAAAGCACCAGCCCTCAATTTAAAGTTCCTAAACCTTCTGAAATTAAAGAGCATCTCGATGAGTATGTGATTGGTCAGGACTATGCCAAAAAAGCTTTGGCTGTTGCGGTCCATAATCATTATAAACGAATCAATTCCTCAAAAAAGAAAGACGATGTCGAAATTTCTAAAAGTAATATTCTCCTTATCGGACCTACAGGTTCTGGTAAGACTTATTTAGCACAAACTATTGCCAAAATTTTGAATGTTCCTTTTGCCATGGCTGATGCGACTGCACTGACAGAAGCCGGTTATGTGGGGGAAGATGTTGAAAATGTTATTCTTAATCTTTTACAAGCCGCCGATTACGATGTTGAGAAATGTCAGAAAGGTGTCATTTATATTGATGAAATTGATAAAATCACACGGAAATCTGAAAACCCTTCAATCACTCGTGATGTCAGCGGTGAGGGCGTTCAACAGGCTCTCCTTAAGATCCTCGAGGGAACCGTGGCCAACCTTCCTCCTAAAGGGGGTCGAAAACACCCTCAACAAGAGTTTATTCAGGTGGACACTTCAAATATACTCTTCATTTGTGGCGGGGCCTTTGTCGGTCTTGAAAAAATAGTTGAAAATCGTTTTGCCAACAAATCTTTAGGAATTGGTGCTGAAATTAAAACCGCCAAAGAAAAAGAAAAAGAAGGACAAAATATTCTTAAAAAATTATCACCCGAAGACTTGGCCCGTTTTGGTTTGATCCCCGAATTTATTGGTCGACTCCCTGTGATTGCCGTTCTCGACCAGCTCGAGCGTCAAGCATTGGTTGATATTTTGGTCAAGCCAAAAAATGCTTTGATCAAGCAATACCAAAAGTTATTCTCTTATGAAAATGTTGACCTAAAGTTCACCGACGAAGCTCTTATTGAGATTGCTAAACAAGCTCAAGAAAGAAAAACCGGTGCTCGTGGACTTCGAGGGGTCATCGAAAGTGCAATGCTAGACATCATGTACGAAATCCCTTCCAAGCAGAACGTCAAAGAATGTATAATTGACGATAAGGTTATCCGCAGTGAAGCGGAGCCGAAATTGATCTTCGGGACACCTTCAGCTAAAAAGCCTGATTCGCAAGAAAAAGGTGATGGGTCAGCAGAAAGCGCCTAACAAGTCTCCCCTTGGTCAAACCCTTTAAGGAGGTGGCCTATGGCACAAGACACACCAAAAACTGCAGAGTTACCGTTACTCCCTCTGCGTGATCTCATCATATTTCCACATATGATGATGCCTCTTTTTGTGGGACGAGAAAAAAGTATTAACGCCTTAGAAGCGGCCATGAGCAAACAAACCGACATCGTGCTTGTCGCTCAAAAAGACGCAAAAACCAATACACCTTCTCTTGATGAAATTTATAAAATTGGAACCGTCGGTTCTATTATTCAATTGCTCCGACTTCCTGATGGTACAGTCAAAGTTCTTATCGAAGGAAAAAAGCGCGTCGAAGTGAATAAGTTTCTTGATGAAGAATCTTTTTATAAGGTTCAGGTGACTTACCTTGAAGAAGAGAACGTGGATAATCTTGAAGCCCAAGCTCTTATGCGCTCCGTGAAAACAACTTTTGAAAAATATGTGAAACTGAACAAAAGAATTCCACCCGAAATTTTGATGCGTGTTTCTAGCATAGAATCAGCGGGTGAGTTGGCCGATATTATTGTCGCTCAATTGAATTTAAAAATTGAAGATAAACAAAGACTTCTTGAGGTGATTAGCTCGGTCAAACGTTTAGAGGAGCTCCTCAACTTAATGACCGGAGAGATTGAAATCCTTGAGGTTGAAAAGAAAATCCGTTCACGTGTTAAGCGACAAATGGAGAAGTCTCAGAAAGAGTATTATCTCAATGAACAAATGCAAGCCATTCAAAAAGAATTGGGTGACAAAGACGATTATCAAAATGAACTTTTAGAACTTGAAGAAAAAGCGCGCAAAAAGAAAATGAGTAAAGAGGCGCGGGATAAAGTTGCCAAAGAACTTAAAAAACTTAAAATGATGTCACCAATGAGTGCTGAAGCCACTGTTGTTCGCAATTACATCGATTGGATGCTTTCTCTCCCTTGGCTCAATTATGCTGATGAAAGAAAAGACCTTGAGTATGCCGAACAAGTTCTTAATGAAGACCATTGGGGACTTGAAAAAGTTAAAGAGCGTATTCTTGAACACATTGCTGTTCGTTGTTTGAGTGATGAAATGAGTGGTCCGATTCTTTGTTTAGTGGGTCCTCCGGGAGTTGGAAAAACTTCTTTAGCTAAATCTGTAGCCAAAGCTCTCAATCGACAGTTTGCTCGTATATCATTGGGCGGAGTTCGTGATGAGGCTGAGATTCGCGGACATCGTCGCACTTATGTCGGTGCGATGCCTGGAAAAATTTTGCAAGCGCTTCGCAAAGTGGAAGACGGAAATCCTTTGATCCTTCTTGATGAGATCGACAAAATGTCCAACGACTTCAAAGGTGATCCCAGCGCTGCGATGCTTGAAGTTCTTGATCCAGAACAAAATGCCACATTTCAAGATCATTACCTTGAAGTGGAGTATGATCTTTCTAAAGTGATGTTCTTTACGACCGCGAACTCCCTTTATACTATTCCTCGTCCCTTGCTTGATCGTATGGAAGTCATTTCACTTGAAGGTTATATTGAAAGTGAAAAATTTAATATTGCACGCAAGTATTTGATTCCGAAACAATTGAAGAAACATGGCCTGGATAATTACAATGTGACCTTCAATGATGCTGCGATCAAAGATCTTATTCGTTTTTATACCCGCGAATCGGGAGTCAGAAGTTTAGAGCGTCAAATCGCTAATGTTTGTCGAAAGATCGCCAAAGAAATTATTCGTGAGATTGAAATCGCCAGACACCAAAATGAAGGCTCTAAAACAGCCACTCAGCGCACCAAGGTGAAAAGTCAGGCCAAACGTAAACCTGTCTTGATCAATCCCAAAAAAGTCATTGATCTACTGGGTGGCCACAAATACCGCCATGGAAAAATTGAAACCGATAACGAAGTCGGTCTCACCAACGGTATGGCTTACACCGAAGTCGGAGGTGATCTTCTTGCTGTTGAAGCCACAGTGATCCCCGGTCGTGGT
>JBGSSY010000297.1:0-6880 GCA_041736775.1 Bdellovibrionales bacterium | reverse complement strand
GCGCCCTTCCAGGAGATAATCCGAGTAATAATAAGTCACTGAAAAACTGGGTCGATGTTTTGATCCTAAAATAAAAATTCTTAAAGTCTCGTGACGATCGACTTCGTAGTCGTTGATATCCCAGAGGAGCTCATGAGTGTCCCATTTTTTGAAGTCAAAAAGTCCTCCCACTTGGCCGTCGGGAGTCAGGGTCAAAGTCAGTTCTTTAAGGGACTTAAACTCATTGAGAATTTGTTCGGCCTTGGTTTGGGCTTGGGAAGGCAGAGATATAAAAAACAATGTCAAAATTGAGAGTAGATAGGGGATGCGCATAGAATCCTTTTTTTGCCTGTTTAATGGTCATGAGTTTCACCCTAGGATCTGAATTTCGTCTACTACTGAGCAATGCGAAATAAAAGAATTTAAGAATGAAAAGCGCTAAAAACAGGACAAAATTCCACAGAGGTAGGATTCTAAAGAGATTTGCCGATAAAAAAGGCGGAGTAAGTCAATTAAAGGCTGCGGTTAAGGACTCGAAAGATTTCAGTTTCCGACCAGGTTTCTAGGGTCACATCATTGTGAAGAGCTCGAACCCTCATATAATAAATGCCGGGGTCAAGTTTCTGATTGATGAAGGCTTTCTTTTTATTTTTGATGGTTTTTTTATAGATCAATTCTTTCATGTCGGGACTTTTTGCAATTTCAACTTCATAGGCTTGGGCCTGTTTTTCATAGGTCCATTTCATCGCAATAAAAAGTGGTGATTCATTGACTGAAATATAAGTTTTTCGTGCCACAGGCTCAGTGATCACAGGATAAAGTGATCCAGCTTGGCCAGTTCCATGGAGACTCGCCAATCTCTTGGCGGCGTTATACCAGTCTAAAGTTTTTGTATATGTGCTCAGTCGTTTTTTAGTCTCCGGTTCGACAACTCGAACTTTCCACTGAATAAAACCAGTGTCATTGATGACTTTAACTTTGTTTGAGGTGGTGTACTCGATGACTTTTTCTTGAGTCTCTTTATCTTTGATGTAGCTGACTTCGTAGGCTTGAGCAAAAGGCACTTTACCCCAACTCAATTCGAGATGTTCGTTTTTGTCGACTGTTTTCATCGAGCTTTCATCAGGTGAGGGGAGAAAGGTCGTGATCTTACCCTTGGCCTCGTTGGCGAGAGCTTCTCCACGTTGATTTTCTGGAACCACTCGAAAAAAAGTTTCGCCAATTTTTACATTTTCAACGTTCAATTCATTTTCTTTTATAATTTTTTCTTCTAGTATATTAGAAAAATCCTCTTTATCAGAAATTTGCACTCGATAATTTTCTGCCAACTGATCTTTTTCCCAGCTGATAGTCATGCTTTCTCGATCGGCATCAAGTTTCAGTGTTTGGTCACTATTTATTTTCGCAAGTTCATCTTTGAGTATATTATAAGTGAGTTTATTTTCAGAGAGCTTTAAACCTCGCCCTTTTTCAATAAATTCAATCGCCAATGATGAAACTTGGTTGGTTGACCAAAGAGAGATCTCATTATTATCTTCAATACCTCTAAGGCGCCAGTAATAAGCGCCACCCTCTTTAACTAGGATTTGATGGCTATTGAGGTTGGTGATTTTGCGATCGATTGTTTCACTAAAATCAGGGTCCAGAGAAATTTCTATTTCATACTCTTTGAACTTTTTAAAGGGATCCATCCATTTAAAGTCAACCTCAGTGGATTGGCCAGCAAAGAGTTGTACTGAGCGCATTGGATCTTTTTGATAAGAAAGTCCTAGATCGTCTAAATTCGTATAACCTTTTTGGGGCTTGTAATACTTGCGATCGATAATGTCACTCACGCTCAGTTCAGAAGGGGGATTTGGTTTTTCGCTTTCGACGTCAGATTTTTTCTCTATAAATTCTATTTCTGGAGCATCGACTTCATTCTTTTGACTGATAGAGACAATACCGTTTTCTGTGTCAACTTTGTCCACAGAACTTTCTCGAATCACGTTAATTTGAATTTCTTTATTTCTAATATCAGCCATCAATCGACCATGCTGAAGGTTTAGTTCTAGCACACCATTTTTGCGAGAAAGAATAATCATTGAATCGGGTTCAATAATTATTTCACCACCCGTTTTGAGTTTAATTTTTGCTATTGATTCAGAGCCGGTAAAAATCCAATCATTTTCATAAACCGTTTCGTTGGGTTTTGTTTCATACCAAATGAGACTGGTCGACACTTTCTTTTTTACTTTATTTTGTTTCTGATAAATCTCACCAATCTCAACTAAACCCTCTGTTTGTTGATTGAGAAAAAGAATGTCATAGGAGAGAAATGACAATAACATCAACGCAATAAGAACTGCGCCAGCAACAATGCTTTTGTCGGATTTTTCTAAGCCTTTGTTTTGAATCAATGTTTTCTCCTAGCCTCTTTATCGGACTTCAGTTGAAGAATCTTCCCTCGGCCTTGGTCTAAAAATAGAATTCGGATTAAAGTCGAGTCAGTTTTTCTAAAAGACTTACCGAATAGGAGATTATGAAAGCTAAGCTCAATTCATTATCGATCAAACACAAGATTCTGATCGTGCTATCGACTTTACCGATGGTTTCGATAGCGCTGATTGTTGTTATGGCGACGAATCTTTTTGAAGATGATAAATTAGCTTATGTTTATGATACAGCCCTTTCTTCCGCTCGAGCGAAAGCTTCAACCGTGGACTCACAAATTAACAGTTATATTCAAAGTCTCAAAGCCCTCAATGCCAATTATGATCCGAACAGAAAGACTCTTTCAAATAATGGTAAAAATTATTTCAATTCAGAGTCTGAATTGAAGGCTTTTATGGACTACTCTTGGAACGGGGAAAATTTCCGTGAAGATTACACCATTGCAAAGTCCATGGAATTCTCTGAAGCTGAAAAAGCTCAACTCAATACCTTGATGCAAGAAACTTGGTATACCGGCTTTACTATTGGTGTATCGAAAGATTTTCCATTCCATCTCTATTTATTAGCTAAATCTGAAAAACCCGAATTGACTGGGGTGAGTGTGATTCTAGTTGAGACAACAAACTTTTTTTCTCTTTTTGAGAATAATACCGCAGAACTGAGTTTTCTCTTTCATTCCATGCGGGGTTTGGTCGCTGGTGAACTTGAGCACGGAGAACTGACGACTTATCTTGAGAAACATGTCTTTGATAAAGATTATCACGAAGGAACTAAAGAGGCGACTTTTTCTGAAACAGAATTTCTCACATCCTATTCAAAAGTTGGAAAAGCTCACCTCTATGTAGTAACCTTAGTTGATAAACAAAAGGCACTCAGTGCGGTACATACACTCATGAGACGTTCTGTCACTTTTACCGCCATTATCCTCTGCGTTCTTATTATCATTGGAGTTTTTGCTTCAAGCAGTCTGACAAAAGCGATTCGTGGCTTAGCCGATGCGACCAGTAAAGTCATGGATGGTGATTTTACAGTTCGAGTGAGCGAAAAAAGCGGTGATGAAATTGGTATATTGGCGAAAAGTTTTAACCGTATGACCGAAGAAGTTTCTCGTCTCCTTGAGAAGACCGCAGAAAATGCCCGTATGGAGTCTGAGCTTCATACCGCCCAGACCGTTCAAGACACCCTCTTTCCAAAAAGTGAAGCCCATCTTGGCCCGATCTCAATTTTTGGTAAGTCAGTTCCCGCTTCCGAGTGCGGAGGCGATTGGTGGCATTATAGTCATGTTGGTGACAAAGTTTATATTTGGATCGCGGATGCCACAGGCCATGGAGTTTCTGCAGCTCTCCTTACCAGCGCAGCTCGAGCTGTTGCTTCTGTCATTGAAGGAATAGATGATATGACTCCGGGTCGAGCCCTCGAAGTTATGAACAAGGCCATTTATTCAACCTCTAAAGGTCAGATGATGATGACCTTTTTTATTGCCAGTATCGACCTTAACAAAAAAATACTCACTTACTCAAATGCCAGTCATGACCCTCCATTTTTCTTAAGTCATGACATCAAAGGTACTCCAAAAAGAAAAGATTTTTTTCCTTTGATGGAGGTTAATAATCCTCGACTCGGCGAAAATCCAAAATCAAAATACACCAACCATGAAATGAAGTTTCAAGAGGGTGATAAAATTATTTTCTATACGGATGGAGTTTTTGATGTCAAAAATCCCACGGGTGAGCTTTGGGGTGAAAGAAGATTTTTAAAATCAATGTCAGATATTAAAAACGTCAACGTTGATGTCGTTGTAAATAATGTGTTTCATCAATTGGGTGATTTCAGAAAAGATACACCTCTTGATGATGATGTGACTTTAGTTCTAGTTGAATTTGATCATAAGCGAGCGGCGTGATGAGTAAGAGAGTCATTTATTTAAAAGATTATATTAAAGGTGTTGATGGAAATCTCGATGACAAAGTTGTCGTTGGTTCTGATATTAGACCTGGACAAGCGGTCAACTTGGCCGTGCGCCATGATAATATTCAAATTGTGACTAATGGTTTTGATGAATACCGTGTCATCCGTATTAAAGACGACATCAATAAGTTTTTTGAAAATCCGGGTGAATGTCTGATCGAAGTCAAAGAGAATGAGGATGATCGATTTCAACAGAAATTTTTTGCTCAGTCAAAAAAGACTGATTTCCTGTTGCAGGTTGAAAACTTTTTAAAACCGACTCAGTTCAGAAAAGTTCGGGATGACATTTATCTTATTGCCGATGAGTTATTTACCAATTTTGCGAAATCAGCCATTGATCAAAAGAAAGCGATGAGTTTTGGGATTGATGCCAATCAGGATACGGTTGTTATTTATTGTAAAGATAGCTTTGGTACTCTAAAGGCAAAAGACATGCTTGAGAACATGCAGCGTTGTTTTGCTAATGGAATCAAAAATTCCATAAAGTCCAATCAATCGGCTGGGGCCGGTATTGGAAGTTTTTTAATTTATACTTTGGGTGTTGGGATGGCCATAACGGTTGATCCTGGCAAAGGTTCACTCGTTCTTGTCTGGATGCCAAAAAATATCCATCATGAAGACCGAATTGAATTAAACAAAAGTTTACTGATCATTGAAGCTAAGGAGTCTTAAATGTCTTTTCAAATGAACCGCGAGTTAAAAAATGGAAAACCTCTTATTCGTTTTACGGGACAAGTCGATGAAGAAGCCAGCTTCGCTCAATTTTCTGATTTAGGAAGCGAAGTTTTTATTGATCTTGCAGGGGTATCAGCGATCAACTCTATTGGTATCCGCAGTTGGATCATGTGGTTTGCGCAACATCCGAATGTCCAATTTATTTTTATAAATTGTCCAAAAGCTTTGGTCATGCAAATGAATATGGTTGAGGGTTTTCTTCCTGAAAAAGCCCAAGTGCTTTCCATGCAAGTTCCTTTCTTTTGCGAAACTTGTGATGAAGAAAAAGAAGTGCTCTTTGAGCTCGGTAAGCAAATTAAAGTCAATGGTGATTCTGTGACCCTCGATTATAAAAAATCTGATATCTGTAAAGCGGATTGTGCCATTGAACTTGATGTGACTGAAAGCAAGTTTTTTCGATTTCTTCTATCAAAAAACCAAAAAGCCGCTTAAGACTTTTTGGTTTCGTTACGCAATTCACGTCTCAGGATTTTACCGACATTGGTTTTAGGAAGTTCTGAGCGAAATTCAACAGACCTTGGAAGTTTGTAAGCGGTGAGATACTTTTGTGCATGGGCCTTAAGCTCTTCCGCACTGACTTCAGCCTTTTTAACCACAAAAATTTTAACGGCCTCACCTGATTTATCATCAGGGATTCCGACGGCAGCCACTTCAAGTACGGCTGGGTGGCTGGCCATGACATCTTCAATTTCATTGGGGTAGACGTTAAAACCAGATACCAAAATCATATCTTTTTTTCGATCCACAATTTTAAAGAATCCGTCTTTTTGCATCACTGCCACATCACCCGTGTGAAGCCATCCGTCTTTTATGACATTTTGAGTTTCTTCTGTTTTTTGCCAGTAACCTTGCATCACTTGTGGTCCTCGGCAGCAGAGTTCACCCGGCTCGCCATCAGCGACAATACGGCCATCGTCATCAATCAATTTAATCTCAGTATTAGGGAGCGGCAGTCCAATGGTTCCCCTTTGCTCACTTCCATCAACAGGATTACAAGTGACAACCGGTGAAGCTTCAGTAAGACCATAGCCTTCAATCACCTGTGAACCTGTGACCTCTTGCCATTTTTTTGCGACGTTATCTTGAAGGGCCATTGCGCCTGCTACAGAAAGTTTCAAGGTTGAAAAATTAAGGGTTGCGAAATCTTTATTGTGAAGAAGGGCATTGTACAAAGTGTTAACCCCCGACATCACGGTAAAAGGGTATTTCTTCAGTGTTTTAACAAAGTCTGGAATATCCCTCGGGTTTGTGATGAGAATATTGTGGGAGCCGTAGCACATAAGAGCCAGACAATTCACGGTTAAGGAAAATATATGATAAAGAGGAAGAGGTGTAATAACGATCTCTTCACCTTCATTAAACTTGGGCGACATCCAAGAGAAAATTTGGTTCATATTGGCGAGGATATTGCCATGGGTGAGGACGGCTCCCTTTGAAACCCCGGTGGTTCCGCCAGTGTATTGAAGAAAAGCAATGTCTGAAATTTCGCTTTTTATCGGTTTAAAAGTGTAGGCTTTGCCTTCCTCTATCGTTAAGAGAAAACTTTTTGCCTGCGGCAGATTGAAAGCGGGGACCATCTTTTTGACATATTTGACAACGCTGTTAACGAGGAGTTTTTTAACAGTCGGAAATAGGTCACCAATTTCTGTCACGACAATATGTTCGATTGAAGTTTTGGGCAAAATCTTTTCAAGGAGATGGGCAAAATTGGCAAGGATCACAACGGCCTTAACACCCGCATCGTTAAACTGATGAAGCATTTCTC
>JBGSSY010000175.1:0-2242 GCA_041736775.1 Bdellovibrionales bacterium | reverse complement strand
CACACGGGAGTCGATCTTTATAAACTGATAAAAACCACTCATTGGATGAATAAACAAATTGGTCGACAGCTTCCCTCTAAACTCAGTTTAGCGGGTCCCTTTGAAGTCAGAAAATCTTAATTTGATTTGAATATGTCTCGTCTTTTCAAACACCCTAATATTTAAATTAGGGTTATTTCCACTACATCGTGATTAGTGAAAAACTAAATAAACATCAAGACCGTTGGCCGAACCGCCACAGTCAAGTGCTCGTAATCGAAGATTATAAATCCCCATGTAACTGGCAGCCAGATCAGAGGGGGGGGTGATGTTGAGTGCTTCAACAGTAGCGGTACCACTTGGTGCATAGGTTTTGAGTTCAATAGGCTTATCATCAAGTAATATTGGTTTTTGGCCAGCGATGGGTTCAGCATCGGCTGTTCCAAAGGCTGAAACCAGCTCAAATTTTGGATTATCACCAAAGAGAATTTGTACCAAATAAAAATTATCAATTCTCATCTGAGCATTGGGGTTGTTGGGCGAACCTGATAGAGCCAGCTTCCAATTTTTAAGGTTTTTGGCTTGTACCTGTGCGTCGCCTAAAATAAAAGGGGAAATGTAGTTGGTACTATTACCATTATGATTAGAGGCCAGGACATCTGCCGCTCGCACTTCCCCTTGGGTTCCAGAGGGGTGGTTTTCAATCCGATTGATCAGTTTAACATAATAACAAGTTGATGAAGTGGCTCTGTTAGGAAGCTCAATAAGATCCTCTTTATTAACTTCAACAAAGGACGTGCATTGGGAAAAATTGACAGGATTATCCAATTGAGTATTGATGTTTACATTGAGTGGTGGATTATTATTTGGTGTTGGTGTTGGTGTTGGTGTTGGTGTTAAAGGTGATGTGCCCGGATCAGAATTATCATTTTCAGATGTGATTATTTCTACCGGAGTCTCAATATCAACAACATCATCATTATTGGACTCGGGTAGGTTTGATATTTGTTCATTACCCTGACCAAGGTTAGAGCTTGCTGATTGATCTGTGGTAAAACCAACGTCACCACCGCAATTTTGAAATAAAAGCGTTAAGAACATCATACTGACGATAAACGGACGAATGAACATGTGTCCTCCCATTAAAGTATAATGATTATCAAGGTTCATGCCAGTCGAATTCATCTCAAAACCAACAGAATTGTCTCTTTTCGAGAAGAGATGATCATTTTTAAAAAAATGACTAAAAAATAACAGATCAAAAATAGATAGGCCTGCAGAGTTCTGATTTGAGACAGTGTCTCCATTTATTTTATAATTATTTAAAAGTTTCTTTGAGATCTTTGTAACGATACCGATAATAGGATTATGGGCCTACATAAAATCAATCTTGCGTTTTTAGTCGTTACATTTTCTCTCATCATCTTTCAAAACTGCTCACCTCTTGAGTCAGCATTAGAAGACAGTACAGATCGTCCTAGTCTCTTGAGTGAGTCGGTTGAGTTTGAAAAAGTGAATGCCCTCTTTGCGGCAAAATGTTTAGCTTGCCATCAAACAGCAAATGGAACCAATAGTAATGTGGGTCTCGCGACCTATGAAGATATTATGAATTCGGGAACTGTGATTGCTGGGGAGTCATCTCTCAGCGCTCTTTTTCAATCTGTTGATAGTGGTAGTATGCCTCCCACAGTTCCACTCTCTCAAAATGAAGTGGATCTTATTGCGCGTTGGATAGACCAGGGCGCGATGGGTGATCAACCGGTGAGTGGAGTCAATACTCGCCCCATGGTGAATGCGGGTACGGATCGAACTCTGACCTTACCGATGAATAGTCTGACGATCAACGCCATTGCAACCGATAGTGATGGTATGATTTCAGTTATCAGTTGGTCACAGATTTCTGGTCCCAGTGCTGCTACATTAGCAGGCGCTGGTACTCTGAATCTTATGGTTTCCAATCTTGTTCAAGGTGATTACATTTTTCAAATTTCCGTTGAGGATGATCAGGCTGCGGTAACAACGGACACAGTAAGAGTCTCTGTCAGTGCGGTTGTTACAAATCCTGTCTCTTTTGCTCAACTCAACCGAGATATTTTTACTCCACGCTGTGCTTCTTGCCATAATGCAAATCGATCAGACGGTGGGTATCGAATGGACACTTATGCAGAAGTGATGAGGCGGGTTGTGGCTGGAAATGCGGCTCAGAGCAATCTCTACCGAGAAGTCCAAAACAACTCAATGCCTCGAGGCTCGGGTCCTTTAA
>JBGSSY010000247.1:0-21075 GCA_041736775.1 Bdellovibrionales bacterium | reverse complement strand
GTTGAGGACAATAATTTGAGACAAAAGGGGGTCAACATTGTGCACCTCTTTACGGTTAAAAAGATCACATTTTTCGACTTTGTAAACTTCCGGTGAAAAATGGGAACCATTGGTTTGAGCAATTCGAACCGCTTTGTCGTGGTTATCAGCTCCATAAACTTTTTGCGGAGTTAATAAACTCGGCTCTCCCAATCTCATCTCAGAAGTCAGGGGGTTCTTCGAAGAGATTGGGAAGTCCTGGTAAGCTAATTTTCGATCAAGGGGATGATTGATCAAGAGGGCTTCGCTCAGAAATGTTCCTGAGCCGCACATAGGATCAATCAGTTGATAAGGTCTTTGATAGCCTTGCAGTAAAATTCGAAGGAGGCCACTTGCCGTGCTCTCACGAAGAGAGGCTATGGAAACTTGTTTATCAAGTCCCCGTTTAAAGGAGACCTCTCCGGTACAATCAAGACTTATGTTACATTCGTCGCGAAAAATTCGGACAAAAATTTTAGGAGCTTCTTTTTGATATTTTATATTCAACGGCTTAAGGGTTTGTTCTAAACATTTTTGAATTTGATTTTTCATTGAAATTTTTGAAGATCGAGAAACAAACTGAAAATCAAAAAAAGACTTCTGTTTAAAATAATCAGACCAGGCAATGGATTTTAAACCCTCCATCAGTTGTTTTTCATTTTCACAGGTAAAACTGGGTTCACGGAGAAGAACTCGGTTTGGAATTCGCAACCATCGGATCAATTCAAATCCGGCATCAAGAGGAGCGGTAAATTCGACCCCACCTTTGTAAAATTCTACCTGCGGATAGGGTGGTAAATTAAAAAAGTCTGAAACCCGCCCCCACTTATCACAAAGTTCTAAGTGGGCGGCGAGCTCCAGGCCAGGGATAGTCGTGAGAAAGAAAAGCCTTTCACTCCTCATTGTTCACATTGAGTGAAGGCTTGCCCTGGATCTGTATTGCGGTAAGGCCAATCAAGAAGCTTGTCATCGCTTTCTTCGTTCATAAATGTATAAAAGCTCGGAAAAGTCGGAAGAACTTCAAAATAAGTTCGACTGAGTTCGTCCAGTGGCCAATTAATGTCTGAGCTTTGGTTGGCAACTTCAAACTGAGGCGTCATATTCTGAACTTGTGAGCCTTGTAATTTAAAGGAAGCCGCATCGCTAGCAATCTGTGACATAACATCATTAATCCACTTGTTATTATCAATATAACCCACCTCACGAGCTCCAATCATGGCCGTAAAGGTTTGGAAATCTCTAAAGCCCCTCATTTGGAGAAGCCATGGATGGTTATGCAAATCGGCTGTATCAAGCATGTCACCTTCGGTAAAATGCTGAGTAAAATAATAATAGCGTTCTTTGACGGGTAAACATTCTCTTTCGCGATTTCCACTACAAATCAGAACACCTTGGGCCGCAATATCCTCATCCTCATTAAAACTATCTTTAATAAAAGTGCGGTTCGTTATTAAGTTGTCGCGACTGATAAAATCTTTAATAAACGCAGGATGAAGTCTGACGACAAGACATCTTTCGTACTCTCCGAGTTCGATATCAAAAGTTGCTTGTTGGTTCACCAAGAAGGTTCCGGAACTCACTGAAAGACCTTGCGTACGACCAGCGGCCTCGTCCCTAGCATTAGAGCGAGAAACACTAAAAGCGCCAACAATATTTTTACCAATAGGTCCCACCACGGGTATACTTTCAAGAACATCACCAAAAGTGTCTTTGGCCCATTCCCAAGGTTTAAAATTCGCGGTGGTTGAGGTTTTAACTCCAAAACTGCTAGAAAGAGTAAAGTTAGCAGAGAGGTTAATATTCAACGATTTTCCTCCGCGATAAACATAACGATTGGTGGTGCGATAGGCGCGAACCTTTCTTTCTAAGATCACAGGAGAGAACTGAGTTTGAGGTCTTAAGTCCCGCCCCCCTCTCTCATTAGACCAACCTAAGTTGTTCATGTCGTATTTATAAACGTTAGCCAGATATTTGTGGCACTCAGTTTCAAGCATGATCAATGAACGACGATTCATGGTTTTACGACCGCCCGCTTTGGTAATCATTTCCCTTTTACTCACTGGCTTCTCAAAATAACCGTCCGTAAAGAAATTCTGGGCGAGAACAAAACACATACGGTGCATAAACTTTCGGACAATCAGAGGATCAGCTTCTCGACTTTGCCAACCATGAACCATCAGCTTTTCAATGTCAGCTTTGCTGAGCTCACTCTGACCTGCAAGATCATAAAATTGAGCAGCTATGTTTCCTGACTCCAATATCTGGGTGTTCGAATCAGTGACGCGCGCTCTACGATGATTGAGTTGTTCCATGAATTTATCAATTTTCAACACATCAGGACCAGATTGAATGTCTGAAAAACATTTTTTAATTCCATCCGGCTGCGTTCGCTCAACACAACCATAATCAATGGCTTTTAATCGAGACTCAGGGTGATCATTGAGGAGAACATATTTTAATCCCATGGTTTTAGTGAAGTTAATAATTTGGGAACCGGCTTCCATTTTTTTTACGTAGTTGGCTTCAATGATTTTTTTCTTTTTAATTAAATCATCGACAGTCACATTAAAATACTCTCTTAAATAGCCGTAGTATTTATTGTTTTCATAATCAGCATTCACTGAATCAGAATGGTCGAAGATGGCTTCGCCCGTGAACCCAAGTTGACCGTTTTCATCAAGCTGAAGAGTGGAATCAATCGGAGTGGGTGGCACACCTTTCTCAATTTGCTCACGAAGGATGGCTGGTTTATCACAAAAAGCCGTCGTACAGAACTGCTCATTCAATATGTCAGTGGGTCGAACAGATGATCCATTGGTGTTAAAAACAAAAGTTAAAGGACCGACAAAGGTTCGTGAAGGAAGACCCGATTTTCCATCATCTTCTGGAAGATCAGGGTTGTGGGCCCCGTCATTTCTCAGCATATCAAAAGAGAAGCTCGGCGCCAATGGGCTTAGAGTAAAATCAGTAATTTGCAGAGACTCCATATCAAGAGCAAAATCAGTATCACCCGCTTCGCGAGCTTTTGCGATTTTATAGTCCATGATTCGACTCAAAGGTGTCTGTTCAAAATCCAAAGAATTCGAAAAGAAAAACCTTAAAAAAGGATCTGTATCAACCTCTTCACTATTCAATTGGCTTCCAACGGGAGGAGTTGTTGTCACAGGTGGAGTTTCCACATCAGTCAAAACCTGACCTTGCCTGATCGCCTGTTCTTGCTCTTGTTGTAAGTGACTCATAATTCTGTTGATCAGAAGTCTTTTATCATTCCTAAAAGAGGACATTTCAGAAAGTCCATCTTTTCCATTCATAACATCTCTGTACTCTGCCAGACGACTCAAGCGATCAGCGATTTGTTTTCTGCGGTTGATCTGCGCTTGAGAGCCCTCTTCAAACTGATCAAGACCAAAAAGACGATCCAGTTGAGTTCTCAACCTTTGAACTTCAAGCCCTTTTCGAGCCAGTTCGTCTAAAATAGCTTGATTGATCGCTTCGTTTTCTCTCTCGTTGGCACGCAACTGGATTTGTTCATTTTCAATATTCTCAATTTGGTCGAGTGTCTTGAAAATTTCTTCATATTTTTGTTCAATATTACCTTCTCTAAACATTTCATTGAAGGTTTGGTCAATCATCGTCGCAATACGAAGTTTATGTTCGTCGATGGTTTGGAGCTGAATAAAAAATTGATTCCTAATTCGCATCAAGCGAAGATCATCAATTTCAAATTCAATCGGAGTAATTATCATACCCCCTAAAACACGAACCAACATTGTTTGAGTTGATATAAATTCTTTTCTTGATTCCAAAAGTTCAGAATCGGTCAAAAGTCGATGATTGATTTCTTGTTCATTTTCGTTAGTCAGCATGGGCTGAGAAGGGATTCCTTGCCCCGAGAGTTCAGGGTACTGTCCAAATTCTTGGTCGTACATATCGTAAGCCGTTTTAGGCTCTTCTCCACTCGGATTTTGAGCTAAATTATTTCTTCTTAGTCCTTTGTCATATATACGGACGCCTTTAGCAGCCGGATCCAAATAATCTTTTTGAAGAGCCACTTTCATAAGATATATACCGTCACGTAGAGGTTCTGTACCTTTTCGACCAAAAACGATCGAATTATACTTGAGGACATAAGGGTAAGATTTAAAGAGAACCGCTTTTTTAACTTTTAGATTAAGATAATTATCAATTTCATATCTAAATCCCATTGTTTCATAACGGAAATCCGCGATAAAAAGCTGAGAAATAGGTGCTGTTCTTCTTTGTTTTTCAACTTCCGCGGGATAATCAACCGGCATATCGGGCTCATCCCAACCAAAGGTAAACTTTTCATCCCAGGGATTAAAATAGTAAACAAATTCTTGCTCATATTTATTAACAATATCAGCAAATTGATTTCTCGAAAGACTGGTTCCGACAAATTTCACTTTGGCTACTTTCTTTTCAAGAACCTCTTTGCGGTAATACTTATGAGAGAGAAAACCAAACCAGGTGAGACAACCCTCTTCGTTAGTTTGTCTTCTAATCGTGTGACGTCCGCGATAGACATCTTCCGTTTCAATATCAAACTGAAGTCCTCGTCCCACTCGGTTACCGTATAGTCCATGTTCGATACATGAATAAATACTGTACTGAAGTGTACGATCAGTCGCCGACTCACCGGGCATAATACGCACGAAACGCATTCTTAAGGGACCAAAATAAAAACGATCTTGTTCACGAATGGTTGATATATCATTAGTGATAGCACCGACATTAGCGACGTATTTATCATAATCGACTTGGTCAAGAGGTTGGTATTTTTCATCAAATTTAAACGACCCTCCCTGACGCCTCGCCCAAGTATCAAAATTTCCAAGGTCAAAAACGGCGGTAAAAGGTTTTATTTTATTAAGTCCTGAAGTAACTGGTTCAATTTTTACCAGAAGTTCCATTCGCCCAAATTCAGAACGGTTTTTTAGGATCATCGGGACACTGGCTAGTAATCCATTCGCTGTCATCTCCCAGGTGAAGGCCGCACTTCGACCAGAAACACTAGAAACATTACTCGAAAGAAGATATTTTTTTGAATCGTCCGTCGCTCCCGAAGCAAAAAGGTTCATAAAAATTTTAAATTTTCCAGTTTTTAAATCAATATCATGAACCACGCCGGTAGAATCATAGGTTCTGACAAAAGGATTAGCGGAAAAATTGATATTCATATGTAAACCGGCTTGGTTGAGAAGCTGCTTATCAAGCTCTTCCATGACACTTCTCTCTTCGGGAGAAAGCCTTGAATTGATATTATTAAACTGCGAAACGTTTTGCTCTTCACGCTCAACCGGCTCGATATTAAACGAGCGTAATTGAAGTGTACTGTTATTTTGAATAAGGTCCCCTTTAAGGGCTGCAATCACGTCATCTTGGCCAGTGATCCATTCTCCCGCATACCAGTCCTTGCGATCAAAATCAGTGAGGTCAAAAAATCCTCGAGATTTAGAGTTATTTCTATACATATCCCAAGGATTAAACCCGATTCTTCTCACCATCTTACCCAATTGGCCTGAGAGGGATTTAACTTCATAGTGAAGGATGACATTCATAGAAGGAGCAAGATAATCAAAAACAGGGATGAGCTGGCTCCAGCGTAAACAATTGTTGCTATTGACAGTAATGGGGTTAGAGATCTCAGTGGTGCGTGGCTTTCCTTTTTCATCATTTTCTGTGAGGAAGATTGTATGACCCAACTCGGATTGGACATGAAATTTTTCGTTTCGGATTGTCCCCTGAGATGCACGGTCCTTAATATTACAGATCGCAAGATAGAGTCGAATTTGATTCACTTCTTTCCAGTCACTATCACCCATCTTGCTAAATTGAATATCTTCAAGAACAATCTGTCCGGCTTCAAAGAGTGCCCGATTATTAAAATCAATCAGATTTTGAGTTTGAGAAAACTCTCTTAAGCCCTCACTCTCTTGATTTTTACTGGTGCGGTCAGCTTTCACACAACCGGCGAGAAGAAGATAACTGGTGATGAGGAGAATTGTAAGGCTTTTAAATAAAGTCATACATTGTCTCCACCGAGAAATAAAAGGTCTGTTGATTGTCTTGCTGTAATCCATCGATCCTCATGGTGCTATCATTCAAAAGATTGGCTCGAGTGTATTGGGTTCTAAAAATAATTCCCCAGTCTTTGGACTCCACGTTTAATTCGAAAGAGTTCCCAATTCGGTTGTTATGTCCCAAGCGATGGCTGTTGTAACTGGCGGGAACAGCATCGGCTTCAATAAAATAATCAGTGTAAGAGCCGGCAAAAATCCAACGCCCAAAATCGTTTGCAACAAACAATTTTATAGCCTGGGCTTCACCCAAATCATTAGGCGCGGCATTGTTGATGATCGTATTCCACTGCAACTGAGCACTGAGTGAATTAGTCACTTTTTGTTCAAAACCCATTTGATAAAGAAAGCCATCAAAATCATAAATAAAACGAGCATTGTTTTGATCGGTGTTAGTGACGGTGTTTCCATAAACAAAACTGTCAAAAGCCACAATACGAGGAAGATTGTTAAAATTAAAGTGAGTGATCCTCGCTTGAATCCAGTTATTGGAACTGAGAAGATAATCGGCTTCTATTGATTCAGTAAAGAGTTGGGGCATTTCTTCTTTTTCAGTGACTCGAGTCGATAAAGTTGTCGAAGTTGGGATCAGTTGTTGAGCAATGAAATTGAGCTTAAATCTATCATCAAAAATTTTGATCTTTTGAGCTGTACCGGGGAAGCCAACGTTTCCTCCGAGAAAGAGATTTTCATTAAACCATCTCTGACTAATCTGACCTAATGAGAGTTCAAGCCTTTGACTCAACGGAGTCCACTTTAACTTAATTTCTTGGGCGTAGATACCACTGCTCGGTTCAAGATCTCCGAAAATACTTTGTGAACGTCCGGATTGAAAAACCATATTGCCTCTGGCTTGGAAATTAAAATTTTCGGCAAGGCGGTAGCGATATTTGGTTCTGAAAGTGGCACCCACATTTTGAGATTGAATATTTTGATCAGTTTGTAAACTTTCGGTGTCAAAGCGAAGGTGCCAAAGAAAAAGGGAACGTCTCTCTTCAAGGGTTTCCTCAAGTGCTTTTTCATAACGGGGATTAATAGATAAAAAATTGGATCTTTGAAGTGAAGAATCATAAGTCGACATGGACTCATCAGCATATAGCAATGGCATTCCTACAAAACTGGTTGCAAGAAGGCACCAAGCAATAAAGAAATGCCGATGGCGATCTAAAATAATTAGATAGCTGTTTTTCTTCATGTTTCCCCTGACAAAAACATAGTAAGTTAAACGTATTCAATTTTCAGTTGTATCTTTTACAAAAACCATACCTTAACAATAAAAGCCTAACCCCCTGATTTCCCTAGAATGTCACTGTCAAAAATATCGACAAAAAGCCCTATTTGCGCTGACATTGAACTCTTTGGATTTATAAGGCTTACAAATTCTTGAAAATTCTCCATGGTCAGTGGTATGAGTGGTCTATTCTTGAATCAGCATAAACTACCGTTTTTTTTACTTTTTTTATACTTCACCTTTATTTTTTGTTGCTGGTCTTAAGAGAAAAAAAATGTTTATTTCAAATTTTAAATCAGAGGAGAGATCATGGATTCAATGCGAACAATTCCATCATTAGCAGGTTATAAAAAAGGAGACGTCCTTGTCCTTTTTGGCGAACTGTTTTCAAAAGGCTACGCCAATGGAATTGTTGAAGAGGCCGAGAGACGGGGTCTCACCATCGTTCGCTCCACTGTCGGGCGAAGAGACTCAGACGGAACACTCAGAGCGCTGAATTCCGAAGAAGCTCAGCTTCAGCCCAAACCTTTTATTAATATTCCTCTCGAAGCTGGATTTGATATGGAACCTGATAATCAAGGTTTAACACCCTGTGATCAGCTCAAAGGAATCAAAATGAGTGATTGGGATAAAGACCATCTCAATTGGAAAAGCATTCTTGAATCACAAGCCAATGGCACCCGTCGCTTTCAAAAATATGTCACAGAGTACTTGTCTGAACTTAAAAAAATCATTCCTGAAAAATCCAATGTGATCTTTATGCATATTATGGCGGGTGGAGTACCTCGGGCTAAAATCATTATGCCCGTTATGAACAAAGTTTTTAAAGGACGGGGCGAACGTTTTACCGCCTCTAAAGCCCTGTTTGATTCTCAACTGGGACGCTTTTCACAATTGAACTTTTCAGAAGTGACGGCCCACACCTTTAAACATCTGGTCGAACTGAGTTCTCCTCTGAGAAAAGACATCGAATCCCAGGGGGGGCGAGTTTCTTATTTGGCCTATGGCTATCATGGCACTGAGATTTTAGTGAATGATCAGTATCAATGGCAAACCTATACACCCTACTTTCAAGGTTGGGCAAAGATCGAACTTGAAGAGCATTGTCGCCAATTTATGAAACAAGGTGTTCGATGCACCGTCTTTAATTGCCCCGAAATTTTAACCAACTCTTCAAGCATCTTTCAGGGGGTCGAAGTCTCTTTGTATCCACTCCTCGGGGCCCTTCAAAAAGAGGGAAAATCCTCTCAGTATTGTAAAGACGTTCTCAAAAAATGTCAGGCTTTGCTCAAAGAGGGTGTGAGCTTTTCAGAAATTATGAAATTCACCAGCGAATATGTGAATCATCCCTTAACAAAATCACACAGTGTTTTTGAACAGTGGCCACAGCAAAATACCATGGAGCAGATGACTTACATGCTTGATTCCTCTGACCATCTTATCGGGCTTCATAAAGATGAAAAAGAGTTAATGACTTTTCCACTTTCAGAAGAAGTTTTTAAATCCACAGGATATCTTATGTTTCATTATAGCTGGCAAATTGAAAAACCTGTTCTCTGGCTCAATCACGATATTGTGGCTCGGCAAATGGCGACTCACCCGTGAGTCTTGAAAAAGGTTTCCCTTGGGTTTTTGATCAGTATCAGTTCAAAGGTTATAGTATTGCTGGTCAAACCACTTCGATCTTTTTTAACAATGCTAAAATCTGTTTTGATATTGCCCAGGGACTTCCCTTTCAACTCAATGCTCACCTCTATTGCCTGACCCATATGCACTCGGATCACGGATCAGGACTCAACTACCTGCTTTCTCAACGCTCACTCTTTCAATTGCCTGAGGCCAAGATTTTACTACCCAATGAAAATGTAGAAAGTGTCAAATTGATTCTGAACGAGTGGAAAAAAATTGAAGGGTTTAACTATAGTTATCAATTGATCGGAGTCAGTGATGGTTTTCTGTTTGATTTTAACGAACACTACAAAATAAGAGCTTTTCGCACCACCCATCGCATCCCGTCTTATGGGTATATTGTTTATGAGAAAAAAAAGAAACTCAAAGAGAAGTATCAAGGATTGTCTCGACCTGAGTTGATAAAAATCAGAGAGTCTCAAGGGTCCTTAGAAGAAGAAGTTCTCAAGCCCATCATAGCATTTACCGGCGACACCCAAATTGAATTTATCAAATCCCACCCTGACCTCAAAAATTGTGAAGTTCTTTTTATGGAGTGCACTTACCTTGATCAGCGTAAATCTGTCGATCATACTCGCCTATGGGGACACCTCCACTTGGATGAATTGATTGAGGCTGCTGATTTTTTTGAGAATAAATCCATTTGCCTGATTCATCTTTCAGCTCGTTATAACACCCAAGAAGCACTTTTAATTTTAGACCAAAAGCTTCCTCATCGACTAAAGGCCAGGGTCTCGCTCTTCCCAAGACCTTATTAAACGAATCAAGTCCCGTTGTTTTTTAAAATAAACAAAAAAAGTGGATATCAAATTGAGACAAAGGTTCCATTGTTTTGACATACGCATGACAGAAAGTCACAATTCAGATGTATATTCGTCATATTATTGAATAAAACTGGCTTATTTTTTGAATGTTATTTCTACTATAAAGAATCTTAATGAAGGGGAAATTTTATGAAAATCATCATGGGCTTTTTAATCGGTATCTTTATGGTTTCTACAAGCTTTGCAGAAACCATAAAATGGAACGCAAAAGAATTTATTGAAAAAATGCATCAAAATGATTTACCAGCAAAGTACGCGAGTCATTATAAAAAATTAGAAAGCATGACCCCTTGGGAAAAAGTCAATTTTACCATGGAAGAGATCAACGACAACACCGTCGTTTTACACTACAAAGGTGAAAAGCTTAAAGTGGAGACGTTGGATGATTCTCAAATTCGTCTCAATGATGTTTTAGTCAAAGTCAGTGGCAAAGAAAGTTTTGAAGAACTTAACAAAAAATTCACCAAAGCCATTAATGAAGGCCAAGCTCAATCGGTCGTTTTTATAGAGCTTATTGAAGCTTTATTGATTCCTCAAGCCCATGCCGTTCCGCCCTTATTCGTAATGGGGACTTTCTTTCTCTTTGGTTCAACCATGGCCCTTGGGAATTCATGTCAGCGTTTCTATCAACAGTATCGCAATCACACCGGAGCCTTATCGAAAGAACAACAAAGAGAATGTCTACGAGATCCAGAGTATCAAAGGTGGAGCCGAGAGGCTCAAAATCGAAGACTCGAAAGAGACATGAGAACAGCCTCTGATAATGACAGAGCTCGATACCAAAGACAGATTCAAGCCAACGAGAGAGTTATTCAGGATTATAACCAAGGATACACCCGGTGTGGTTTTCTTGGCCTACGACGCTGCGCCATTTCAACAGCACCTGGTTCCACTCCGGCACGAGCTACCAACTAATATTTGAGATACCCCTTTCAATACCATTGAAAGGGGCATAAGTTGATATTCCTTCCAAGGTGTTTTGTAAATGGGTCAAATTTATTTATATTCATAAAATAATACAAATATGATCGAGGTGCTTTTTATGGACTTTTTTGTTCTCAAAAGACCTTTTCTCTTTTCCTAGGATGGTCATGAACAAAAAAATCTTTCCTAACATTGAACTCCCCATCGTTGATCAAACTTCACTCCCTCCAGAGATTCTTGCTCTTCATACTGAAGCCTTATTTGGCAAGCTCGTAAAGCAAATCAATCTCAGACTCACAGGTGGCACTGATTATGAACAAGTCCTTGATTACATTTTTGAATCTATGGGTCTTTTGATACCATTTGATCGAATTGGTATTGCTCTGATTGACGATAAAGAAGAGTCCCTCTGTTTAAGCTGGATCCGATCAAAAGGACCCATTGTTCATCTCCAAAAAAATTATTCGGCACCCATCAAAAACAGCAGTTTAATGCAAATAATCAATTCCGATCAACCTCGGGTCATTAATAACTTACCCGAACATGCCTCACTTCACCCCGACTCTGCCTCTACTCTTCTTGCTCTGAATGATGGAATAAAATCAAGCCTCACTTGCCCTTTGCGTTCTAGAAATAAGTCAATTGGTGTGGTTTTCTTTTCAAGCTTTAGTCTCAACTCTTATAACCATAACCACATTGAAGTCTTTCGAGATGTGGCCAATGAACTTTCTGTGGTTGTGGAACAGGGGCGTCTTCAAAATTTTTTTATTGAGAATCAACCCATGGTTAAATCCTTTAGAAACGTTGTTCATGATATGCGAGCCCCTCTGAGTATTGTAAAAAGTTATTTGGATCTTGCCATGAACGAAAATTGGTTTAAAGATTTAGAACCTGAAGCTAAAATCATTTTTTCAACTCTTTCAAGAAATACAGATTACATGTTTCAACTCATCAGTGATTTGAGTGAGCTAAATCAAAAAGAAAATGAGTTTAGACAACAGAACACACAAAGTTTTTGTTTGGAAATGGCCAAAAGAGGCGAAATATTAGCAAAGTCTAAAGAGATCAATTTTGAATACACATTTGAAAATTTGCCAACTTCAATTGAGCTCGATTATGAAAAAATATGTCGAGTTATAGACAATTTATTCACTAATGCAGTTAAATTTTCCCATAGAAAATCGTTTATCAAATTCCAGGTTAATTCAAAAGATAATAAAATTTATTTTAACGTTATAGACTCTGGGCAGGGAATCCCAGAGAATGAACATCATAAATTATTTAACGAATTTGGTAAGACTTCTACCCGTCCCACCGAGGGAGAAGGAAGCACCGGCTTAGGCCTGATTCTGGCCCGCAAATTTGTGATCCAGCACCGCGGACAGATCAGTTTTGTCAGTCAGCACGGGAAAGGCTCTACGTTTACTTTTTGGATTCCTCTCACTCAATAAAATGCTCTACCTTTTCATAATGAAAAATTTTGCGCTGTATCAGCGAGGGGCACGACTGTTCTTATCTTAATGAGCTCATGTGACTTTGCTGATTTTCATTTAAATTCTTCTAAATTTTTTTTGTGAAAAAAGATTAAGATCAAATGGATCAAAAAATAAAAATAATTGATGACTGAGGGGTGGACCTCATCTACCGTTTATTACTTACCCATTAAAATCGACTCAATGAGGAGTTTGTATGAAATTTATAAATATAACCAAAACCATTCTTTTGGTTCTCATGACCATGATCTCTTATCAGAGCTACGCTCTTGAGAATGTTTGTACCCGAACCGGAGTTGTTCGATATAAACTCGAAAGTTTGTTGCAAAAACCTTGTCATGAGATAAAAAACACCGATTTAGAGCAAGTCACACATTTAGATCTTAAGGATTCTCAGATTACTTCTTTAAAGATTAAGGATTTTGAAGGTCTTACTCAATTAAAGGCCTTATCGTTAGACAAAAATTCACTGACCACTTTGCCTTTGGGTATTTTACAAGGACAAGAAAAGTTAGAATATATTTCATTGAAACAAAATAAGATTTCAACCCTTCCCGAAAACCTCTTTCAAGGCTTAACCAATTTAAGAACTCTTGATTTATCTTATAATGAAATTCAACAAATCCCTTCGACTCTCTTTCGAGGACTTAACGTTGAAGACATTTTGTTGACATCTAACAAGATTGAGAACATTCAACCCGAACTCTTCAAGGGATTAAGAAGACTTCGTGAGTTAAAATTGTCAAACAATCAAATTTCAAAAATTTCTGCTGGGTCTTTCTCTGATCTTCAAAATTTAGAAAAGCTTTTTTTGAGTAAAAATCAAATAAAGCAACTCCCCTCAAATCTTCTCTCTAATGCAACGTCATTACAGTTTCTTAATTTGTCTGAAAATAAAATGACCTCTCTTCCCCCAGGATTTTTTTCTGGAGCAGAAAATTTACGAATATTGTATCTACAGTACAACTGGCTCTCTGAATTAAATTCTAACCTTTTTAGATACACAACAAATCTCTCATATCTGTATCTGGGTGGAAATAAAATCAATACCCTTCCTGAAAGCCTCTTCCAAGGACTATCGAGTTTGATTGTCATCGGTTTAAACGACAACCTAATCAGTTCTATACCCGATGGATTATTTCAAGGATTGCCCGCTCTCGAGCTTGTTCTCTTATCCTTTAATGAGTTAAAGGAGATCAGTTATTATGTATTCAGTCCTTTGGGATTTTCGACTAAGGCTTATCTTTCTATTAGCTCCGGAAATCTCCTGACCTCAGAAACAAAACAAATGCTCAAAACTCAACTGGGCAAAAATGTCGACATAGGAATGTAATTGCCAAGAAAGAACTATTGAATAATTTGATAGTTCTTTCTCCTCTAAAACGCCAAGTGTCGCTCTCAGTCATTGTGTTTTTTTTTCAAATTCTACCCTTAGAATAGTAAGCCATTTTATACAAAATGAATCCACCAGTTCCTTTGCCTTGCCTGCATCACCGAATATCTCTAGATAATAAACTCAATCAAAGGGAGCATTAATGAAACTTCATCTACTCAGATTAATACTTTGTCTACTTTCAACCCCAGTTGTTCATGCCGGCTTTAATTTACCCTGCGCCGATCATGGAACTCAGAACGGGGAAGAACCAGATGGAGCTCCTCGTTTTTACAAAATTCATCAATCAAAGTCCGGGCAATATACAATTAAGCCACAAACCAAAAGCATTGGGATTCAAAATCAGAAAATTTTTAAACTCATTATCGAGGATCTACAGTTTACAACTTATAAGTGCTGGGACCGTTATAAAAACTTAACCGGCTTTGATATCGAATTGATGACACATGTGATCGGTCTGGCTGGCTATTCTTACATTCAATTTGTACCTGTCACTTGGGAAGATATTACTGTTGATAATGAAAAACAATTATCTTTGCTTTTTCAGCTCAATCAGGGGTTGGGTGACGCTGTTTCTGCAGGAATGTCCATAACCGATGAGAGAAAAAAACATGTATCTATGATTGGTCCCATTTATAAAGCGGGAAAAAAATTAATGTCTCGAAAGGATAATATTCGAGTTTCAACAATGAAAA
Organism: Bdellovibrionales bacterium; assembly: GCA_041736775.1. Classification (GTDB taxonomy): domain Bacteria; phylum Bdellovibrionota; class Bdellovibrionia; order Bdellovibrionales; family JAGQZY01; genus JAGQZY01. Next base: position 6,710 of record JBGSSY010000247.1, on the reverse strand, counting down.
TGGAACTTCTGAATTTGCCCTCCAATGATTATCAAAAACTCGCTGGACTCCGTGTTCTTGTTCAATCAGGGACTATTCGCTCTGATTTTTTTAAAGAATTATCTCTTTTACAGCCTGAACTTATCGAGTATGGGAAATTGATTGGAAATCAAGTTCATTGGAGTGGAAATACTCAAAAACTCCTGGTTGTTGAAACTGAAGCGGATACACTTGAAACATACACCAACAACAAAATGGTGGGCCTCGTTTACGGAATTGAGTTTGACTTAGTTATGGTTGATACCGGTTCAATGTCATCTTTGATATCCACTGGCCTCCTCGGCGAAAACGCAGATTTAGAAATTGTCACAGGCAATTTGGGTGCCGACCCTCAACTTGGATTTGTGTTTGGCCTGGGAGATGGTGTTTCGTTTCGTAAGAACGATAGTCGAATTTCTCAATTTACAAAAATAATTGCAAAGTCGATTAATCAGGGTTTTGTCGATCATCTGGTTGAAAAATGGTTTCAGGATGACAATGCTGCTGACCCTACTTGGGCGAAAAGTTATTAAAGTCCCATTTTTTATGTTTGATCAGTCTTTGTAGATTAGAAAGATGATTCTCACAAGGAGTGAGCTATGAAAGTATTTTTTTTATCTCTTTTGGTCTCTATCTCGACTTCTTTTGTACAAGCGCAATCCAATGATCTTATTTGTGAAACATTAAATGATTATGCACAAGAGGATTGTGAAATAGCCTTATGTGAAGAAGTTGAAGCCGAAGGAAATGAATGTTTCAAAGATGGCGATTTCTACGTTGAAGTTAGTGAATGTGTGTATGAAACTTTTGCTGATCTCGTTAATGAACACAACACAAATAATCCTGACAACACAGTTCGTTGTGAAGATTAATTGTTCTTTTATTTAATTGTTTAAATAACATTTTTTGAAGTTTAAGCTTATTAAAAAACTAAAAGTATCACTGTAAATAAGTTATTTTTTTCACAAAATAACTTATTCAAATTTTTTGATAGGCACTAGGGGCAAGTAAGTAACATATCTTGCAATTGAGGTTTTACCGGAGTATTAACCTCATTTGTAACATCAGGCACTTGCGTAAATGAGCCATTTTTAAAATAACCCTGCAGTCCATTGGAACCAACGGAACCCATGATGTAAACATTTTCTCCCATCACTTCAAGATCCACTCGACTGTTGAGAAATGTGTAGCTTGTCGATTGGGTAAAATTAAACTTTTGTGGACCTTTCCAGTAGTGAAACGAATAGGGCGCGCTGGCACCTTCGACAGCTCCAACATAAACAATTCCCTTTAAAACCTTCACAGACGTGGCTGAAAAGGAGCTTGAACCATCAGTCAGCTCGATTCTTTGTCCGTTTTTCCAGTAGACCGCTTTTGGTTTTTCGCCAGCGGCAGCGATATATATACCGGCCATGTAGATATCATTTCCATAGGCAAAAATATCATTGGCTTCAGCAAATAGACCCGTGGTGCCAGACAAGAGGGATTGGATGACACCATTTTTCCAAAAGTAATCACCGCCAATAATGTAAATATCACCGTTTTGTGTGATCGCCATGCCATTGGTGTAGTGGGTGGATTTTCCAGGAGGTGGCGGCAAGGGTTGGTAAATTCCATTTTTCCAATAACCGGGGAATTGCTTTCCGTCTCGGTCACGTATTGTACCCGAAATATAATGATCCAGACCATTTTGCGCAGCACCAGATACGTCTGAAGCTTCAAAATTTTCAACTCTCGGCGAAAGTTCAACTCTTTTTGCGGGATTGAGTAAACCTTGAGAAAGATTCCATGAGATCACCTCACGATAGCTTGTACTCAAAAGGTAAATTCCCTGACCATAGGCCAAAAGTTCATTATTGATCAATCTCAGTTTTGTTGCTGTATTGTAAACAATATTTCCTACTCTGTTGCCATTGAGTCGAGTGATACCACTTTGAGGGCTGTAGTAGACCCCCGTGACCCCTTGAAGGCGAGAGGCTCTACCAACAATATTGACTTTGGGGTCAGCGCAAACGACTCCTTCATTGACGCAAACATTGTTATGCAAATACTGACCTGGAGAGCAAACTGGATTTATGGTTGTGGCCATACAAGCACCGCCGAGAAGTGCAAAGCCCATGTTGCAAGTTACAGCAGAACATGTGGTGCTCCACATGTTGTTGATCCAAGTCTGCTGGCCTGAACCATTCTGAACGGGGCAAGAGCGTGTGTTGCTGACGCAAACATTGTTTTCTAAATGTTGTGTCGACGAACATGTTGGAGTTGTCGTTGCGACCAAGCATGAGCCATTGGTGAGAACGTAACCATTGTTGCATGAGTTAACGGCGCAGTTGCTCCACATGTTGTTTTGCCAAGTCTGTTGGCCAGTCCCGTCAGTAACTAGGCAAGAGCGAGTGTTGCTGACACAAACATTGTTTTCTAAATGTTGTGTCGACGAACATGTTGGAGTTGTCGTTGCGACCAAGCATGAGCCATTGGTGAGAACGTAACCATTGTTGCATGAGTTAATGGCGCATTGACTACTCCACATATTGTTTTGCCAAATCTGTTGGCCCGTGCCATTGGCTATGGGACAAGATCTAATATTACTCACACAAACATTGTTTTCTAGGTGCTCTGTGTTTGAACAAGAACTGACAATTTGCGCAATAGGATTTTCCTCGCCCATCCAGGTGACTTCAATTTTTCCTAAACGAATACTACCTATATTGCCCGAGACCAGACGCTGGCTTTCTAAGAGATCGAGGGGGGTGACAGATTCTGGAAGAGAAACTTCCCAATTAAGATTAAAACTGGGAGGCGTCATTTGAACGGAAACTGAGAGAAGTTTTGTTCCCGAATCGTTTTGAAGATAAATCTCACTGGATCTTCCCGTATCTGGGTTTACATCATAAATTCGAGGAACAAATAAACTGTAATCCTGGAACGTATCGTTTTCAAGATCGTAAAATATTTTGCTGCCAACAAAGCCACTGAGTCGTAAAATAGTTTTTGTGTTCTGATTTTCGGGATTCACTTTTTTAACCAAATAAAGTGAAAATTCAGGAACGTTCTCCCAGAGGGAAACACTAAAGGTCTTTGAGAGAAAGGTCTCGTCTTCAGCTAAATAAATTTGATCAGGGTTATCAGAAGATTCTAGGATTTGGGATTGAGTGAGTGCTGACATGGGTTGTCCGCAGTTTTGGAAAGGCAAAAAAACAACGAGAGAAAATGAAATAACCCATACAATTCTACTCATTAATAATCCCCCTCAAAAAATCTAACCCATTAATGTCTATTAGGATAACCGAGTCTCAATCGGCTCTCAATTTATTTGTCGATTTGTAGTTGGATTCTCGTTGAGAGACGTATTACTTTAAGACTGCTGATGAGTTCGTATTTTTAAACTCATTGAGTGTTTGAAATTTTATGCCATCTGAGTGCTGGTCAAAAATGCCGCTGACCTTGGCTGGGTCAAATTATTACATTCTAATTTCTTATTTTTGGATAAGTGCACGATAGGCATTCACCATGCCAAAACCAAATTCAGCATTAGGAATCTGTTGGGCTGGAAACCCTGGGCAACTGTCTTTCGCTTTGAATGGAGTTGCGCTTTTTTGCAGAATATCCATTGTTGCTTCTATCTGGCCAATCAATTCAGGACGATAAGACCAAAGAAGGGCGGCAACGCCAGCAACTTGCGGAGAAGCCATGGAAGTTCCCGGTTTGTCATCATAACTATCAGGGCCCTTGGTTATTGAGGATCGAATAACTGCACCTGGGGCTGTTAATGTAGGGGCTAAATTATTATTCCAAGATGTGGGGCCGCGAGCTGAAAAAAAAGCAATTTCATTGAGAATCGTGTTGTAGGCTCCGACACTGATCAGCTCACCTGAGTATTTGGCAGGAGCATCACTGGCTGTTCCACAGTTGGGGCCATTATTACTGGCCGCTACCACCAGTAAAATTCCAGCCGCTTTATACGCTCTCACGCTCTCAAGAAACTCATCTCCCCGACATCCTTCACTCACGGGACAAGACCAAGAGTTATTAACAATATGAGCCGCAAGGCTTGGCTTTGCATCTTTGACCGGGTCACCACCTAGAGGGTAAGGAGCCATTAAAAACTCAAAGCAATCAAGATAGGTTGATACACTTCCTTCACCCAGTTTCATATTGCGACAGCCAATCCACTGGGCTTCAGGTGCTACCCCAATTTGATTTCCTTTTTCATCGTCCCCCACCATTGTTCCCATGGTGTGGGTGCCATGGTCTTTGTCATCACAGGGTTCAAAGTTCGCATTCGCGCAGGCTCCACTATCGGGGCTTCGAATGGCATTGTGCCAGTTATAGTTGTGATCAATTTGTCCCTTGTTAAATCCTCGATATTTTTTAATCAAAGAGTTGTGTCGCCAGAAATAGCCGGTATCTTGTCCACCGATGACTATTCCTTTTCCACGTACATTCAGTTCGCGCCAGACTTTATCGACTTGAATCATTTCAAGATGGGCTTCCACTTTCCTAAGTTCTAAATCAGAACGATTTTTCAATGTGCCAAAAAGCTCGGGGTGATTTTTATCAACCTCTTTCATTTTAAATTGAACATCTTCAGTAAAACTTTGGGCATCATCCCATAGACTCAAATTTTGAATGAGTTCTTTGTCGGCATCCCTCACGAGAATGGCGTTTTCAATGTAATAGGATCGAGTTTGATATCCTTTTTGTTTTAAATAATCGAGCCACTTTTTTTGAGACTTTTTCGCTGTCTCGGTGAGCTTGTCAAAGACGAATTGGACTCGTTGCGAACGATCTAAAATTGAAAGGGCTAGAGTGAGATCCGCTTTTTCATTGAGATGAATGAGAACATCGACTTTGTCTTTTTTTTCAAATGACTTGATGAGGTTTTCAGAAATAACGGCTTCGGCATAACAAAACGAGCTCTGATTGAAAAAAAATAACACTCCTAGAAAATAAGAAATGAATCGTGGCATATTTAAACCCTTTGAAATTAGATCCATTAAAGTCTTACTGTTTTTTAACAAGATGTGAAGGCAAAAACTTTTCAACCCCAAATATTTCAGAGGACTTGCTGAAATTCAGCCCCGCATTGACAGACTATTTAAGATTTAAAAATTCGGTTGTTCTAAAAATTTTTTTGCCTGAAATTTTGCAGATAGGGATCACAGTATTGACTCTCATAGCTAAAATCACCAATCTGCTTTGCCCTAGCGAAAACTCGTGTTATCGCCAGGCTTTCGGGGAGATTCAAAGTGGGGAAATTATTTGTTTTTTATTTTATTATTGGATTCTTCAATCAAACGTGGGGTTCGTCTCAAAGTTTAAGTTCTCATCTGCTGAACCAGGTTCCACGCTCTTATCCAACTTTCTACGGCTTTAAAAGTCATTCTAGCTGTAAAAATCTCTATGAACCGACACGCAAAACCCTTTTGCAACTTAAAAAACAGGGTCATGAGCTTGTTCTAATGATGAATACTGGGAGTAACCAACCCATGAGTCGATATCAACTGCGTGACAGTTACCTCGGACAAAGATTTCAACGAAGCGAAGACATGATTCACTTCCTCGAAAAAAGAGCTTTGCAAGCGGGTGTGACGAGTGATCAACAAAGAGAACGGCTCATCAAAAAATGTCTTCACGGCAAAGAACTTTCTCATTCGGAGAAAATCATTTTTCCAGAAAGTTGCACTCAGCCTAATCAAAGTCGCTTTCTCCATTCGGGATTTGTTTTTCTCAAGCCCGGAACCACCCAAGAGCCTTTTGTCATCCATATGTATGGTGATGAAAATTTCAACTACACCCGCGGCTCACTCAGAGTTGAGAGCTTGACCTCTTATTTAGCTGAAAGTGCTCTTTTTATTTGTGAATCTCAAATCTTACAGTTGAAAAAAACGGCGCAAATTAAAATCAAAAGATTTTTTGAACAGAACCATGCCTCTCGACTTCTCGCCTCTGGAAAAAGAAGCTATAACTTTGTGACCCACCCCTGGGGACTGATGACTCAAAACTGCAACGCATGGGCCAGCGAGGTTCTTGCCGCGAGCCTATTTATTGAATCTAATCAGTGGAATTCCGTCGATAGAAAAACCAGCAAAATAAGGCTCTGGCAAACTGGTTTTACTCCCACAAAACTGCCCCTAACCAATCTACAGTCCCTAGCCGCTCTACCATCACTTTTTATTGGGGGAATTGACATGAACGAAGGGAATTTTATCCATCACCCCTACGCTGTCGCCGATATTCTTCCGGCCCAACCCATTGTCAATTGGCTCAAACAACATAGCTTTACAGCCAATGAGAGGATCATTTACGGCGAACTCAAATAATTTTGATCTAAAGAAATAACTATTATGTAACAAATTATTTCAATCCGATTATCTAGTTTTTAACTCTATGGTTTATATTTTAGTTCCCATGCACAATCCTTGCTTAACCCAACCCAACGGTCTATTTAGCCCCCGTCATTGAGGGGGTGGTGAAGAATTTATCAGATTTGGAGCTTAATCCTGGGGTGAGGAGCCTTAAAACTGATAATGATTTCTATTTCATCTGAATGCGTGTAGGTTAGGTTTAACCCAAATAATCACTGGTCTGGCATTCATTTTAAGGCCTTTTTAACTTGCCGTAGGAACTTATGAAAAAGAATTTTAGTCTAACCTCTCCCAATAAAAAAGCTGACCGACAAGTTGAAGCGG
>JBGSSY010000145.1:0-12480 GCA_041736775.1 Bdellovibrionales bacterium | reverse complement strand
CCGCGGACCGTAATTGAAAAACGCTCCCGCCAGACGGATTTGCTGCTGGGGGGTGCCGGTGAACTCATTGAGCACCACCGGTTCCCGGAAAAGATAGCCGGGATGGAAAAACATCGCCCGGAATGGAAGCTTCTCGGCCGCCCACAAGGCCTGGTTTGGGTTGAAGCGAATATCGCGGTACTGGTCGTAGGTGAGATCGTTCATCCACGCCGGCAGGCTGTCGCGGTTCGGCGACACATACGGTTTGTTGGCAAGGTCTCGCGCCCGACTCTGGATACTCTCGAATCCGACGTCCTCGCGTTCCCAGGTTTGGCAAATGGCGGAAGTCGTTAAAGTTCCCAGCGTTGCGAGCAATATGAAAGTGCGTGACACAGGCAGCGTCATACGGTGGTTGCTGCCAGTCCGTCAAGAATGGCGATTTGCATTTCTTTCATAAAATTTGACTACCTACCCCAACCGGGTGGCGTGGTACGTGAGAATCCCTTCGAAATCGATACGATCCGGGTCCTCGACCACCCGCGTCGGGTCGAAGTCCACAAAAAACCGGTCTATCCGGAAGCCTCGGCGTTCCAGCATTTCAAGGATCTGGCCGTGCTCGATCCAGCGGATCGACTGCCGCGACTGGTGCGTGAGCGGCGGATCGCCCGAGAGGGAATACCGGTGCTCGCGATCAACGGTTTGACGCGCGTGATCGAGCCGATGGCGGGTCTCCAACAGCCCGAGCCTGCCATCGGGCAGCGTGACCTTGTGGTCTTCATACCACTTGTTTTCCGGCAGATCGCCCAGGAGTTCCGCGTAGGGCATGAACACGGTCAGGTAAAGCCCGCCGCCATTTTCCAACAGTTCGTGCCAGTGGCGCAGCGTTTCTTCCGGGTCCGTAGCGAGCTGCAGGGTGAATGCCGGAGCCAGCAGGGCGGAGAATTTACGCCCGTCGCTCCACGTCGACATGTCGCCCACATGCACGGCCGGCCGGATTCCTAACCGCCGCGCCCGGGCATTTCCCAACTCCAACATGTCCTCGGAAAGTTCCAGGCCTTCCACGTCCAATCCCATTTGCACCAGCGGAAACATCAGCCGGCCTGAGCCGGATCCGATTTCCAGCGCCGGCCCGGGGAATTTTTTCAGAAACGCCGCCATCAGCGCCACCTCCGAGCCATCATCCTCCGCCTCCCAGAAGGCATCGTGCAGTTCGGCTTCGAGTGAGCGGTAAGGTTGCGACACGCCGTAAGGACTGGAGGAAAGGCCGGAGGATCTTGCGGAACGGAAGTCTGGTTAGAAGGGCCTTTTCAGGATGAAGCCCCATGTGGTGTCTTCCTTACCGCTCTTTTGAAATTTGGGGATCCAGCGCCAACGATTGGACGCGACCGGACGGGCGGTGACGACTTTGGGGACGGTGTTCTTTTCCACCTGTGCGGACTTCTCTGGATCGACTGCGGAACTTGCCGACGTGCTGACGAGAACTTTAACTTTGGTTTTCCTGGGTGGCACGACCACCACCCGAGCCTTGGGCGGCACGGCGGCGGCGGGTTTTTCGGAAGTTTTCCGGGGTGCGCCATGGGCGGCAGGTAGGATCAGGATGGCGCAGCAGATGATGGTCTTCACGGCAATCCAAGGGTTTTCACTTAACTAAACTTGAAGTTACACCCATTTTTCGGGGCTGTCCATGGTGGGGTTGTATTGCGCTCCGGGTCAAAGACTTGCCACGTTGACTTAACGAAAAAAACGAATCGCGGGAGGAAGTCGCTGCATTTTGGTGGAAGGTGTTTTGGTCAAAGCCGGTGCTGTTTTAGGAGCGGGTGTCACCATCACTGGCTCGACTAAAATTTTAGACGTCACAGGCTCGACGGTAAAAGAATATAAAGGTGTCGTTCCAGAACGCAGTGTTGTGATACCAGGGACGATCGAGAAAAAATTCAATGCCGGAAACTTTCATGTCCCCTGCGCTCTCATCATTGGACAACGTAAAGCTTCCACTGACGAGAAAACCTCACTCAATGATACTCTTCGCGAATACAATGTGTCGGTCTGATGTCTTATATTGTTCATCTTTCCAAAGAGACATTTAAGTTTTCAGCCACCCACTTCACACTATTTTCAGAAGACCGAGCTGAGAATCTCCACGGACACAACTATTATGTTTCAGTGGCGATTCGTTTTAAAACTCTAGATAGTGAGACTGGTCTTGCTGCTGAATTTTCTGAACTCAAAAAAATAGTGAAAGAGATTTGCGAAACTTTGGATGAAAAAGTACTGATTCCAAGCCTTTCTCCCTTTTTGCAAATTGGTCAAGTGGATGAAAACATTGAACTTCGCTTTGGCGAAAAGTTTTACTCATTTCCAAGTGTGGATTGTGAAGTGCTCAATATTCTTAACACTTCATCAGAGTGTTTGGCTCAATGGATTTATGAGCAGCTCTCTACCCCACTCATTAAACAAGGTGCTGAAAAATTTCGTGTCACTGTGAAAGAGACAAACGGTCAAAGTGTGTCTTACTCAGCTCCTTAAAATTTCACTGGGCTGATAAGAAGAGATTTTAGCCATCGTCCAAGATAGAACAGTATAGGTCAAAATAAAACCGATAATGATAATTGAGGCAATTTGCACCCACTGAATTTCTGCAGGGATATTGGTTTCTTCGTAAAAAGAGGGCAAAAGATCTTGCGAGAAACGGTCAATCAGAAGACTACTCATAACTCCAGTGACAAGGCCTGCAAAAAGCCCACCCATCGCAAGGAGCACACCAATCTGAACAAAAATACTTTTGACTTGTGCTTTGGTCATACCAATCGCAAGCAGGTTACCCACATCTCTTCTTTTTTGAGTAATGAGTAAAACCATCACAGAAATAATCGAGAGTCCAGCAATCAGAGTGCTTAAACCGACTAAAAGACTCACCACCACTTTTTCCATTTTGAGAGCAAAAAAGAGGGCTGCATTTCGTTCTGTCCAAGTTTCAATTTCAATATCATCGCTCTTTAATTGTTTTTTGATTGAATCAGCCATTGAGGGTTCTGTTAACCAAGCTTCAAGAGTAAGATCATAACCAGCGGTTGAGCGAAAGCGTTGAAAGGATTCATCAAGAATATAAAAGAAACTTCGAGTATCCAGCCGTTCAATGTCGGTCGCCAAAAAGCCCTTCACTGTCGCTTGGGAGAGTTGGGGAATTTCACCGGTTGGCATTAATAAAGCTTCCGGAGGAATGAGCACAACAGAGTCATCGTTAAATAAACCCATAGAATCGGCAAGACCCACACCCAAAAGAATTTCACCCTCTTTCAGGTTGTTCACTTTTTCTTCAAGACCTTCAAGCGGCATTTGATTTTTTTTATTGGCAAATTCAAGAAGGGTTTTGAGACGCTCTCGTGTTACACCTTGAGCAATGCCTCCTTGAATATAACCTTCGCTGGTACGAAGAATGATATCTTGCTGAGAGCTTGGGGCCATGAACTCAACTCCCCGCTCTTTAAGCTGCTTCCAAACAGGATGATTTTGAATATCAGAAGTGTTTTTAAGGTTTTTAAAGCGAACCACTAAATGAGGCTCAACTTCAAGAAGTCGGTCGCGAATGGTGCGATTAAAACCATTCATTACACTAACGACGATTATGAGGGCCGATACGCCCAGCCAAATCCCAAGAACACTGATGCGAGCAATGGTTTTAATCAGAGCACCGGCTCGGCGAGAGAAAAGAAAGCGATAAAAGAATTCAAGGCTAAGCACGCCCTATTTTTGTGAGGCTTTAGAAAAAAGTCTATCCTTTTTTAAAGGATTTCTTAAAAAAACGAATAGAGCTGTTGAAAAAAGTAATAAAGGGCCAACGGTTGTAAAAGTGATAATGGTCTTTGAGCTCTGCAATAACCTTTTTATCAATTGATTCCACCTGCTCAAGAAAATCGAGAGCCTGGCGAATAACATTGGGGTTAACCTCTTCGTCAAAACAAATCGTCTCAGTGTGTTGCTGGGCCTCATCATCGTTGACAAATCCCGTCTTAACACCGTCGTACTCATTCCATTCGATGATTTGATTGTAAATTGAGATCTGATGTTTGACGATTTTATTTTTTACTTTCCAAAAGTAAAGATCGGCAGGTCCCAGTGAGCGAAACCAATGGCTTTCAATATCCATCTTTGATGTTTTAATCACATCAATCGAAGCGAGCTTAAGGCTTTTTGCAAGAGCCTTAATATCGTAATGAGGATGGGGGACCTTAAACTCTCCCATTATTTTTCACCTGTCGGTTGTCTTTCAAGTTCTTCTTCTTTCACTTCTTTCACAGCACTGCGCAGAAAAAAAGATTTCTGCATCGCCTTTAAGGTGATCACAGTTTCATCAAGCGCTCTCACCGCCTTTTGACTGGCTGCTGGGATCCCTGGGGCAATATCTTTTATCACTGGAACAATATCTTTCATATCATTGGTCAGCTGATTCATATTTTGCGTCAGTTTAAGTACATTTGAAGATAGCTCGGGCATATCCTTTGCGACAGCTGGCAAAACCTTGTTCATTTGAGTAGAAATTTTTAAAAAATCATCGAGGACTCGAGCCATTTTTTGCTTCTCGTTTAATGAAGCTGAAAGTAAAGAAACCTCTGAGGCCATACTGTTCATTTGCTCCATCAAGGGAAAAAGCTGGTCAAAGAGTTCAATAATCTTATCAGAGCGTTCATCGGATAAAAAAGCTTCGGCTAGTTTTTGTAAGTTGGCCATAGTTGTACTGAGGGACTCCAGGTAAGCTCCTAGTTTATTACCCCCTAAGAACTCTAAAAAATCAGGAGCGTATTGCGCTTGCAAACGATCTCCTTCTTTCACGGGATGACCGACACTTTCACCATCTTCTATGTCGAGGGCCTTTTCTCCGATGATAAACGGGCGCACCACACGAACCAGACTTTGGCTATCAATTCGTTTTAAAAATTTCTTCATCACTTTAAAACGAATTTCAACCTCTCCTTTACTTTTAAGATCCACACTTTCAACCGATCCAATTCTTAAACCAGAAAAATTCACCGGTGTGCCGGCATTGATCCCATCTGCGGAATGGACAATAGTGATAAGTCCCACTTTAGGTTCGAACCAACCCTTTTTAATCCCCATCCCTATGGTCACTGTAATTGCAGAGACAATCGCTGTAAGGACAAAAAGACCTGAAACTCTCTCGAAGAGATTAAACTTTACTTTCACGACGCCATCCTTTGTTTTTTAAGATCGTCAGTCGACAATAATTTTTTCTTAATAAGCAGTACATTTTCGTCAGCCAAACACTCGGCCAAACTTTCATCTTGAGTTGAAAAGAACAAATGTTTGAGGTTTTTTGATTTTCGATGATCATCCACTAACTGTAAGAGGTTTGCATGCATCGAGTTTGAGATCATAAGTTCAGGACTATCCAGAAAGATGAGCTCAGGATGATGAATAAAAGCCCTTAAAATGAGAACCGACTTTTGCGACTGCATTGAGACATCTGAGGGACGTTTCTCTAGATCTGTACCTAATCTAAAATACTCAGCATAATGATCAACCACTTCTCTGAGATCCTCTTCTTTGACGAGTTTATGGTAACGAAGGGGCAACTCTAAGTTTTGTCTCAGGGTTTGGTTATGAAGAAGACCACGGGCCGAAAAACCAAAGCCAATTTTTAGTCGATAATGCATGAACTCCTCAAAACTTAATTCCAAAACATTCTCTTCATTGATCAGATACTCACCACTTGTGAAACCTTCCACCTGAACAAAACTTTGAAAGAAATAAAACTTCTCAGCATCGGTTTTAAAAACAATTCGACAGTTTTTATTCATCGGAAAATTAAAATCACAACGACTTAAGATCACTTGTTGATCATAAGCGAGTGTGACATTTTTAAGGCGAAGGGATTTAATAGTGACTGTCATCAAAAGATCCCAATGTTAGAAAGATAATGCATATAAAAATAAGCGGTTAAAATGAGATTAAAAGCCATAACATAAACCGTACTTTTCACCACCGCCTGAGTAGTGACTTGCGGAATTTCATGGGGACTTTTTTGCACCTTGAGCCCTTGGTAACAGCACACAGAAAAAATAATAAGCCCACTCATAAAGTTCTTTAGAAAAAAGATCAAAACATCGCTGAGACCAGCAGCTTGAGAGAGAGAAGAAAAGTAGAGATCAAAGGGCATACTCTTTGCTAATCGACAAACGATCGCCCCAGAAAGAGTAGCAAAGATCACAAAATAACAAGATAAACAGAGCACACTAATGATTCCCCCCACAAGACGAGGAAAGATCACGTAACTTAATGGGTTAATACCCATAGATTTCAAAGCATCGATTTCTTTATTGACTTGCATCGAACCCAACTCAGAGGCCACAGCCGTTCCAGAGCGAGCAATGACAATCAATGCAGTTAACAGTGGGCCAAGCTCACGCACCACAATGATCAGAGTGATCTTACCGACGTAATCCACTCCCCCTAAAAAAGTCATTTGCATGATCGATTGAAACGCCACCAGTGCACCCGAACCAATCGCTAAAAAAACGATCAGTGGCATCGCTTGCCAGCCGGTAAAATATATTTGTGCAGAGATCACAGAGTAAAGAGTTCGCCAACTTTGCGAACGACTGACCATCGTTGAACGAAGGCTGAGGTAACTTAAAATAAAAATGTCGTAGGTATAGCGCAAGTTGATTGAAACTTGCTGACCCATGCGATCAACAACAGCAAACATGGGCGACCTTCAAAAAGACAACTGTTCTCATAGCTTATCTATCGGAGGAATCAGGTGTTTTTTTAACTTTTTCTTGCTATTTAAATGGAGATTATTTGTGAGGACGGACTCGACTTTGGGTCATCTAATATAGTAAATACGAGGGATAAGTTACCTTGATCATTATTTTATATATTTTTTATCCATTTAGAAATTGACACCAAAGCCAATTAACGAGAAATACTGGCCTTTTCCAAAAGGAATCAATGTCAGCAGGTCATTGGAAAGAACTCTATTCAGCCACAGTCCAGGGAAATTTCACCCTCGTGGATTTTCATGTGAAAAACGGGATCAATGTCAATTACCAGCATCCTGAAATTTTAATGACTGTTCTTGTTGCGGCTATCAAAGAAGGACATACAAAAATTGCTCTCTATCTTCTACAAAATGGGGCTAATCCTAGACTTGAGTCGCACTTTGATCAACTCACACCACTCACTGCTGCAATAAAATTTAGAAATCAAGAAGTGCTCGATAAGTTGAGATCAATGGGTGTTCGCGAATCTCGCCTAGAAAGACTCCTTTCTAAAATTTATAGGCTCCTCAATCTTCAAAATTGAGTCTTTCGAATGAGAAACAAAATCAATGGAATGACCTCTCAGTTTGGAATGGTGTCGCTACTAATAAAACCAAAGGTCATAAAAGACCGTTTTAAAAGCCTCGACACTAACTTGTGACCAGTGAGGTTTGAAGCGCTTACCGATGGTCGAGCGTTGATAAATCGGAATCTCTGCCGGGAAGTGGGAGCGAAAGGTGGCGTAGGCTCTCACCATATGAAGGTTTGAGGTGATCAAAACCACATCTTTACAGTTGAGGGCTTCAAGAAGGGGTAGAACTTGCTGAGCATTACCGTAAGTGGTGAGAGATCTTTTTTCAAGAATAATGTCGTCCTCATCAATGTCGCCAAAAAAGAAACGTTGAGGAAAAATATCGCGAAGCTCGGTAGCAGGGTTCACTCCTGAAATAATCACCTTTTTTACGCGTTTTAAATAGAGAAGTTCAAAAGCATCATTGATTCGGTTGGGGCCTCCGGTTAGGGCCACAGCACAGTCGGCCTTATGATCTTCGGTCCATGAGGTGATGGGAAAGGATTGTATTTTTTTGAAGTAAGAATAGTAAGAGAGACCAAAAGCCATAAGACTGACAAATGTCAGTCCCGCTATGACCAGAATTAAATTTATATTTTTTTTCATTTATGATTTCTTAGCAATCAACTCGACTTCGACATTCACGCCTTTTGGAAGGGCCGAAACTTGAACTGTGGATCGAGCCGGAAAGGGAGCTGTAAAATATTTTGAATAAAGGGCATTCACCTTTTGAAAGTCCTTGAGATCCGTTAAAAAAATGGTGGTTTTAACCACATCAGACCATTTGTAATCCGCCGCTTTAAGGACAGCTTCCGCATTGGTCATGACTTGCAGAGTTTGCTTTTCAATATCACCGGTAAGAACTTCACCGGTTGCTGGAACAATCGCAATTTGACCAGAACAGTAGAGAGTTCCATCAACTTCGATCGCTTGGGAGTAGGGTCCAACCGGCTCTGGGGCTAGTTTAGTTTCAATTGCTTTTTTCATAAGATCTCCTAGAAGTAAAAAATCATTCCACCGCGAAGGGGATGATCACCAATGGTTCTAAAACGTGTGCCTTCAGAATCCGAGCGAATAGCCACTCCCGTTTCAAAGGTAAAGCCTAAGTTTTCAAGGCCTGAAAAGAAAAACTCACAACCCAAAAAGCCAGACATTTCAAAACCGGAGCGATTTTGGTTAGCGACTTCAACGCTGAGGAGCCCCGCTCCCCCACCCACATAAAAGTTAAGGTTATTTTCGCTAAAAATATTGCGATAAATTTTAGCAAGGGTCCCAAATTTGGAGTTGTTATTTTCGGTATCGACACCCACCGCCAAAGAAAATCCAATGGTGGAGTTCGGATAGTAACGAGCAGTGATACTGGGAAGGTCATAGCTCATTTGGTTGGAATAACCCACCCCAAGCCGATTGGCTAAATCCACTCCCAGAGCTGGAGTGATTGATAAAAAAACCATTGTCGTTAAAAGGACTTTAAGAAGACCCATAGGCACCTTTGCTTTAAAAAAATTGTCCCCTAGTAAAATATGGAAGCCCCAAAAGATCAACGAATAACTCTTGCTTTCCTTAATTTCTGAAGATAGTTATTACCCTTCGTGTGGGGCGTTAGCTCAGCTGGGAGAGCGCAACGCTGGCAGCGTTGAGGTCGCAGGTTCGATCCCTGTACGCTCCACCAATTTTTTCTTTTGGGTGTAATCCTGTCCTTCTGAGAGAAATTAAATGTTGGTCTCGAACAAAATATGGGGCTCTTCTCAATTCAATTTATTGGCACTTCTCATTTAACTGTTGGTCTTGATCAAAATGGGGCTCTTTTCAATTAAATGTTCGTCTCTAACAAAACAACAAAAAGCAAGGAAGGACATAAATGACAATGCGGGGGATCTTCTCATCTAACTGTTGGTTTCTACTCAAACATCAAACAGCACGAGACATATAAGACACTATGGTAGCTTTGGCTTTTCGATCTAATCATCTAAAAGCATAGGAATTTATCAATACTTTTTGGTACTTCTAAAACTGCCTAACTTCACTTTAAATTGTCATGCCTATTTTTTATCAGAAAGCGGCCGTTCGTCACTGATTGATAATTTTGTTACAAATTCCATTCCGCAGACCTTACTGAGGTGGGAATCTACTTTTTCTAAAGTATCAACTATAATCTTTTTCTCAAAGTTCGTTATCAAATTATTAGTATGCCCACTCGTTTGGAACAAATTTTTATAATTTGTTTTGTCATTTTTTATTTCAATGGTAATCACCGCTGAAAAACCACCATCTCGACTTGGGCTGAGAATTTTATAATAATACATATATGTAACAGAGTCACATTGAGTGGTCTCCTTCAAACTAATCTGAAATTGATTAGTACACGAAACTGTGAATTTCTCGAAAGCTATCTCATTGAAATTATCTAATGCATTCTCAATACAGCCTAGGGTGGGTCGTTTACTGATAGGGCTATCTTTTGCTATTTTTAGTTCTCGAAATGTAATACAGCCTAATTGACTGAGGGTTACTAACATTAAACAAGTTAATTTTAATTTATCAAATAAAGTATTAGCCATAATGTGAGGTTAATTTGAGGGAGCAATCTTGTCTATAATAAGAATTTCTAACTCATTGTGCTGCATATTGAAAACTATAATTAAAAAACATGAACTATATATCCAGGAATTTTCTGAATAAATCTAATATAGTTCAATTCGCATTATGGACATTTTATTAGCTTAGAAATACCCTAAAATTATGAAACTCCAAATTTTGATTATTCTATTATTATCATCCAATGGCTTTGCAAACATGAAAAGTTTAAGCGGCTCTATGCAAGGCGAAAAAATGTTAGTTGAATATACAGTATTAAATACGGGTCGCCACATTCTAATTGCAAAAGAAAAAATTGGAATGAGAAATAACAAGGCTGCGTTTATAGAACTGAGTGTGACTGATCTGAATATTCTGACTGATGAATCACTGTCAAACTACAACGGATTTCAATGTCGTACTGCCGATAATCAATTGTCTTATGCTGTTATTGCAAAAACAAATGCCTCTGAAAATAAGCCTTTCAAACCTGAAAGAGCCTGGTCTGTCGACAAAAAGAATCTAAAGTTGCTTCCAATAAATCCTAATGATGTAAATTGCATTTGGTCTCCTGAGGGAGATGCAGAGTATCCTTATAAATAAATTTAAGATATTCATGAAAAAAAGATCTTGACTGGTTTTTTGAATCTTTTAGTTGGATTATAAAATGATCTTTTAATTCACCAATGATGGATCCAATAGCTGAAAATTAAACCTCAGGGCGAAGTCAGAAATACGCCAGAAGCCCTCTGAGGAAAGTTCTTTTGAGGAAGAAAACTTTGAGAAAACAACAAATAATGGGAATTAAAATCTATGTTATATTTTCTTGATGAAACAACTTCAACTTTTTAAAGAGGACCAACTTAAATTGCATGGTGGTCAAATTAATCAAGGTCGACGGAAATTAAGGCGACCATTATCCACTAAACAACCTATTCACCTTGTCCTGAAATGTGACAAAAGCACCGGACTTTTTCGGGAGCTTAATCAGGTCAAATATTATATTAATAAATACTCTTGGAAGTTTTGTATTCGAATTTATAGTTTGAGTGTGCAACATGATCATATTCATTTTCTGATTAAAATTGATGATAGAGAATCTTATGTAAAATTCAATCGAGCACTCACCGGGATTCTTGCTCGTAAATATGGAAAAGGGATTTGGCAACTGAGTCCTTTTACACGTGTTCTTAATTGGGGGAAAGAATATGAAACGGTGAAGAGATACATCCGGCAAAATGAGGATGAGGTTTGGGGGATAATTCCTTACGTGCAGAGACAACAAAGGTATTAAAAGCATGAATTTATGTTTAATCAAGAAATGGCTTTATCAATATTAAGCTAAATAATATTGAGGCTTTTATTCTCTTTTCTTTTTAAACTTTAGAACGACCTTGACGTCTAACATTGAAGGCATTTCTCCCCCGCCACAGGTGATGTTGTATGGAACCGTGGCAGAGTCATAAAGATCTTTTTCAAAAAGAAAGGAACCTTGTTGTGAACCGTAGCAACCTGGAGCAATGGGATATATTTGCTCATATCTAGGAATCAAATCAAAGTTTCCATTACCGTCGGTTTTTGCAAGAATTTTTGATGTCTTGCGGGTTTGGCTAACATCAGAAATTTGGACACCTTCGATAGCAGATCCCTTTTCGTCTATTACCATACCCCTAAACTTTGGGGACTCCCAAATAGTCAGCGAACCACACGCGTTTAAACATAACAATAGTGGCAGAAAAATTCTTCGATACATGGGCTCGATCCTCTAATACATCGATATGTGTAGTTTTTCAAAAAGTGATATTTCCTATTAATTTTACTTTTACCTTTCGATTGACAGGACTATGAGTTAGAAAACCTTCTAACTCATAGTCCTGTCAGCCGTACAATGCTCTTTCATAACCTAAGGTCGACCTTAAGATTGAAAATTAAACCTTAGGGCAAAGTCAGAATTAAGGGATAAGCTCTCTGAGGCAAGTATTTTAACTATAAAAAAAATTGAGAAAAAAGGGAAGAGTGCGATAGTCTCAAGAAGTGCCACTCCTGAAAAGTTGCAACCGGCAAACAATTAGAGTGTCCTTCAATATCGATAAGTTTAAAGCTTAGTTAAAGTAGAAATGACAGGGCCAAACCCCCAATTACCCCATCAATTTGAATGGCTTTTTAACTCAATAAACTTGAGTCAAAGGCTCCGTCCTATTGGATTTTCATGATGGTTTGCAAATTCTTAGCTTGGGTTTTTTTGAAAAAAGAATCTGGACCTAATTTTTTTTCAATTAGTGTTTTACTCTCTTCATGCTTCATAGCTTTTGCTGCTTGCCAGAGATCTTCATAGATCAAGGAAGTGGCTCCCATCATTGCTGAAGGGAACACCCCATCATCTTTTTCGCCATAACCTACGATCAACAGACGTTTATAAAGTTCTCCCATGGCTCTGTTATAATTGGCCACGTTGATTTTACCAGTCAAGTCGCAAGCGATTTTTATCTCTTTAGTAGATAAGGGCGAGTCCTGTTCCAAAGTCTCAAGGACCTCTAAACTCTGAAAACCGAGTCCTTGTTTCATTTTTCCAGT
>JBGSSY010000128.1:0-9654 GCA_041736775.1 Bdellovibrionales bacterium | reverse complement strand
TGGAAGTGTCACATCTTATCAACAAACTGGACTTAATTTAGTGGACGCCGCATTTTATTTCGTCTCTGTTCGCGCGGTGGATTTTGCAGAAAATCGTTCAGCTCGACTGGATAGTGCCGGTTGGGCAACAAAAGTTTATCCAAACTGTACGGATTTATTAGCAGCTATTCCTACGGCTCCATCAGCCACTTATATTATTGATCCCGATGGAGTTTACAATCCTGGTTTCGCACCAATTTCTGCTTCTTGTGACATGACCACTGACGGTGGTGGTTGGACGATGGTGATGAACTATCTTCACCAAGCGAACACGTCACCTTTCGTTCAAGCTCGTACTACAAACTTACCACTACTTAATTCGAGCACACTGGGTAATGATGAACAGCTCAGTCCTTTCTGGGGTCATGCAAATCCAGCATTCCTTCTCAATTTTGCACCAAACGAAATGCGTCTTTATTGTGAAGAGGGAAGTCATGCTCGCATATTCCATGTTAAAACAAGTTCGCAGGCCGTTATTGATTATATAACGACGGGAACGGGTAACGCGGGTGGAGCCGCTTTTGCGACAAACTTCACCGCAATGCCTGATAACACTTCGAATATGACAACTGGATATAATGGTACAGGTGCTCAATCGAATGCCGGTGACAGAGCAATGAACTATCGCTTAATAGCAAGCACAGGTGGCGGAACTAAATATTGGGATGCCGGTAGTAATAACGACGCACGTTGGGCTTGTGATACTAACCGTACTAATAATGCAGCAGATACTCTTCACCGTACATGGGCGAGATCTTACAGACCCACTCAAAATGCTTCACTGGTTATGTGGTTAGAGTCTCTCGATCGCACTGAGCTCTTCCAAGATAATTTCTGTTCTGTGGACGTGACGGGTGATGGCGATGGTGTCCGTTGTTGGAGAGATAAATCAGGCTCAACCTTCCAGCATCATTTTATTAACTACGTTGGATCTCAAGTTTATAATGAGAACTCTCCTCCAGAAGGAGTTGTCTTTAATGGAACCGGCGGTCTGACGACACCTGACCATCCTGATATTAATACCGGCGGACCTTACACGCAAAAAACAGTTTCTATGGCGATTCGAACCGGAGCCAATGTGGCGGCTAAACAGGGTCTTTATGAAGAGGGCGGAACAGCCCGCGGTGTGAGTATTTATATCAATGCAGGTCGTTTGCGTTGTGGTTTCTGGAATACTCCAAATGACGGAGATGGAGCCCAAGCTTTCACTGAAGTTTCAACGCCTATAGTTGCCAATACTCCATACTCAGTGACTTGGAGACTGGATTATACCAACTACACCGGCGCTGCTGGGCCCAACGGAACCATCGAATGTTTTGTTAACGGTGTTAGTGTGGGTACCACAACAACCACAACAAGACTCTATGCTCACCCGGGTGACGCTGGTATTGGTCTTCGTTACAACGGTTGGTGTGATGCGGGTAGTTGCCCTGGTGGAGATGGAGATTTCTTTACCGGTACAATTTATGAGTTGATGCTCAATAACGCAACTCTTTCAAACTTTGAGGTCGAAAATATTCATATCTATCTGTCCAACCGCTGGGGAATCTAGAGTTGCGTAATATTATCTATATCTCTTTTTCTTTGCTCATCGGTGCTGGATCTCTATTTTACCTGAGTCAAATGCGATCAGAGCCTAGTAGTCGCTACAGATTTCAAAACTTGAATTCAAACTTATACTTAAAAAGTGCCCAATTTGAAATCCCATTGAATGAAGTCTTAGACGAACATGCCAATTCCTTAAGAATTTCCTGGATGAAAAGAGCACTAGAAATCCTAGACTTAAAAGATGTCAAAGAGATCAAATTTGGACTATTAGACTCTGAATCAGCCCAAAATATTTCTTGTGAGACTTTCTCAATGGACTGTTCATTGTATTCTGTATCCGTTAATAATTCTGCTCAATATGAGATTTCTCTCAATGGTAAAAAACAACTCATCTCAGATCTTGCAAAGAAAGATTTTTTGTTAACAGCTTACAAAAACAATGAAACTTTATATCGACTGACACAAGCGAAAAAGCATAAATTTTTTGTTGAAGACGAAAATATCCTTGAGATCAATGATGAGATCCTATTTTGGAGCGAGCCCGTTGACTTAACCCATTCTTTTCGATTTGGTCCTGAGAAGGGTAAAAGTTTTATTCTTTTTTGTGATTTTTTTTCGACTTACTGTCGGACTCATATTCCTCAGCTCATTGATTTTTTTTCTGGACAATCTCAATGGACGTTCTATTTAAAGACTTTTTTAACTTCGAATGACCCGCTTGAAACTGTTGTGGGAGAATTTTTTCATTGTTTAAGTACCTATTCACCAAATTCTCTTGAGGTTTATTTCAAAAACTTGGCACAAATGGATCCTAAGGATCCAGAGAAGTATTTACTGGGAGAACTCAGTCAAACAATTTCAAATTTGTCAGAGGTTAAAAAATGTTATCTCAATCGATCGACCCAAGAAATTCTGGATTTTAACCAAAAGACGGCAAACTATCATGGGCTTCAAGGTGTACCCTCCTATTTTATCGATAAAAAGCCATTTGTAGGCCCGCTAAATATCGATGCCATTAAAGACTTTCATAATTGGCCCTAAATAATAAGCATGAATTTGAGAGCTAAAAGTGCTAGGTTTGAGTCTAATATGAATTAAAAGGCACCCATGAAAATTATCGACTGTCACTGCCACCTTTCTTTTCTGTCTCCAACTCAGTTGAAACAAACCGTGGATCAGTCCGATTCCAATCGCCTCTGGGTGATGGGGGGCTACGAGCCTAAAGAGTGGGGGATTCAAAAGCAGTATAAAAAACTTTACCCCGATAAAATTTTGACCTCTTTTGGACTTCATCCCTGGTTTATTAAAAGCAATGACTTTAACTTTGATCGCGATCTTGAAGCGATGATGATGCAAAGTGCAGAGGCCGACTTGATCGGTGAAATTGGTCTTGATTATGCCGGTGATAAAGCCGTTCTCAACAAAGAATTGCAAATCAAATTGTTTACGAAACAAATCGAACTGGGCTTTGGAAAACCTTTCGTGCTTCACATTGTCCAAGCCCACGGCGACACTCTGATTCGACTCAGAGATTATAAAATCAAAGGTTATATCCATAGTTTTTCAGGTTCTATTGAAGTGGCCTTAGAGTACCTAAAACACAACTTTTTACTTTCTTTTGGCCCTCGAATTTTCGAAGCCTCATCAAAAAGAATTGTTCAGGTGATCCAAGAAATTCCACTGGATAAAATTTTGATCGAGAGCGATTCCCCCTCTCGGGCTGGTGAGAACCCTCATTGCAATGAAATCCTTTTAAAAGTCACTCAAGAGGTTGCCAAGATTAAGCAAGTGAGTGTAGAGGATCTTCAGAAGCAAGTGGAAGATAATTTTATGAACCTCATTTCTGAGAATAATTAATGGATCAAGAAGTTAAACAACTAGGACCAACTCTCGATCTCCGTTATGGGGGAATTCAGAGACTTTATGGACTTAAAGCTTTTGAAAAATTAAAACAATCCCACGTTCTTGTGATTGGTCTTGGAGGTGTAGGCTCTTGGATTGTTGAGGCCCTTGCTCGTTCCGGAGTGGGTCAAATCACCTTAGTTGATTTTGATGATATTTGTGTCAGTAACACCAATCGACAGATCCATGCTTTACAGGGTGAGATCGGAAAACTAAAATCATTAGCTTTAAAAGAGAGATGTTTAAAAATTAACCCCGAAATTCGATTGAACTCCTTTGATTTACCCTATGATTCCGAAAGCAGTGATCTTATTTTTTCAAGTCCCTATGATCTGGTGATTGATGCTATCGACGATGGTCGTAAAAAATTTGATCTCGTGCTTGATTGTAAAAAAAGAAATCTTAAACAAATCGTCGTCGGAGCCGCTGGCGGGCGCAAAGATCCCACAAAATTAAGAACTTCGGATTTATCATCAACCCAGCAAGATCAACTGTTAGCACAGCTACGTTATCGTCTCAGGCACGAAGCCGATTTTCCTCGTTCTGGTTCTTTTAACATTGGTTGCGTTTATTCAATTGTGCGGCCTGTCTATGCCAACGAAGATATGACTCTTTGCCTTGAGCGTCCTACTTCTTTTAAAAAGGCTTTAGACTGTCATTCAGGATTTGGTACAGCCACCCATCTGACCGGAAGTCTAGGCTTTATGGCAACTCACTTGGCACTTGAAGAACTCCTAAAAGAATAAACAGAATCCCAAAAACAACACTTATCAAAGTCAACGATTGAGAAATTCTCACTCAGGCGCAATGAATCTTGCGATCCATTGACTTTGAATACGCCATGACCCATCCACTAAACACTATAGTCCAGTCTACTTTGGCAACAGCGCAATTATTACTTAATATAAAAAAATGAATCTTAATGTCGTTATTGTTGCTCTTTTTATAGCTTTAACTTGTTGTACAAAAAAAACCTCAAAGGCACCCCTCCAAACTCAAAAAGTATTTAATGGAAAAAATTATTGGGAATTTAAAACCAGTGGATCAGGTCCGCTCGCTCAAAGTGGTGAATTTTCAGTCTCAGCAAAAGAGGTTCAATCCTTAGCACCTTACCGTTCTCTGCTGAATAAAGAGAAAGAAATTCTTTTTGTGAATATTTATAAACAATTCATCACGCAAGTCGAAAAAAAACCTAAAAAACTAAAATTGAGTTTTAAAAAACTTTCTCGTTCACCCAGTTCCATACTCAATCAGTTTGGAATTCCTGCTGAACCCCAGTTACTGATTGAATTCTCAGCTTTGGATCCCAAAAAAGGTTTAGCTGAAATTGATGGAAAATTGATCAAGAAAAGCGATCTTGATCTCAATAATTACGTTTGGGCTTCTTTTGCCACAGAAATGTTCCATTATCATCTTTTGTCGATTGATAAAATTCTCAAACAAAAAATAATCAAGAGTGAATCTGAAAAATTAAAACTCAGTGTTCAGAACTACCTCGATGAACATATTTTTAAAGAGTTATCCAAAGAAATCAGCAAAGAAGACATAATCCAATATCAAAAAAAATATAGCCTTGATGACTCACCATCCACCCAAGAAATGGCCAAGTCAAGACTGCTCGAAGAAAGAAAAAAAAGAGGGGTCGATTATATTCTTGAAAAGTATGTGATGGAGCTCCCTGTTGTGGTTAACCTAGAGCCACCGCAATTTGAGCTTGAAGTGAAAGAAGAATGGACCCCGTTTATTGGTAATCCCAAAGGTGATCTGGTTATTACACTTTTTTCAGATACCAGAAATAGCGGAAGTGAAAAAACAATTCGAGAACTTGTGGATTTGACAAGCCGATATCAAAATTTAAAGCTTAATATTCGCCCCCTCTTTTCAAGTGAAGATCAGATTCAAAATATGATCAGTCAAATGCATTTTTGTGTATGGATGAAAGAACCTTCAAAATTCCAAGAGTATTTTCTTCGAACTCTTGGGGATCAGAGAGAAAACACGGAAAAAAATCTATATAAGATAGCCAGTGAAATAGGCCTCTCTGTGGATCCTCTCAAACAATGTCTCATCTCTCAACAATCTAAAGAAGTGATCGATTATCACCTTAAATATGCCAGTTATTTGGGTTTACTCTCTGGACCCATTGTCTTTATTGATGGAGAAGTTCTCCATGGTGCTGTTCGTACTGAAGATTTAGAAAAAATTATTCACCGAAAATTACAAATTCCATCAGCGGGTGTCTGGTGATTCAAAAGAGGTCAAATAATGAGTAAAGAATTAAAGCCTTGGAAGTATCTTGAAACCAAAACGGGTGAAACCGTTAAAGTCGATGCCGAAGACTATGATCGACTGATGGAGAAAAGCTGGAGAGTGATTTACTCCGGAAAAGCCAACAAACCCTCAGTGATTACCAGTATTCGAACTGGAGAGAGTGTTCGCACGATGACTCTCGGGCAATTTTTAATGAAACCCAGAAAAGGTCAATTGGTTTACCCAAGGCGCTGGCAACAGGGGCTTGACTATCGCAAATCCAACCTTCTGGTTTGTTCGATGAAAGAGCGACAAAGAATGCTCCCTAAGCGTGCCGACACAAGCACCTCTCTTTACAAGGGGGTCTCTTTCGTTAAAAGCAAAAAAGTCTGGCGCGCTCGAATCGAGAAAAACGGTAAGTCCCATTATCTCGGTGATTTCGAAAGAGAGGACCACGCTGCTCTGGCCTACAACCATGCGGCTCGCGAAATGTTTGGCGATATTGCCTACCAAAACCAAATCGTTCGCAACAGAGAACGCCGGGGCCCAAAAAGAGATTAGAGACCTGTTCGGTTACGAATTTTTTTAATGCTTTGCGATTTCTTCGTCGATCCAAGCCTTATAGGCTTGAAGATTGGTGTAAACTGAAACCCCTAGGCAGCGCTTAACTCCGCCAGCTGTGTAACTTGATAAACCAATCAGAAGTTGTACAGAATTAACATCCATCACAAGTGGTCCACCGCTGTCGCCTGAACAGGAGCCGGCAAGACCTCCGTTTCCTTCCATCAACAAAGTTCTTGCGTCAAAGCCACTGATTCGAGCTAAAGTTTTTTCGTCAAGATCATAAGTATCCAATAAATATTTTTTTATGGATTCAAAAAATAAACTGACATTGCTAGAAGCAAGCGGCCTTTGTTGGGTCGCCATCAGATCGGGCGAAGGACTTTCGATCATATTGGGAGGTGACACCACACCCCAACCCGAAGTTTGAAAAGTGTGGGTGGTCAAAGTGTGAAACTCGTCTTCGAGATTCAAGTTCATTTGAGTATCAACCACCTTGATGGGCTGAAGTGCCGAAGTGATTTTGACTTTTGATTTTAAAAAGAGGATTGCAATGTCATGGGCGGTAAAATTTTGTCGATCAAACAAAGGATGAACGACAATCTCAGCCACTGTTCCAATGGAGTATAAATCAGACAAAGTTCCTTTCGTTGAACCTCCGTGGACAGAAAAATCACCGGGACTATCACTCCAAACACAGTGGGCCGCTGTGATCGCCACTTGTTGATCAATCAGGACCGCTCCACAGAAGTGGGTGCCCATTTTTGATTTTAAAGAGAGCTGCCAAGGATGATCCGTACCCTCGACTTTATAACCACCGATGATTCTCTCTGTGGCCTCTGACTGAAAAACAATAAAACTACAAAACGCGAACAATAAGAATTTTTTCATAGCTTAATTTTTTGAGATTTTTAAGGGGAAGTCATGGTAATTGAGCCAATATTACGAGCTGCGCAAAGGAAATCGACTTTATTTATAAATATTTTTTCAAATGTATCAATGTTCAAATGTATCAATGAATCTCTGAATTATAAAACAGAATAACCTGATTTTGTTAATTTTTTAAATTACGCCAAATCACAAGCAATCAGTTTGCGCCATGATTTTTCATCTTTCGCTTTAAGCTGTCCACAAGATTGTGAATCCCAAAGAGCAAGATCAGGTTTGTAGTTTGTCAGCTCTTGGATATAGCCTGATTTCGTCAAGTGTTTGTAGAGATGAACATTAAGCTCAGAGGGTTTATAATCAGAGAGACCAAAAAGTGTTTTTGCCGGATCAAGTTTATTCCCGTCAGGAACGCGATTGCTATTGACGGGGTAAATGTACATTCGAGTCTTCTCATTAAAAATCCGTGAGAGTCGATCAAGGGAAGCCAGTTTTTCATTTTCTAGAATTTCAATAATTTTGGTGGCGCGAAAAACAATATTAATATGGTTATTGGTAAATTTCGAGATATACTCAGTCAGTTTAAAGCTGCGGTCAAAATTGGTGACCAAAATATTTTGCTGACACTTCTGTAAAAGCTTAACTCTTTTTAAAAGATGATCTAAAGAGTCTGCACCTTTTTTATAATAAATTTCACTGATTAAAAAAGGATCGCACAAACCTTCCGTTTTCTGGCCACAATAATGATCGCGAGCAGAGCGAAGAATATCGATATCGGTGAGAAGGGGAGGATCAAATTCACCTCTGTGAATAATCACTTGTTTCTCATAGAGCTCTTCAGCCAAGTGAGAAGCTTGATTTTGATCCGTCATGAGCACGGCTGGGGTGAGCTGCGTTTCGAGCAAAAGAAGTTGGACCAAGGTCTGATCCACTGTTTTGAAAATGGGTCCTTCAAAGTGAGCGAGGTTGATTTCCACACGGTGAGAGAGTTCACCTTCAATCAAAGAAGCTAAAAACTTTTTTATATCTGAAAAGGAATTGTAACAAGCGTGAATGAGATTAACACCAAGGATACCCAGCGCCTCTTGTTGTTGCAGGTTACTTTGGTCGAGCATGCGTACATGGAGTATGACCTGTGAGGGCTCTTCAGTGGGGGTATGTTGAAACTTTAAACCCATCCAGCCATGGCAATCGCCTTTGTATTTAAAACTCTTCGCAGCCACCGTATCAGCAAAGGCAAAAAAGAACTTTTCAAGATTTTGTTTTTCAGAGAGCCTTGTTTCTAAAAGATTATACTCATGATCGAGCATTCGACGAACTCGTGATTCAACCACATAACGTCCACTGGGTTCTTTGCCGTAG
The DNA here is from genome assembly GCA_041736775.1 of Bdellovibrionales bacterium. Lineage (GTDB taxonomy): Bacteria > Bdellovibrionota > Bdellovibrionia > Bdellovibrionales > JAGQZY01 > JAGQZY01. The sequence goes on along the minus strand of JBGSSY010000128.1, from coordinate 1,107 downwards.
ATATCATCACTAAAAGTCATATCATAGGCCGACATGGCCTTTGCAATCGTTCCCGCTGCGCCACCCACTTTAAAAAACCAACGGGCCACTTCTTGACCGGCACCAATTTCAGCAATTGTCCCATAAAGGGGTTTAATTAAGTTCAGTGAAAGGGCCTTTTCTGCGGTTGATTTTTCCATGAGGAGACCTCTTCTTTAGAGCGTAGCGATTGATCAATTGGGGCTTTACTCTATTCTATTGGATTTTCAAGGAGAGGCAAGAAAGTTCGTCAATCAAAATGCAGCAAAGCTTCAGGGCAGAGTTTAAAAAAACAAAATAGGAATGATTTTAAACGAGATCTAAGACCTGTAGAGTAAAAGAAGTTTAGAAAAGCTCGATTCATTAAAAGCCAATGGGGCATTACCCCATTGGGTGAAGGAGGAGTACAAAAAATTAAAGTTTTTCAACCTCGTAGATTTCCAATGCAAGTTCTTCCATCAGCTTTGGATATTCCGATTCAAAACGCAAAAAACCTTTCTTTTCAAGAATATAGCGAGCATATAAAATAGCTTGATGGGCTTTGCGGATATCATATTCTGCTGAGCAAGAAGAAAGACCTATAAAAGGGGAGAGAAGAACTTGCAAGCGCGAGCACTCGTATTCTCCAAATATGGATTTCATTATTTCAGGTGGATTGGTTGTATAGGCTTGTTTTTCAATAGAGTATTTTTGGTGAGGTGTGATGGAGTCTAACTCGGTTTCGAGTTCGCCACCAAAAGCTATTGAACTACTAACTAGTGATAAGAATAGGAAAAAGGTTTTCATAAAGGTCTCTCGCTTTGTTTTTAAATGTGTAAACACATTACACACATTTCTCACACAACGAAGAGCACGGTTTGTGCCATCGTAAGATGCGAGGTTTGTAAACAAATCAGGCGTACTTAATGAAGTTTGGGCAAAAGGAAAAGAAAATAAAGTGAGTTTATATTAAAAAGCTCTCACTGAAGGCTGTACTTTTCATCGACAAATTGACATTTTTTGTTGTCTACTTCCAATATTCTGGATAGCGGGCATTGAGTCCCATTGAAGAAAATACATCCTTAATAAAATCTTTTTGGTTGTTCCAGG